>CALJHL010000035.1 GCA_938075435.1 uncultured Thalassotalea sp. | reverse complement strand
TGAAACTGAAGGTTCGCAACTTGGCGTACAATGGTTTCATGAGGAAGGTGGTTTTACCCAATTTAACAATGGCGTAGTACCCATCAGTGGTGTTGCGGCCGGTGTTGTTGCTGCCCAACCGGAAGAAGCTGCGCAAACTGTAATCGTTAATCCCGATGGCAGTACCACTCGCTCTAATAATCCAGACTCTGATGGAGATTACAGTATCTTAGCCCAATTATTGGGTAACGTGAATGGCATGATGTATGGTGTGGTCAACAATGGATGGGGCGCGATTGTGCAAGCGGTTAGTGGCGATACCAATTCCAATATTTTAGCAACACCGAGCATTACTACCTTAGATAACGAAGAAGCTTACTTTATTGTTGGTCAAGAAGTGCCTATTCTAACCGGTTCGACTGCCAGTGGTAATAATGCTAACCCATTTCAAACCGTTGAACGCAAAGAAGTCGGCGTTAAATTAAAAGTCACCCCACAAGTAAACGAAGGCTCAGGAGTGCAGTTAACCATAGAGCAAGAAGTGTCGAGCGTAAGTGGTACTACGGGTGTTGATATTTCTATTAATAAACGTGAAATTAAAACCACTGTTATGGTCGATAGTGGCGCGACCATTATTCTGGGTGGTTTAATTGATGAAGATGTGCAAGAAAGCCAACAGAAAGTGCCTCTTTTAGGTGACATTCCATTTCTTGGCGCGTTATTCCGCTCTACTGGTAGTACAACCCGTAAGCGTAACTTGATGGTTTTTATCAAGCCGACGATTATTCGTGAAGGCGATATCTTAAATAGCATATCGAAAGAAAAGTACAATTATATGCGCGCCGATCAATTACGCAAACAAGAAGAAGGCTTAGCATTACTTGATAATGCGACGTTACCACTGTTACCAGAGTGGAAAGATGATCTTGAGTTGCCACCAACCTTTGATGATTATATGGAACAAAAAGCCATAGATAACCTGGGTGAAGGCTTACCAGTAGTAGAGCAAAATGATAATGAGCAATAGCGATAATGCACCAACTGACATAAGCACAGATGATTTGTCAACCGACCTATTAGCAACGTCGGCTGCTGTCGAGCAGGACTTGGTGTTGGACGATGAGAATTCTAGCGAATATCGTTATCGCTTGCCGTTTGGTTTTGCTAAGCGCCACAGTGTGCTTGTGGAAATTACCGACGATGGCTTTTTATTGCATTGCACTGCAAAAGTTAGTGCTGACATTTTATTGGAAGTGCGCCGCTTTTTAACCAGCAGTTTTGCCATCAAGCAACATGCAGCTGATGAATTTGAACAGTTACTTACCATTGCCTATCAGCGCGATTCCTCTGAAGCGAAACAAATGATGGAAGATATTGGCAACGAAGCCGATCTCTATTCATTAGCCGATGAAATCCATGAATCGGAAGATTTATTAGAAAATGAAGACGACGCGCCTATCATCAAATTGATCAATGCGATGTTAAGTGAAGCCATAAAAGAAGCGGCTTCCGATATTCATATTGAAACATTTGAAAAAGTGTTGAAAATTCGCTTTCGAGTCGATGGCGTTCTACGCGAGGTTATTCAACCAAACCGCAAGCTTGCATCAATGCTGGTGTCACGTATTAAGGTTATGGCAAAGCTTGATATTGCCGAGAAACGAGTTCCGCAAGATGGCCGTATTTCATTGCGCATCGCCGGCCGGGCTGTTGATGTTCGGGTATCGACTATGCCTTCTAGTCATGGTGAACGCGTGGTATTACGGTTACTCGATAAAAATGCTGCCCGCCTCAATCTAAAAGATTTAGGAATGACTGAGCAAGGTCGTAAAACCTTTACCCAAGTCATCAATAAACCGCATGGCATTATTTTGGTTACCGGCCCAACGGGCTCTGGTAAAAGTACCACACTCTATGCTGGCTTGGCGCAAATTGATGCCAATGAACGTAATATTCTTACCGTTGAAGACCCTATTGAATTCGCCATTGAAGGCATAGGTCAAACTCAAGTAAATACCAAAGTTGATATGACTTTTGCCCGTGGCCTACGAGCAATCTTAAGGCAAGATCCCGATGTGGTTATGGTCGGTGAGATCCGCGATTTAGAAACAGCGCAAATTGCCGTGCAAGCCAGTTTAACGGGTCATTTAGTTTTGTCTACCTTGCATACCAACACTGCCGCGGGGGCAATTACCCGTCTTGAAGATATGGGAGTTGAACCTTTCTTATTGTCTTCAAGTTTGCTCGGAGTTTTAGCGCAGCGCTTGGTTAGAAAGTTATGTGTCGAATGTAAGGTGAGTCATTACCCTACTGATGAAGAGGCCAATTTATTGGGTATGCCAGACAGTCAAAGCCAAAAAATATTCAGCATTAAAGGTTGTATAAGTTGTAATTATACGGGTTATCGCGGTCGTACTGGTATTCATGAGTTGTTGGTAGTTGACGATAAAGTAAGAGAGAAAATTCACAATGGTGAAGGCGAGCAAGCTATTGAAAAATTTGTGCGCGCCAATACGCCAAGTATTCGCCGCGATGGCTTTGACAAAGTAATTGCTGGAATAACTACTTTGGAAGAAGTATTACGGGTTACAAGGGAAGGTTAACTATGGCGGCTTTTGACTATCAAGCCGTTGATGCACGCGGTAAAAATAAAAAAGGTGTTGTTGAAGGCGATAATGCCCGGCAGGTGCGCAGTTTATTAAGAGATCAAGGCTTGATCCCTATCGAAGTAACTGCAAGCTTAGCCAAGGCCAAACAACAAGCTAGTGGCCGGTCTTTTAGCAGCCAAAAGGTATCTGCTACTGAATTAGCGCTTATTACCAGACAATTGGCGACATTAGTTGAATCGGGTTTACCGTTAGAAGAAGCCTTAGTCGCGGTTGCAGAGCAATGCGAAAAAGATAAAATGAAAAGCATGATCATGTCGGTACGTTCAAAAGTTACCGAAGGTTATGGCTTGGCTGAGTCGATGGCTGAGTTTCCTCATGTTTTTGATAAACTGTTTCGCGCCATGGTTTCAGCGGGTGAAAAATCGGGACATTTAGATAATGTTTTAAACCGACTCGCCGACTATACCGAAAAGCGTCAATATATGCGTTCGCAACTTATTCAAGCATTAATATACCCCATCATTATGACCATTATTGCGGTTGGGGTTATTACTATTTTGTTAATTGCCGTAGTACCAGAAATCGTTGGCCAGTTTGAACACATGAGTCAGGAGCTTCCTGGCACGACCATGTTTTTAATCGCAGTTAGTGAGTTTTTGCAAGAGTATATATTATGGATCATCGGCCTTATTGTGCTGTCGTCGACGATCTTTAAGCAAATGCTGAAAAAGCCGAAGTTTTTAATGGCCGTTCATCGACGTTCGTTATTTTTACCCATTATGGGTAAGGTAACCCGCGGTTTGAATACCGCTCGATTTGCTCGTACTTTAAGTATTTGTACTGCGAGTGCCGTGCCATTATTGGAAAGTATGAAAATAGCGGGGGAAGTACTCACTAACGTTTACATCAAGGCTAGAGTTAAAGAGGCCGCGGAAAAAGTTCGTGAAGGGGCAAGTTTACAAACCTCTCTGAAGCAAACTAATTTGTTCCCGCCAATGATGCTTCATATGATCGCCAGTGGTGAAAAAAGTGGTGAATTAGAACAAATGTTAGAACGTGCCGCCAATAACCAAGATCGAGAATTTGATGCCACGGTTAGCATTTCATTAAAGATTTTTGAACCCGCCCTTATGGTTGTGATGGCTAGCGTGGTATTATTTATTGTAATGGCAATTATTCAGCCGATTATGCAATTAAACACTTTGATATAGGTAGTAGAAATGAAAGTTAGACAGTTTAAAAAAGCCCAAGGTTTTACATTATTAGAAGTGATGGTGGTGATCGTAATTTTAGGAATATTAGGTTCCTTAGTGGTACCTAACCTTATGGGTAACCGCGACAAAGCGATGCTACAAAAAGCGGTTTCAGATATTGGTGCTTTAGAGACCTCATTAAAACTTTATAAATTAGATAATTATAAATACCCAACAACCGATCAAGGCATTGAGGCGTTAGTTGAAGAAACCGATATTGAGCCATTACCGCGTCGTTTTCCTGAAGGTGGTTACTTACCACGCATACCTGTTGACCCATGGGGCAGTGAATATTTATTATTAAATCCAGGCGAAAATGGCGCAATTGATATTTTCAGCGTCGGTCCAGATGGTGAACCAGGAACCGAAGATGATATCGGTAATTGGAACCTTGGTGAATTTCAGTAAACTATTCTTATAACTAAACAGGGTTAAAATCGAGCTGATTGCCAATGAAAAACAACAGCAGGGGCTTTACCCTTATAGAAGTAATGCTAGTAGTAGTGGTAATTGGTTTTTTATTAAATATCATCGTTGCTAATATTACTTCTTCTCCGGTAGAAGATAAGCTCGAACAGCACAGTAATAGATTTGCGGCTTTATTTAATTTGGCCAGTGAGTACTCTTTATTGAACAATATAGAGCTCGGCTTGTACGTGGAAGAAAATAGTTATACGTTTTTAGCGTTTGATGGCATGCGCTGGGTACCAGTGCCCAAGGCCGATAGTTTTACTTTACAACAATTTGACCCGCCGTTTAGTATTTCCCTAACCCTTGATGAATTAGAAATTGATGAGCAAATGCTCATCGATCAATCGATGTTTGCTGAGTTTGAGCAAGAACAAGCATTCGAAGATGAGGAAGAGTTAATTTACCCGCAAGTGTTTATTTTGTCTGGTGGTGACATAAGCCCGTTTACGCTAACGTTTAGTTATGATGACGACTACGATGAACCTATTCATTATCAAGTGAGTGGCACCTACACAATTCCGCTAACGGTTACCGGGCCTTTCAATGAAAACGACTAAAGGCAATCAAGGTTTTACCTTGTTAGAAATACTAATCGCATTACTGGTTTTAGCACTAGCTGGCACAGCTCTGTTAAAAGTTGCTGGCTCAAGTTTACTAGGGGTCGCTCATTTGCAGCGTTTGAGTATTGCCCAATGGGTGGCTTCAAATCAGTTAGTGGAGGCTAATCTAGATCCAAGTTGGCCGCCTAAAAAACGCAGCGGTAGTACTGAAATGGCTGGTCGGGAGTGGTATTGGCGGCAATCAATTCTCGCTACGGAAGATAAAAACATGCGCGCAATCACAATTGAAGTACGAGAAAATGAAAAAGATAATAATTCTATAACCAGTTTAATGACTTATGTAAGTAATCCTAAGGCTGAGAAATGAGAGCAACACGAGGCTTTACTTTACTTGAAGTGTTAATTGCTATCGCCCTATTCGCGATATTGTCGCTGGCGGCAACTTCTATGCTAACCACCGTTATAGAGAGTAGTGATGCGGCTAAATCACGCAGTGAAAAGCTTAATGAAATCCAACGGGCTTTTTTGGTGATGGAACGTGACTTTCTGCAGATGACCCGCCGTAAAGTACGCCTCGAAGGTGATGCTCCGCTTGATAATTTTATTTACAGCAATGAATCATCTTACTCTACCGATACTCAAGGCATTGCCTTTGTTCGCCAAAGTTGGCGTAATCCGGGGTTAATGCTCCCCAGAAGTGATGTACAAGCGGTAAGCTATCAACTTGAAGACGATGTTTTAATGCGGATGCATTATCTTTTTGTCGATGCAGTAGTCGGCGCAGAGCCAAAGATGAGACCATTAATAACGGCAGTGACTAAAATTGATTTTGAATTTCATAATGGTAAAAAATGGGTAAAGGAAATACCTGCTAAGGAATTACCTTTAGCCATTGCGATAGAAATTGAAATTGATGACTTCGGGTTTATTCGTCGCCAATTTTTAGTGCCTGGGGTGATCAAGTCTGGAGATGATGATGATCAGAGCTAAACTAAAAGGTGTCGCCTTAATTACCGTTATGTTGGTGGTTGCGATTGCCGTGATTTTAGCAACCAAGATGAATACCGCCCTGATTTTTGAAATAGAGCGCAGTAATAATATCAATTCCAATCAACAGGCTTATTGGTATGCTATGGGGGCAGAAGCCTTTGCCAAAGCAATATTAACTATGTCATTCAAAGAAGGCGAAGACAAAAAAGTAACTCATTTGGGACAAATTTGGGCAGCAGGTGAAACCAGCTTCCCAGTAGATTTGGGTGAAATAAGCGGTGAAATTAGTGATATGCAAGCATGCTTTAATTTAAATGCACTGGCAAATACCACCGCCGTTACCAAAGGTGCAAATTCACCAAGCAATCCTGGCTCAGCAACACCAGCAACACCAGCAGCACCAGCAGCACCATCATCGGGATCCAATGGGGCGAAAAATTCGAAAACGTTAGGTGAATTGGCGAAAAATTCATTTAAAGAGTTAATTATATTATTAGATCTTGAAGGCATATCGAGCTTTGAAGCTGAATCAATGGCCGATTCCTTGTATGATTGGTTAGATGCAGATAGTGCCATTTCTGGTTCGGGTGGTGCTGAGGATAATGATTATGCCGCGAAAGAACACCCTTATTATGCTGCCAACAGTTTAATGTCTAGTGTCAATGAATTAAGATTGGTAGAGCATTTTAGCCCGAGGGTAATTTATGCGTTAAAAGACTTTGTCTGTGTGTTGCCAAATAGCGATGTGCATCGCATAAATATTAACACGATTAATGCTGAAAACCCGGAGCTATTGCAAGCCTTATTTGCCGGTATTGACCGTGATAAAGCCGATGAAATTATTAACGACCGTGGTGAAAAAGGCTTTAAAGACATTGCCGATTTTGCAGCACTGAGTGCGGTTAAAAGTATCAGCGACTATAGTGTTTATCAACAGCAGTTTGTTGTTGATAGTGATTTCTTTAAGATATCCACAAAAACATCATTCAATGATAGCTATTTTAGCATGAATTCGTTATTGAAAATTAATACAGATCAGACCATAACAGTGGTCGATAGAAGCATTGGAGCCAATTAATGAAAGAAACCTTGTATATCCGCATAGGTAGCCAGGAAAGTGCTCCAATTCAATGGTTAATCACTAACGAGCAAGTTAGTGATGAAATTGCCAGTGGCACTCTCGTAAATAAAGATGCCCTAATTGAGCTAACTGATAAAGCGGCAGTTAGAGACGTTAAAGTATTAGTCGATGGCGCCGATGTTCGATTAAAATCATTAACTGTCCCAGGTAAATCTGAGCGGGCTATTAAAAGTGCCGCGCCCTACATGATGGAAGATGCATTGGCCCAAGATGTTGATGAATTATTCTTTGCCTTCGCCAGTAAACCAAGTGCATATCAAGGCACAGACAATTGTTTTGTCGCTTTTGCGCTTCGTGCGCAAGTTGAAACCTGGCTAAGCTGGTTTAAGCAAGCAAATATTGTCGTCAGACATATGATGCCAGACATTTTAGCCTTACCCCTGGCGGAAGATAATTGGACGGCAATTAGTATTGGCCAACAACTATTATTAAGGACATCTGTTTGGGATGGCTTGGTTGTCGATCAAGCATTAGTCGACATTTTGATGCAGCAATTAACAACGGATGCAAAGACTAGTCAGCACATAGTCAGTTATGCACCGTTAGAAATAGATAATGCCAATATTGACATTACCTACGCCGCCGAAGAGCTGCCGATGTTGTTGTTAGCTCGTGGTTATCAGCAACAATCGTTTAATTTTCTCCAAGGTGGCTATCAAATAAAGCAGCAACGTTCGCCAGTAATAAAAAATTGGTTGTGGGTTGCTGCAATTGCCATGTTGGCGCTGACTCTAAATTTGTCGGCAAAAGTCGTTAATTTAATGAATTTAAACGCTGAGTTAGCACAAATAACTAGCCAAATTGAAACGGATTATAAAAAGGCATTCCCGGCAACTAAGAAGGTACGAATAAACACCATTAAACGGCAACTGAATAGCAAAATGGCTGAATATGGCGGTAGCATTACCGATGCTGGATTACTGGAATTGTTAGACGATATTAGACCGGCCTTTATTAAGGTGCCAAAATTAAAACCAGAATCGTTGCGCTATGATGGCAAACGTAATGAGATACGTTTATCGGTAACGGCTGATGATTATCAAAGCTTTGAAAAATTTAAGGCAGAAATAGAAAAAGCCTCGTTACAGGTTGAAACGGGCGCACAGAATAATCAAGGCGATCAAGTCGTTGGTTCATTCAATATTAGGAGTAAATGATGCAAAAGTGGTGGCGAGATCTCAATCAAAGAGAGCAACGGGTAGTCCTGATCATGTCTTTTGTAGTGGCAGTTTTTTTATTTATTACCTTAGTGTGGCAACCGTTAAATGAAAATTTAGAAAAAGCCGAAGTTCAAGTCGTAAAACAACAGAAGCTGGCCTTATGGGTTAAGCAAAATGTTGTTAATTATAAGAAGCTAAAACGCAGTGGTGGTAAACAATCGTCTGAAAGTCTGTCGAGCATGATTAATCGCACCGCTAAAAAATTGTCAATTACAGTGGCGCGGATGCAACCGCAAGGTGACGATTTACAAGTTTGGGTAGATGAAGTGCCATTTGACGATTTTTTAAATTGGATGGAACAAATAACGGCACAAGAAAAAGCAATTATAGTGGCCGTTGATGTGGCATTGGCAGATAAACCTGGCACTGTGAAAATTAGACGCTTACAGGTAGCTAAAGGATGATCAGTGTAGTGAAAAAATATCTAATGGCGGCAACGGCATTTATTCTAGTGTATGTGCTTTTTGTCTTGATACTGGCACCAGCCGATAAAATTTTAGCCAAGATCACCTTACCGAAAGGCGTTTATTTAAATGAAATTAGTGGCTCAATATACAATGGTCGAGCGCAAACCTTAATTGTTAATAATCAACAAATAAATAACGTTAGTTGGTCATTTAACTTTTCTTCTTTAATTTATTTACAGCCTTCGGTTGATGTTGAATTTGGTAGTAATTTAGCCTCTGGTCCACGCGGCAATGCGCAAGTGTCAAATTTTGGCGCTGAGTTATTAATAACCGATGCAAAAGTGAATATAGGGGCAAATGAGTTATTGACTAAATTTCAGTTACCTTTCGATTTACGAGCTGGCGGTGACATCAATCTGAGCTTAAATGAATTTGCTTTAGGAAAACCGGTCTGTAAGGTTGCGGTAGGTGACGTACAATGGTCTAAAGCCCATGTTAATGCCATGGATGAGGATGTTGAATTAGGTAACCTGCAAGCTGAGTTAGGCTGTAAAAATGGCATTTTAAGCTTAACGGTAAACGCCGACAATGACCTTGGTTTAGATTTTACAGCCTTTGTCGGCAATCGCATGCGCGTATCTGGGCAAGGGTATATCAAGCCCGGTGCTAAGTTTCCTGAAAATGTAAAACCGTTATTGAGTTTGCTTGGCACCAAAGATTCGCAAGGACGCTATAAGTTGAAATTATAACTTTAACTACTTGATCACACTGCGTAAAAAAAGCACTGATACCATTGGGTTCAGTGCTTTTTTGTCTATAGACATACTTATATCTGGCAGACAGGCATAGCCTATAGAGGATACTGCCTGTAAAACAGAGGTGAATTTTTACTTAGCCACTAAATGGGCATAAGGCTGGCCAAGACGAGTCACTGTTTCAGCATCCGCCTCAGGACTGAATTCTATGGTATCAGCAGGAAAACAGCACACTGTCGTTGAGCCAAGTTTAAAACGGCCCATTTCAGCACCTTTTTCTAGGTGAATACTATTTTCACCTTCACTAGGGTAACTCCAAGTTTGTATTTGCTTGCCAGCTGGCGGCGTAATTGTGCCAGCCCAAACGGTTTCTATACTGGCAACAATAGTTGCGCCAACGAGAACCATAGCCATAGGACCTATTGCCGTATCAAATATTGCGACGACTCGCTCATTACGAGCAAATAAATTAGGTACATTTTGCGCCGTTAAAGGATTCACTGAAAATAAATCACCCGGCACAAAAATCATTTCTCTTAATGTGCCTGCCATCGGCATATGGATACGATGATAATCTTTTGGCGCTAAGTAAATAGTCGAAAATTTACCCCCTTGAAATGGAGCTGCAGTCTCTTCTTTACCACCTAATAACGTCACTAAAGAATAATTACAGCCTTTGGCTTGGATGATTTGATCGTCAACAATATCACCTTGTTGACTAATGGCGCCATCGACCGGATAACAAATTTCGTCTTGATCTGGGTTAATGGTGCGGGCACCATCTTGCAATTCACGGGTAAAAAAGTCATTAAAAGTAGCAAAGTCTTCTGGATTTTGCAGTTTTGCTTCGCTCATATCTATGCCATAAGCTTTGATAAATCGAGCAATAGCTACTCTTGTTAACCAACCCGCTTTGGCGGCTGCAAATTTTCCGACAAGCCTTGATATCCCATGCTTGGGCATCATATATTGAAATGCAATTTTAATATTATCTAGTGACACATTAGGTTCCTTTGGTACGAGCAATGGTTAGTATTATAATTTAAATGCCGTGTTATTGGCTAGTTAAGTGTATTAATTGAATCTTGATGTGAGCTTATTGTCACCTAAACTTGCAATGATGCGCTGGTAACTAGCAAATCTGAGAGGGTTAATTTTACCTGCTTCGAGTGCTGTTTTTAGGGCGCAACCCGGATCATTTTGATGTTTGCAGTCACGAAACTTGCAATAGCCAAAATAATCTTGAA
>CALJHL010000034.1 GCA_938075435.1 uncultured Thalassotalea sp. | reverse complement strand
TTTTTGTGGCTGGATAAGTTAATGTGGCAATGGTGGTGTCTGTTTTTGCTGTCGCGGACTCTACCGATGTTGCTGGCTTTTCTTGGCTACAGCCAGTCATACATAAGGCTATTAACATAGCAGAGCTTAAAATAATGTTTTTATTGTTCATGGTTTGCCCAAATTGTTATTCGTTAAGTGCTGACATCATATTTTAGTCTTCAATTGATGTCTATAAGTGTCATGGTATTAACGCCTTAAATCTTAACTCCTTGGCTCAGGTTAACCTGCTCGATAGTAACTTTGTTGATCTTCATCTGTGTCATTGTTGCGGTTTCGACACAGCATATCAACCATCATAGTGCCAGAGCCACAGGTTGAAGCCTTGACACATAATTTAAAGGCTATAAGCTCCTCATATCAAGGAAGGATTAAACACGACTTATTCTAAATTTTTATTCTTCTACATTTCTTTTTTATAAGGTTTTAATGAAACATCTTACTTTTTGTTTACTTATTTTATTCATCACCAGCTGTTCAACAACCGCAGACATACAACGTTCATGGGTTAGCCCCGATATAAAAAATAAAAATCTCTCAGGGACGATTGTGGTCGTGGTAGCGGAAAATGATGAAATGGCAATTTTATACGAAAAAGAGCTTTTAAAAGAACTCAACAAACAAGGTGTTCGTGCCGAAGCGAGACACAACATAATCACTGGGAAAGTTGAAAACGATGAGGTTATTGCATACGCTCAAGCAAACAATTTTGACACCATATTAGTTAGCCAATATGTTGGTTCTGATTCACAAGACATACATGTTAGGGGCAAGCTTTATTTAGGGGCTAGTCGCTACCCAGGCCGGGTCTATACAATTAGACAAACTCCGTCATACTATACAACAAGTACTTATATAATGTTGGTGGCAACTCTTTATGAAACCTCTTCCAAAGAAAAACTGTGGGATGCAGTTTCGACGTCACAATCAGGCGGAATGCCGGAAAAGTTATTCTTACCTTTTATTGAATCATTTATTACCCAATTAAAGAAGGATCTTGTTGTAAAGTAATAATTAATTTAATCCAGGATAGCAAACAACCCATCATTTAAACGGTAAAGATGGGTAAGTTTGCCTATTATCTAAACCACCTTGCAACTTATTAATTGAGTTGTTTAATAAAATTTAAAAGTTATTCCTTATTTTTTTAATTTATGTCTGTTTTGTAATAGAAAGTTACACTTTTATTGCATTTGATCACCATAAATTATGTATCCTTACGACATTGCAATAGATGAGCTATCTATTCGATTTGATTAAGGGATAAACCGTGTCACGTAAAAAACAAGTTATTGTACCTATCGCCATTTTAACTGCTGGAATTATGTTGTTTGTTGGCTTTTTAAACATGAAAACGCCGCCGGAAGAAAAGGCAAAAGTTGATAACACGCCAATGGTTGCAGTTACCGCCGTTTCTGTTGCGCCAATGACCCTGCAAGTAAGCTCGTATGGTATTGTAAAACCTAAATATGAAACTGAATTGGTCGCGCAAGTAAGTGGTCAAATAATTGAGCTGTCTGAAGAGTTTGTTCGTGGTGGTTTTGTGCAAAAGGGCAAATTACTCGCTCGTATCGACCCAAATGATTATGAAGCTGCCCTTATTGAAGCTCAAGCCAGTATGGCGTCTGCTCGTGCGGCACTAAAAACCGAACGTGCACAAGGTAAAGTAGCCGAGAGTGAATGGAAACGCATCACTAACACTTCACCAACAGAATTAAGCTTACGTAAGCCGCAACTTGCTCAGGAAATTGCCCGAGTTAAATCAGCTCAAGCTTCTATTTTACGAGCTCAACGTAATTTAGAACGCACAGAAATTCGAGCGCCGTTTGATGCAATGATTGACAGCAGAACGATAGGCTTAGGCTCGTTTGTTGGTGTTGGCACCAATATTGGAAAATTACTCGGTACCGCTATCGCTGAAGTCCGATTACCAGTTGCTGATAATCAATTACAATATTTGGCCAATTATGGTGATGGCGCAGTCGTGAATTTAATCGGTGTTTTTGCCGGTGTTGATACGCAATGGCGCGCAACAATAGCCCGCAGTGAAGGCGTTGTTGATAACAAAAGCCGAATGACTTATTTGGTGGCTGAAGTTCAAGACCCTTACGCCTTGGTTACCAACCAAGCTAAGCAAAAAACCGCGTTACGGTTTGGCTCGTATGTTACTGCTGACATTGTCGGCGTTAACATTGCTCAAGCCAGTTTGGTGCCACGTTATTTGGTCGAAAATGGCCGTATTGCGGTGCTAGATGCAGAGTCAAAACTGCAGTATGTGGACATTGAAATTGCTCGCCAAGATGGTAGTAATGTCATTGTTTCTAACGGCTTGTCTGATGGCGATCAGTTAATTGTTTCGGCTTTAGATTATCCTGTTGATGGGATGAAATTAGCATTATCAACCAGCAAATCTGCCGCTGAATCAGAACAAGTTGTCAACGCTTCAGATGCTGATGTGGCCAGTGTAGGGGCCAACTAATGGAAGATACTAACAAAGGCTTAATTGCTTGGTTTGCCCGCAATAGCGTAGCAGCCAACTTGTTGATGATCTTTATACTCGTTGGTGGCATTTTAACGATGCAAACCATCAACAAACAAATGTTTCCACAAGTAAAAATCAATTGGATTTCCTACGCAGCTCCTTATCCTGGGGCGGCGCCGCAAGAAGTAGAAGAAGGTATCACCATTAAGATCGAGGAAGCGCTCGAAACCGTTCAAGGTCTTAAGCGTGTTATCACTTATTCTAATCGAAATTATTCAAATGGCTGGTTCGAAGTCGAGCTAGACTATGATCCTCAAATAGTTTTAGAAGAAGTTAAGTCAGCCATTGATTCTATTTCCAGTTTTCCCGATGGCATGGAAAGAATTAAAGTTGAACGTGAAAAATTTCGTCAAGAAGTAATGTACATCAGTTTATATGGTGATTTGACCAATGGTGAACTTAAAGAGTTAGGCCGTAAAATTCATACCGAAATACAGCAATTACCTTTAGTTAATGTTTCAGACTTTTTCAGTGGTTTAAATTACGAAATTTCTATTGAAGTCAGTAAAGACCGATTACGAGAATACGGCTTGAGCTTTAGAGATGTCGCGCAAGCGGTCCGTAATTACTCAAGAAACATGTCAGCAGGGCAAATTCGTGCGGAAAATGGCTATATAAATCTGCGGGTTGAAAATCAAGCCTATCGCGGCCATGAATTTGAAATGCTGCCGGTAATTACCTTAGAAGATGGCACTAAAATATTGTTAGGCGACATAGCAACTATTATTGATGGCTTTGAAGAAGGTCTACAATACTCTAAGTTCAATGGTAAAAACTCGGCAACAATATTTATCGGCGCAGCAGATAATCAAAGCATCACCGATGTCGCACAAGTGGTTAAAAACTACGTTGAAGAAAAACAATTGGTATTACCTGCTGGCGTTCAGTTAGAAACATGGGTAGATATGACTTATTACCTTGAAGGTCGTTTAAACATGATGCTGGACAACATGAAAAGTGGTGCGGTATTAGTCTTTTTGATGTTAGCGATATTTTTACGAGTACGTTTAGCGTTCTGGGTAATGATGGGACTGCCGGTTTGTTTTCTAGGTACGCTGTTAGTGATGCCGATGGAATTTATCAACGTTACCATTAATATTATCAGCTTATTCGCCTTTATTTTAGTATTGGGGATAGTCGTCGATGATGCCATTGTCATGGGGGAAAGTGCCCATGACGAAATAGAACAGCACGGCCA
>CALJHL010000033.1 GCA_938075435.1 uncultured Thalassotalea sp. | reverse complement strand
CATATACAAGCTTTAAAACAGCGGTTAGAAAATTTACATTTCAATGGTCAGGAATGCTGCAGGGTAATATGAAAAATAAAGAGATCAGAATACATCCAACGCAAAAGCCTGTAGTTCTGTATAACTGGCTACTAAAAAACTACGCAAAAGAAGGTGATAGCATCCTGGATACCCATTTAGGTAGCGGGTCAAGCGCTATAGCGGCGCATTATGGCGGTTTTGACTTTGTAGGCTGTGAGTTAGACGAAGATTACTACAGGGCAGCAAAGCAAAGGTTTAATGATTCAACTAGACAGAAAGCTATGTTTTGATTATAATTGTAAGTGCTGATGTGGTGTCGGTAGTAGAAAATCCAGAATGTATTTAAGAGCCTTTTGACAGCAAAATTCTCAGAGAGCCTTGGTTAGTTTCAATACATTCTTGACTAATGTGCTGACACCACCTGAGGTTTTGCTTTCAAAGGGCTTTTTTGTGCCTTTTCAAAAGCAATAGGTGTTATAACACTTAAGACTGTTTAATAGAGTGAGTTAAAGCCCGATGTATCCGTGATACTTTGGTAACTAAGTCAAACAATGTTGAGCATTCCGGTTGTGCTTTGCTGAGATTTTAGCAAATAGTTAACTCACTCTATTAAACAGTTTTCCTCAGTAGATAATATATGTGGTGGAGTTAATTAGAAGAAATTCTAGCCGGTGCAGCCTTGATCAAGTTGACTAGCTCCCCTTCATATATTATCTAATAGTCATTAACTAATTTAATATTCTATATCAGCACAAATTAAATTAGCTCTCGTCATAGAGTATAACTATGAACATCGGCAGAGAAACCGATTAAGTAAATCTAGCAACAAGGATACCAACCTCCGTCATTGAGTAGCTAGTCCCGATTTTAAAGGTTTGAGTCTAGTCTGTTGATTAGAGGAATACAGTTTAAATTACTCATTTGCTGTACATGGTTTGATTATTTAGATTTATCAAATATGAACAAGTACCCGCTAGTTATCTAGTCCGTTAGTATCGGTTTAAAGGGGAAAGGAGGGTAGTAACCACTAACTAAATAAGGAATGAATGATGCAACAAGAAGAATGCCCTATATGCGATAAAATATTCGACTACAAAACAAAATTTGCTCCCGAATTCTGCAATGAGTGCCAAGCTGTGGAAAATGTCAATGGTAATCGATTCAGAAATACATCATTTGAAGAGCTGGTCAGGTATTACGTTGAGGCCGAAAAGGAAAATAAGAACCTAAAATCGTTAAATGAAGAGCTTAGAGAGCAATTAAACGGGTTTGTCGATGAGATACAGTATGTAGCTGATTCAGACGACTTTTAACTAAATAAGGAATAGAGAATGAGAAGTAAATTTAAAAGGAAAAAAGAAATGGCTATCAGATTAAGGGTCCACCCACTATGGAGGACATTTAGAGTTAATCCACGGTCAAAGAGGGTATTTGATATCGGTAACGGTAAATCGTTTGTAATGCGCTTTGATATGGCTGATTTAGATAAATAACATTGGAGAATAGAGAATGACTAAATTAAAAAAGGACTTGAAGAAATTTAGGTCCGGATGGATTAAAAACAGCACTATCGATTATAACAAAGAAATAGCGGAAGCATACCCAACGCTGCCTGAAATCCACAAAGAGCGAATTGAGGCAGTCAAAAGAGTTGAATTTCTGGACGAAAAAATAGATTGCTTGTGCGATGAGATTGACGCTAACACACTATAATTGCCCAAGCCCCCAAACAATAGTATAATTATCGCTCAAATACGAGGTTTTAATGAAATCAACATGTACACAATCTACCACCACGATAACAATTGGTGGATCCGAAAGCGCGGTAAAGTCGTACTTTACGGATCCGGCAGCTTGGAAACTGGGCTTTTAGTAGCTAGCCGGTACGGGGTAAATGTGTGCAATTATAAAGGGTAGTAGGCTATGAGAGGTAAAGAGAGTGAGCACGTAACATATCGAGAATATACCGCATCATTAGTTAATATAAATAGAGAGTTGAAGGAGTTAAATAAGGCGCAAAAGGAATCATCAAGCACGCAAAAGGAAATATTAGCTAATCAAATAAGGTGCGATTCTCGGCATGAAGAAAGTGAAACGATAGCAAATAATGACAGGGATAATTACGTAGTATTAAATACAAAAGTATCCGGGTATGAAAAATCACTCATCAAAACAGCGGCTGCATTCATTGTGACATTCGGACTTGGTGGAGCTGGGCTGTACACCTTAATACCACCGCCAGTCGAGACGGTCAAACCAGAGCCCGTAAAACCAACCACACCAGCAAAGCCATGAGTCTTATTGTTATCAAAAGATTTTACGACGATGATTGCACAATTGGCCGATTAACGATTGATAAATTCAGATGCTTTACTCTTGAGCCTCGCGACTTAGACAATCAGCAAAACAAATCATGCATTTATGAGGGAGCTTTCAAGTATAAATTCAGGGAGTCACCAAAAAACGGCAGGGTTTTAGAGCTTAAAAATGTTGACTTCAGAACTCACATTCAAATGCACGCTGGTTGTTTTGTTAAAAATACTAATGGCTGTATTTTAGTCGGTGATGGCATTCGGCACATTGATAAAGATGGTATTCCGGATGTTACTAACTCAAAGTCAACACTTGGAATAATTCTAGCGATGGCGGGTATGGAGGGCGATATTCGTATATACTCATGAGCGTAACTGAAATACATCAAGCAAAAGATCCGGATAACGTTTTAAATGCTGCAAAAGGCCAGTATGAAGATGTATGCTTGATAGGGTATGATAAAAATGGCGCTATGGATATACGCTCATCAATGACTCATGCAAACGTGCTATGGCTACTTGAGCGATTTAAATTTAAGCTGTTGAATGGGGATTATGGCGAATGAAATACTTATACGCAGCTATACTCACAATGTTATTAACAGGCTGCGCAACAAACAAAAGTGAAACGCATGACTTCGATCAATTGACAGCAGACCAAAAAATGCTTGCTCTCCAAATTTCATTGAGTTGTATTTGGGAACCTGAAAAATGCAAAAAATATAAAGTCAAGCCGATTAAGTGATATAATCAAGCAATGTAATTTAAGGAGGTAAATATTATGGCTACATACACAGAGATAAGAAGTTTATTTAGTGAAAATTCCGGCTTACTGGGTAAAGTAGAGGTTGCTACAATTATAGCTGCGAACGGCTTTTTAAAAAGCACACCTGACGTTCCACAAAAGGCATGGGCGGCTAAAGTTTTTGAAAATCCAAAATCTGAGGCTAAAAAAGCATTAATGTCTGTTCTTGCTGAAAATAACGGGTTGGCGGTCACTGCCATTCAAGAAGCCTCAGATTCAGCAATACAGAACAACGTAGACGCAGTCGCCCAATCATTAGTAGACGCTAACGCAGGGGTGTAATACATGGCTATATCAACAGATTCACTTATTGAGTTCTTTGGTACTCAGGACACGTTAGGTACATCTAGCGCTGCGGTAGCTGATGCTGCGTTTAGTGTTGCAGGAGATTTATCTACATGGACTAATGACGACGATGCTATTACTGCTAATGTTATAC
>CALJHL010000032.1 GCA_938075435.1 uncultured Thalassotalea sp. | reverse complement strand
CGCATTGCTACGTCTAAGAACTCTTTGTCTAAGAAAGGTACACGCGCTTCAACACCCCAAGCAGCCATTGATTTATTAGCACGTAAACAGTCAAACATATGCAGTTTTGATACTTTACGGTTTAGCTCTTCATGAAACTCTTGTGCGTTAGGGGCTTTATGGAAGTATAAGTAACCACCAAATATTTCATCAGCACCTTCGCCACTTAATACCATTTTAATACCCATGGCTTTAATTTTGCGCGCCATTAAGTACATTGGGGTAGAAGCCCGAATAGTCGTTACGTCATAAGTTTCAATATGATAAATAACTTCTTTTAACGCGTCGATACCGTCTTGTACGGTAAATTCAATGCTGTGGTGAATGGTGCCAATTGAATCTGCAACTTTTTGCGCAGCAGCTAAATCTGGTGAACCTTTTAAACCACAAGCAAAAGAGTGAACCTTGGGCCACCAAGCTTCAGATAAATCGTTCTCTTCAACACGACGAGCCGAAAATTTTTGGGTAATAGATGAAATTAGCGAAGAATCTAAACCGCCAGATAACAATACGCCATAAGGTACGTCGGTCATTAAGTGAGATTTAACTGACTCTTCTAACGCATTACGTAGCTCGGGAATGCTGGTAGTGTTGTTTTTAATGTTGTCGTAATCTGTCCAGTCACGTTGGTAGTACTGTTTAATTTTACCATCTTTGCTGTCTAAAGTATGTCCTGGAGGAAATTCGCTTACCGTTTTACAAATTGGCATTAGCGCTTTCATTTCTGACGCGACATAAAAATTTCCGTGTTCATCATGGCCCATATATAACGGGATAATGCCCATGTGATCACGAGCAACTAAATAGCTATTGTCGTCATTGTTATATAAAACAAAGGCAAACATTCCTTTAAGCTTGTCGATAAAATTTACCCCAAACTCTTCATATAGCGGTAGGATCACTTCACAATCAGATTTTGTTTGAAAGCCATAATCCACCGTCAGTTCATTTTCAAGTTGTTTATGATTGTAGATCTCACCATTAACGGCTAGCACGTGATTTCGATTTTGATTGTATAACGGTTGTGCGCCATTTTCGGTATCAACAATCGCTAAACGCTCGTGAACGAGGATGGCGTTGTCATTGGAATATACCCCAGACCAATCAGGCCCTCGGTGTCTTAATAAACGGGACAGCTCAATGGCTTGTCCACGTAATGCGCTGGCATCTGATTTGATGTCCAGTATACAAAAAATTGAACACATACTTGTGTTTCCTCACTTCATTATTAATCAAAATCGAAATCAGTAAAAATTAATAACAATACTAAGCAACCTTCAAAACAGAAAAATGCAGATGTAAAGCTTAAAATTAATACAAAAAGGCGGGAATATGTAATAAAACACATGCCCACCTTGAGAGTCTAATATTTGCCATTAAAAATCAATACCGATTAAGTATAAATTAGACTATTTATTCAAATAAATTGATTTTCTAGTGCATAAATTTTATTAACCACTTATTTTCGTTGAAATTCACTAGTTTTTGACCACTGCGGCCAGTCTTTACTATCGGCGATTTGAAAAATCGTATCAAAGGTTACTTGCAAGTCTTCAATTGCACCCGCAAAGTCCCAAGTGGCATTATATTCATCACATAATTGGTGATAACAGCGCTTTACCTCTGGCAAAGTTGCGGCTCGGTAGGCTGCAATTTCGGCGTTAATCGGTTCACTACCACTACCTGCATAAAGCGCGGGAACACCCACTAAAGCAAAATTAAAATGATCAGAGCGGTAATAGCTGCCGGCCTCTGGGTTCGATTCTTTCACTAGACTACGGTTTTGTTTAGTTGCCGCTATTTTTAAATAATTTTCTATTTCAGATTTACCTTTACCCTTAACAATTAAATCTTTGGTTTGCCCGAGAATATTTAGACTGTCTAAGTTCAATACTGCAACTGTTTTGTTTAATGGAAAAATCGGGTGTTCTGCATAGTATTTAGAACCTAATAGGCCTTGTTCTTCGGCAGTAGTCGCTATCACCGTAATTGAGCGTTTCGGCGCTTTATCTAAGCTTGCCAGAGCTGAGGCTATTTCAATAATTCCGCCTATGCCAGTGGCGTTGTCGTGAGCGCCATTATAAACCTTATCACCATCTAGACTGTCATCGGTGCCCATATGATCCCAATGGCCGGTGAGTAATATATGCTCATCGGGGCTTTCACTGCCTGGTAATGTAGCCACAAAGTTGTGTGAGGTTGAGCGCTTAATTGTGCTTTTAACCGTTGCCGATGCCGTAAGGCCTAGCGCTTTATTAATCGGACCTTGTTGGGCTTTGCTTTTATAAGTGGCAAAATCTAAGCCTGCTTGGTTAAACAAATCTTTAGCACTACTTAGCGTTAACCAACCTTCAATATTTACTCTGCTTTTATTGCCATCTTCAGCAAAAAGTTTATATTGCGGTCCACCCCAACCATTTTTAACAACCGACCAGCCATAGGAAGCGGGTGCATCTTCATGAACAATTATTGCGGCAGCGGCACCTTGACGACTTGCTTCTTCGTATTTATAGGTCCACCGACCGTAATAGGTCATCGCCGTGCCAGTAAATAGATTTGGATCTTTGCTGGCAAAGCCAGGATCATTAACCAACATCACCACGGTTTTGCCTTTAACATCAAGACCTTTATAATCATTCCAATTATACTCCGGGGCGTTAATACCATAACCAACAAAAATAATGTCAGAATCAGTAATGCGCTCAAGTTCACTAACGCGAGAAGTACCGAGTACCATTTCGGTAAGGTATTTTAAGGTATTGGTTTTACCATTTCCCTTAATGGTCAATTCCATATTCTCATTGGCGGTAATTTCTGATAATTCTACTGGCTGTAAAAAACTGCCATTCTTCGCTGGTTGGAAACCTATTTTAGTAAATTCTTTAGTTAAATAATCCAGAGTTTTCTTTTCACCTGCAGACGTTGGTAAACGGCCGGCAAATTCATTTGACGACAGAATTTTTACATGTTTATGCAGCTGCTCGCTAGAGATAGATTGATACGCTTGGTCAAAGCTTTTTGCCGAGCTAGTTGCAGAACAAGCCAGCGCAGAACTCAGCAATAAGGTCATATATTTTGTTGATATTTTCATAATTTTATTGTATATCGTTGCATCTAATTATAAGTAAATATAATTTAACTCTGATTAAGTATAAAAGAAAGAAATTGTTACATACTGTTAAGATCGGGCATTGCATTGTGGCAAAACAGTATTACACTTAGTGAGCACTTGATGATACATTAATGCTTTGTTTAAAATTTATCTTAATATATTAATATCAAAAGGATTTACATGATTTCTGTTGAGAATTTAAGCAAAAGTTTCCCAATAAAAGCTGCAAAAAAACAAATGCAATCCCAACAAAGAGATCCTCGCGAACAAGGGGCAAAGTTTAACGCCTTAAATAATGTCAGCTTTCATTGTGGTAAAGGTGAAGTCTTGGGCTTGCTTGGGCCAAATGGTGCCGGTAAAACCACAGCGTTACGGATATTGTCGACCGCTTTAAAACCAGATTCAGGTGCGGTGATAATTAATGGTATCGATGTAATTAAAAATCCGACATTAGCCAAACAAAAAATTGGTTTTCTTTCTGGTAAAACTGGTTTATATGGCCGTTTAACAGCGCGGGAGAATATCGAGTTTTTTGCTAAGCTGCACGGTGTTAGTCGTGAATATTTATTAAATGATGCCGATGAAATTTACCAAAATTTAGAAATTACTAATTACTTAGATCGGCGAGTTGAGCATTTATCCACGGGCATGCAGCAAAAAGTGTCTATTGCTCGCGCCGTGATCCACAAACCTGAGGTTTTAGTACTTGATGAACCAACCACTGGACTCGATATTATGGCCACTGAAATCATCATGGATTTTGTTCAATTAATTCGCAGTCAGGGCACAGCCGTTATTTTTTCAACCCATCATCTGGATGAAGTGGCATTGTTAGCCGATAGAGTTTCTATTATTTATCAAGGGACTAGTTGTTTTGATGGCGGCATCGCTGAATTTCAACAGCAAAGTCGAGAGCTTGATTTACGTCGAGCTTTTATGAATGTTTTACAAGGAGCTGATGCTAATGTGGCTAGTCTTTATTAAAGAATTAATCGAATTGTTACGTGATAAAAAAACGTTATTTTTTATTATTGCCTTACCTATGGTTATATTTCCGGTGGTATTTGGAATAATGGCTTTATTCGGCTCGAACGCGGCACTGCAGGAGCATGATAAAGTTATCCGCTATGTGTTAAAAAATGGTGATGTTGCTCCCGAGTTTGCAACCAAGTTATTTTACCACAACGACTTTAAAGAAGTGATTATCGAGTTTAGTGGCGATAACTCGATAGAATCGGCCATTAAAAATGATGAGGTTGATTTAGTTATTGAATTAGATGAAGATTTTAAGAACCAGTTTGAAAATGATAAAATTTCCGATTGGAAAATTTATTTTAATGGCTCGAACATCTTTGGCGGTACTAAACGCAAAGTAGAAACTCTTTTACAAGAATATGTCGATGAGTTGCAGCAACAGACATTTGCTCGCTTAGGACTTGCCGCCGAGCAATTTGAGGTATTTAAAGAGCCGATAAAAATAGAAGAGATTGACACCGCTGATGACCGTGAAAGTTTTGGTGAACAACTGGGTGGTTTTATTCCTTATATTTTAATTCCATTATGTCTGACAGGTGCTATGTATCCCGCTATAGACTTGGGCGCGGGCGAAAAAGAACGAGGCACTATTGAAACTTTATTGTTAACACCAATATCAAGGTTGTCGTTAGTTTTAGGAAAGTTTTTATGCATAACTACCACCGCGATGATGACAGCATTGATCACAATTTTTAGTATGGTGCTTTGGTCATTTATTATTGGTCAGCTTTTTGACGTATCTGCAGTTTCCGAAATATTAAAAGCGGTTGGTTGGTCGGATTATGGCTTAATTGTCCTACTGTTACTGCCCATTTCGGCAATTTTCGCGTCTACTTTATTGGCTATTTCTATTTATGCCAGCAGCTATAAAGAAGCTCAAAATTATATGGGACCTTTGTCAATGTTCGTTATCTTTCCGGTGCTAGTTGCAATGATGCCAGGCATCAGTTTAAATTTTAATTGGTCTTTGGTGCCAATTGCTAATGTGGCTTTAGCAATTAAGGAGCTATTAAAGGGAACCATCGATTATACCTTCCTAATTCCCATTTTTGCCTCGACGGGAGTTTTTGCACTTATCTCTTTACTATTTTGTGTTTATTGGTTTAATAAAGAATCAGTGTTGTTCAGATAAGTTTTTTTAAAATGGAACTAAGAACTCACTATCAATAAATTTAAACTCAAGTATTCGGCTTTATATGGCATTGATTGCCAAAATCATTGAAAAAAATCAACTAAATCCGAAGATTCCAGCAAAAAATCATTATTTTAGCTATATAAGGGGTAATTTTTTCTGTAAAATTACCCCTTTTTAAATCTAGGCCATTTGGCCCAAATACGACTCTATCGCGAAAATGTAATTCGCCCGAGGGAACCATGAATTTAGACGAAATTATGTTGCAAGCTAAAGAAGCTATTGCAAACGCCAAGGAGCCAACTGTTCTTGAACAAGTTAGGGTTGATTTTTTAGGCAAAAAAGGCAAATTAACCGAACAATTAAAAAGCTTAGGAAAATTGAGCAAAGAAGAACGACCTAAAGCTGGACAATTAATTAATGTTGCTAAACAGCAGGTACAAAAGCTAATTCATGAAAGTTCTGAAAAACTTAGAGCCGAAGTTATTAAAGCTAAACTCGCTAATGAATCTATTGATGTGACCTTACCTGGTCGGACAATGGAACATGGTGGTTTGCATCCGGTAACTCGAACTATCGAACGCATTGAAAGCTTCTTTGGAGAGCTCGGTTTTGAAGTTAAAGATGGACCGGAAGTGGAAGATGACTTCCATAATTTTGACGCTTTAAATATCCCAACTCATCATCCAGCTCGGGCTGACCATGATACTTTTTACTTTAATCCAAAATTAGTGTTAAGAACGCAAACCTCGGGTGTACAAATACGCACCATGGAAGTTGAAAAACCACCATTACGTATTATTTCCCCTGGGCGTGTATATCGTAACGATTACGACCAAACTCATACGCCAATGTTTCACCAAGTTGAAGGCTTGATGGTTGATAAAGGTGTAAGCTTCACTCATCTTAAAGGTATTTTGCATGACTTTTTAAATAACTTCTTTGAAGAAGATTTGCAAATCCGTTTTCGTCCCTCTTACTTCCCATTTACTGAGCCATCAGCAGAAGTCGATGTGATGGGTAAAAATGGTAAATGGTTAGAAGTATTAGGTTGTGGCATGGTTCATCCTAATGTTTTACGTAGCGTTGGCATCGATCCTGAAATCTATACCGGATTTGCCTTCGGTATGGGTGTTGAGCGATTAAGCATGTTACGTTACGGCGTAAATGATTTACGTTCATTCTTCGAAAACGATCTTCGTTTCTTAAAACAGTTTAATTAGGAAAGCCAACAATGAAATTTAGTGAATCTTGGTTAAGAGAGTGGGTTAACCCTGCAATTTCTTCTGATGAATTATCTCATCAAATAACGATGGCAGGTCTTGAAGTTGATGGCGTCGATGCCGTTGCTGGTGAGTTTACCAATATTGTTGTTGGTGAAGTTATTGCGTGTGGACCACATCCTGATGCCGATAAATTACAAGTAACTCAAGTGAATGTAGGCGACGAAATCGTCGATATCGTTTGTGGCGCAAAAAATTGTCGTACCGGTTTAAAAGTAGCGGTAGCAAAAGTAGGTGCAGTTTTACCCGGCAATTTCAAAATTAAAAAGGCTAAGCTTCGTGGCGTTCCATCAAACGGTATGTTGTGTAGTGAATCTGAAATGGGGTTAGCCGATAGCGCCGACGGCATTATTGAATTACCCGCAGATGCACCCGTTGGCACTTGTGTCCGCGAATATTTAAAGCTAGACGATGTTACTATCGATGTTGATTTAACCGCTAACCGTGGTGATTGCCTAGGAATTAAGGGCTTAGCTCGTGAAGTTGGGGTGTTAAATAACCTTGCCGTAAATGAAGTTACAATAACTGCTACACCAGCAACAATTGACGATGCTCTGGCAATTACTATTGCTGCGGGTGAAGCTTGTCCTCGTTATCTGGGTAGGGTAATTAAAAACATTAACGTAGCGGCGAAAACACCGTTATGGATGGTTGAAAAGCTGCGTCGTAGTGGC
>CALJHL010000031.1 GCA_938075435.1 uncultured Thalassotalea sp. | reverse complement strand
TGGGTGTTAAAGGATCCGCGCCTGCGATTTACCTTAGGGTTTTGGTTAGAGTTAATCAATAATCACAATTGCACGTTCATCCTCATTTATCGAAAACCTTGGAACTTATGGGTGTCGATGTTAAATAAACGGCAGATAATTAGTTTTAAACAGTTAAAAAATGATGAACGAGCCATGCAGCATGAGTTGTTAAATTTATTGGCCTCAAAAAACTTAACCGCGCAATTAATGTGTTTCGATGATTTACTTACACAACCCAAAACTGAAATTGCCAAGCTTAATAAACTGCTTGGCAGTAGCTTAACTGCGGATGATCTCGATTTGGTATTAGATCCAAGGTTAGTAACAAAGTCGAACAGTTTATTGTCGCAAATTAAAGCGCTATTAATTTATATCAAAAACATAGCTCGAGTTAACTGAATTTACCTGCTCAGCAGATAACATAATATTTTTTTGTAAAATAGCCTGAGCAGAGTTTCTGGTTTTAATCGCTTTGTTGGTTTTATTGTTGCTAATTAAAATGTCTTTTGAAGCAGCAAAGCGATACTCAATTGCGTTTGGATAGTTATGCTTGAGAATAACCAGGTTATCTTGCACTAAGGTATTTGGGCTTGATTCAAGGGCAATGCCAACATCAGCAAATCGATGCTCGCTATTGTTATGATAAATAAAATTACCGGCAATGATCCCCGCCGAATTACCTTGTTGACCTAAGCCAAAGCCTATACCGCGATCGCAGTTAATAATGCGGTTTTGTTCGATTATATTGGCTTCAGAATTGTCCCAAAAATGAATCGCATGTTCTGCTTCTTGCTGTTTAGGACTGGCGATGTTTTTAAAGGTGTTGTTTTTAATTCGCCAAGCAATTGCACCATGGGCATCTATGCCACCGATATACCAGTTAGGTCCTATTCCTGCTGAATATTCGAATAGGCAATTTTCAATAACGCCATTTTTAACTCTCTTATTCTGCTGTTTACCATAGGTAACTTTTATCATTTGTTGATATGAATCTCTTAAGATACAATTTTCAATGGTTGGGTTTTGAGCGCCATGCTCGCCGGCTATTTGGATAAGATGGTATTTACTTTTTTCAATGGTTACCCCGGACAACTTAAAATTTTTGGCTGAAATACGTAAAACATTGCCAACTTTTGCCGTGTCAGACATGGCATCGCCAAAAATCACTACTGATTTTGGCTCGCCGGTTTGACTTTTTATGGTTAAATTGTCTCGCGTTATGTTTATGGTCTGGTTGACCGAATAATTACCTGAAGTAAGGATGATTGTTTGTGGATCATCACATTGAGCTAACGCTTTAATTGTGTCTTCAAGCAGTATGATATTTTTTACAGTAAAAGTGGGCGTTGCACAAATAGTCGGCGTGGACTGCACCCCAAAGCCAATAAAATAACAGCAGATGATGATTAACCAATATTTAATCATTGGCAGCTACCCCACTTTTTTGCTTGATCAGCATCGCTGGATTTCCTGACATTATAGAATTATCGGCAACCTTATGGGTGACTACACTACCGGCGCCAATGACACAGTCTTTGCCAACATTGGCCATCACAATAGCACCATTACCAATCCAGGTATTTTCACCTATGGTTATTTTTTCAAATGTTCCGCCTTGCTTACTAAGTGGTACGCCGCTTTGTGAATAGTTGTGTTGACGCTTACCGCTTAAAATATGGACAGCTGAACCGAGTAGACAATTTTTTTCTATCACACAGCTACCAATATTGGATTGTGGACCGATGTAAACACCAGAATATATTTCAGTATCAGCTTGCGAAAACAACACGCCAAAGCTAATCATCGAGTCATCATGACAATGTTGCAAAATAAATCGATAAAAGCCAATCCGCAAGTAGCTGCCTATTTTTCCGGGAATTAAACTAAGTAGTTGCGAAAAGCTAGAAACTAATGAATTTTTTTCAGCAATTATACTTAATAACCAGAACAATAATGTTAATGGCAGCATGCATAATCGAGCACTATATTGGGCTATTTTTTTTATTATCGTCATAAAAATATAATCAAACATCCATTAAGTTATCTTTAGTTAAGTTGCCTTTTTGCAGCTTAGCAAGTTTTTGCAACTGCTCGCATTAACAATATTGCGCCATCATAGCTAGAAAAATTACTGGTTAATAATGTTATTTAGTTGCTGGAGTTGCCCCTGCCAAGAATAGCTTTTTTCGACTAACTGCAGAGCATTAGTCGCTAATTTGTGCCTTAAGGAAGCGTCATTAACTAATCGGTTAATTTGTTGAATAAACTCGTCTTCAGTGTCGGCTTCAAGTAAATGAATTTCTGGCAAGCAGTCAATACCCTGAGTTGCATTCGGTGTTGAAACAACCGGCAAGTTACAAGCGAAACTTTGCAACACTTTATTTTGCACCCCTCGAGCAATTCTCAATGGCGCGACAAAGATGTCTGCCTGTGAATAATAATCACGAATGTCTTCTACAAAGCCAGTAACAATAACGCCAGGTGTTGATGCCAATGCTACAACTTTAGCCGTTGGGTTCATACCGGCAATGATAAAACGAGCGCCTTTATATTGCTCTTTAATTCGAGGCCAAATCTTGGTAACAAACCATTGCACCGCATCTTCATTGGGAAAATAATCCATCACCCCAGTAAAAATAAAGGTAAGAGCTTGCTCATTAAATAAATTATGTAGTGGTTTAAAATAATCGGTATCTAAACCATTACCTATCGCCATAACATTGTGCGGATTTTTTATCTGTTGATTAAATAAATTCACTTCAGCTTGCGAGGTAAATAGGCAGTAATTTACATTCTCTTGGATTTTATGTTCATATTTTTTAAGCAGGTTTGCTTCGCGTTGATAGATTGTTTTTTTAAACACGGTGGTATTTTTGGCATATTGCTGCCATTTGTCTGAATCAAGATCCATAAAGTCGACAATAATATTAATTGGTTTTGCCAATATATTAGGCTGCTTTTTTTGTGCCTGGAATATATATTCCATTAAACTAGAGCTTGAGCAAATAATGACATCAATATCTTGCTTGGCGAAGAGTAAATTGATCTGATGCTGTAAATTCTTGCTATAGAAATGACTGACGCTTAGCGGTTGGCGATATAAAATACCCTTGATATAACGAAATATCTTATTGTGTAAAGGCGTGAAAATTGTCGTGATAGGCAATCGTTTCTTTAATTGCTTTAAATAAGACAGATCGTCAGATTGCTCTAATGGACAAGCAAAACTAACGTTATGCCCCAGGCTACAAAGGTACTTGAGTTGATGAAAAGTACGTATTTTTTCACCTTTATTTGGGGGGTACGGTACTCGCTGAGCCAAAAAGAAGATATGCAATATAACGCCTTTAATATTTTTTATTATATTAACTAAATATTAGTCGATTTTTTTAAATTGACGAGAATATTTAATTAACTAAACTTTTACCTAAGAAACTTTGAGAAGTGCTAATTAATTGACTATCTTAAAGTTAATTAAAAGTTTTAGAGTTTATAGTATTGAAATACAGAACAATATTTATTGCCGGCTTCCCTCGGTCAGGCACTACTTGGATTGCAAATATTTTTAATGCCCACCCGGATGTGATTTATCGACATGAATTTATCGGACGAGAATATTTGACCCTAAAGCAAGACGTTTTTAAGGCCTTAAAACACTCTAATGGGCTAACTGATAACCAATATCAACATTTTTTTGCAACTCTAGCCGAGCCCTTTATTAATACCGATCATCCGCCTTTCTTTTACAAGAACCATTTACGATTTAAAAACCCAAAATTTCATAATTTTTGTTGGTTAATTGTA
>CALJHL010000030.1 GCA_938075435.1 uncultured Thalassotalea sp. | reverse complement strand
ATTAAACCATTATTTTCGGCTTCGTTTGAGCCAGAGAAATCCCACTCACAAAACTCATAATCATGGTCACTACTAAAGAAGCGCCAAGAGATCACCCCGGTTGAGTCAACAAAATGCTCAACAAAATTTTCTGGCTCAGTGACTGCCATGCTATTAAAGGTTGGTTTAGGCACATCATTTAGGCCTTCAAAACTGCGCCCTTGTAATAACTCGGTTAAGCTCCGCTCTAGGGCAACTTCAAAACTTGGGTGGGCACCAAATGACGCAAATACCCCACCGGTTTTGGGGTTCATCAGGGTGACACACATCACAGGGAATTGGCCACCTAAAGAGGCGTCTTTAATGACTACAGGGAAGCCCTGCTCTTCTAAGCCTTTAATACCCGCTAAAATACTAGGATACTTCTCTAGTACCTGTTGAGGTACGTCTGGTAACACAATCTCTTGTTCAATGATTTGTCTTTTTACCGCTCGTTCAAATATTTCCGACAGGCATTGCACCTCTGCTTCAAAGAGATTATTGCCGGCACTCATGCCATTACTTAAGAATAAATTCTCAATTAAATTAGACGGGAAATAGACGGTTTCTCCATCAGATTGACGTACATAAGGAATTGAACAAATGCCCCGCTCAGTCATACCTGAGTTGGTGTCAATCAGGTTTGAACCTCGCAGCTCACCTTCAGGATTGTAAATATCTAAACAATAGTCATCCAAAATTCCCGCAGGTAGCTCATCATTGGCACCGGGCTTAAACCATTTTTCATTAGGGTAATGAACAAAATCGCTATTGGCAATGTCTTCACCCAAAAACTGATCGTTGTAAAAGAAGTTACAGTTAAGGCGCTCGATAAATTCACCAAGTGCTGAGCAAAGGGCACTTTCTTTAGTGGTGCCTTTACCATTGGTAAAACACATTGGCGATGCTGCATCGCGTATATGCAAAGACCAAACATTTGGCACAATATTACGCCATGAAGAAATTTCTATTTTCATGCCCAGCTCGGCCAAAATATTGGTCATGTTGGCAATGGTTTGCTCGAGCGGCAGATCTTTCCCTAAAATATAGGTGCTAGTATCGCTTGCAGTTTGCCCCATCAGCATGGCTTGAGCGTCTTCTTCAAGACTTTCAACTGCCTCAATTCTAAACTCAGGCTCGGTTTGAACTACTTTTTTTACAGTACAGCGGTCAATTGATCGTAAGATACCCTGGCGATCTTTATCCGAAATACTTTCTGGTAACTCCACCTGAATTTGAAATATTTGATTATAACGATTTTCTGGATCAACAATATTGTTCTGCGATAAGCGAATGTTTTCAGTAGGAATATCACGAGACAAACAATAAACCCGCACAAAATAGGCGGCACACAGAGCCGATGAAGCCAAAAAATAATCAAAAGGGCTTGGCGCTGAGCCATCACCTTTGTAACGAATAGGTTGATCGGCGATGACAGTAAAATCATCAAACTTAGCTTCTATTCTAAGATTTTCGAGAAAGTTAACTTTGATTTCCATTGAAATTTTCCACAGTAGAGTACAGCAAATGGCAGCGCTTTAAACCGTTTAATATGAGAGGCAGTTAGAGACGGTCAATCGGCGAGTTGATAGTGACGTTGATTATAGTAATTATTTCTTTTTATTGCTTACTTTATTTTCGATAAATGCAATGTTTTCGGGTCTTGTTGATAATAAAAATCATCAATCAGAATTCGTAGCAATCGGGATTTGGAAATGCCGGTTTTTTCTGCTAGTTCAGCTAATTGACTCATAACCTCGATACTTAATGTAAAGGTTGCATGCTTAAATGGTTTATCAGAATTTCTCGCTTTGGGTTGAGCTAGATCAACCAATGATGACTGATCTTGGGCCGGCAAGTTTGCGGTAACTAGTTCGGGCCGCCCTAAGCTATAATTATTTGCATCCTCAATAAATTCTTCCACCGTAAAAGGGCGTTTTGGTTTATTAAATTTCTGTTTTTTTAGATCAGCCAAATTCATAACTTAATTCCTGTTTTATTGCTAACATTTCATTAGCAATGGCGCGAATTTCATTAGCGGCTTTGCCGTCCGGCTCCGTTTCTAGTACCGAAGTGCCCTTTTCTTCACTATCATCATAAATATTACGAGCATAAGTTATCGAATCAAGTACATTTATATCAAAAGAAGCACATACTTGCTTCGCTTCTAAAATACGCGGCGCCTGATTTGGCAAAGATGGACATTGAGTGATAATAAAAGAGGCGATCATCTTTGGATTAACCATCTTACAAGTACTCAACATCTCTTCCATATGAACAGCGGTTTTTAGATCGCGTCGTTTTGGACGCATAGGTACCAAGACATGATCGGCAACCGTCATTGCAGCCCTTAGGGCTAGATTATCTTGGCCGCCACAATCAACAATGACATAATCATAATGTTCGTTTAAGCTTAATAAATCATTACGAATTTTGCCATAAAGTTGAATACAATTAATGGTTGTTAATTTCGGATCATTATTGCGTGCATGGATCCAATCTGATGTCGTTCGCTGAGGATCGCAATCGGCCATCAACACATTGGCATTTTTTTCTAAGGCAAGAAACACTGCAATATTCTGGGCGAGGCAACTTTTACCGCTACCGCCTTTTTCACCACCAACTAACAAAATCATATTCCCTTCCTTTTTAATAAAACTTTGGCAAAGCAATTAATATTAGCATTATCGCTAATTTAAATAATTTTCAATGCAATAGAAAAACAACCACTTGGTAATTCAAAACAACGGATAACTTGAGCTGTTATGCTTCGACTTTCAGGATGATCTGCCTGAAATTTGAAATTCACTTGGCTATCTTCGGGAATGCAGAAATCGTGTTCAATGCGCAAACCACCCTTGGAAAAGTCAGCGCAGACACTGGTGACTTTATGGGACTGGCCTTCTTCATCACGCCATAATAAATCTACCGTTTCCTGTTCCATATCAATGCGGAAATTTTGACGGCGATCAAAAAAATCTTGCTCTGGGTCAGACATTATTATTCCTTTTATCTTTAACCTGTTAAAGTCAATATAACAGTAATTTAGCAAAAATTACAAATTCTAAATACTAAAAAGTAACTAACGACTTGGATAAATTATGATTTATCAAATAGACGAGAAACACCCTAGCTTTCTAGGTGATTATTTTATGGCCCCGAACGCGACATTAATTGGCGAAGTAATCGTCCATAATAATGCTAGTATCTGGTTTAATGTAGTGATCCGCGCCGATAACGATAAGGTTATTATCGGAGAAAATTCTAATGTCTAAGATGGCAGTATTTTACATGTCGATACCGATGTACCGCTTACCATTGGTGCCAATGTACCATCGGTCATAAAGTAATGCTGCATGGTTGTAGTATTGGTGACTACAGTTTAATCGGCATGA
>CALJHL010000029.1 GCA_938075435.1 uncultured Thalassotalea sp. | reverse complement strand
ATAACTATAAGAGCCTTTATCGCCTAAAAAGGCCACGCTTACGGTTGGTGTTTTTATATTTGGATTTTTTAATTGTTGTAAAAATGCTTGTTGATTAAGTACCGAGTCTTCAATGATGGTTTGAAAAATACTGGTTACATAGTGGGCATCTAAACCTTGCTCTTTACCCAACTGGATCAGACGAACCAATAATTCTTGTTCACGTTGTTGGTCTCTAACTGGCCTAATTTGATGGGCTTTGCTTTTAGCAACATTCAAAGTGAGAGAGCGGCGTTTGGCGAATAAATTCAATAATTGTTGATCTAAACTGGTAATTTCCTTGCGTATAACATTTAAATCTAAGCTGTCTTTCACGGTTTACTCCACCCTCTATAATTAATAATCAATGTGCTAAAACTAAAAAACCTCCTAGTAGGAGGTTTTCGGGTTCTATTAAAAAAACGAAAATCCTCCGGCTTCAGCCGGTAAAGAAACTAAATGTAAGTACGATAATCGTTTTATTCATGCCTTTAATGTATTGATGTGAAGAAAAAGAGTCAACTGATAATTTGTTTTCTCTACAATTCTGTTAAAATACCCGACAATTTCTACATAAAATAACTATTGTAAGGCAAATTTAATGTCATCGTTACAAGATCAATTGTTAAAAGCGGGTTTAACAACCAAGCAAAAAGCCAAGCAAGCTAATAGTGCTAAGCGTAAAAAGAACAAACAAAAACGAAGTGGCGTTGAAGTTGAAGCGACATTACAAGAGCAAATTAAACAAGACTTAACAAAAACTAAGTCTGATAAAGCTGAGAAAGATAGAATCCTCAATGAAGAAAAGCAGCAGCAAGTAGCTACGAAAGAATTAAAACTGCGAATTTTGCAAATACTGACGCATCACAGTATAAAAAATATTTTCGGAGAAATTGAATTTAACTTTACACAAAATAGTAAAATTAAAAAATTATTTATTGATGCCGCAACCCAAAAGGCTCTAATCAATGGCCGTTTGTCAATTTGTGGTTTGGATGACAGCAGTTACCTGGTGACCGCTGAAACTGCCGAAAAGCTAGCGACATTAGACGCTAGTGTTATTTTGGTTAGCAATGATAAAATAGACGAAGAAGTTGATGAAGATGATCCTTATGCAGATTATCAAATACCTGATGATTTAATGTGGTAAACGCATTTTTACAAGCCTCATAGGTCGTGCCTCACTGCAACTTATTTAACCGACACGACTTTTAACTAAATATTTAAAACATAGGAAAAAACAATGCCATTATTGCGATTCATAATTGGTCGAATTATTTTATTAGTGAATTTTTTAACTAGCCCGCGCTCGATAAAACGCGCTGCTGAGCAACAGCAGGTTATCGACAGTAAAATTGAGAACTTGAGTCTTTATCAACTCGAAGCTTGTCCATTTTGCGTAAAAGTTCGTCGTCAGGCCAAACGTCAAAATATGAAAATTGAATTGCGTAATATAAAAGACAATTTGCATAGCCAAGCATTAGAAACTGAAGGTGGTAAGCGTAAAGTGCCATGTTTACGAATTGATAACCAAGATGGCAGTAGTCAATGGATGTATGAATCTAAAAGCATCGTTGCTTATTTAGATGAAGTTGCCACTGCAGCTTAACCATTGATGTAGCTAAAAACTGAACTTTATAAAAGCCAGAACTGAGTTCTGGCTTTTTTATTTGTTTGAGAAAGTAAAAAATCAGCGAAAGATTTTGGTTCTAATCCCTGTCTGCTATGGTAGGAATAACAAACTAATAAATAGGCTGGCTGCTAGACTATGTTGATAATAAGCAAAGATAAAAATTCACTTAATGAAAGCCAAGTTACCGATGAAAATATTTATCAGCAGCGGCGCAAGGTGATCAAAGGTTTAGGGTTTGCCGGCGCCTCATCTTTATTAGCGGCTACTGGAGTGCCATTAAACGCGATTGCCAAAAATAGCCAACAAAAATTTAAAACCACGCCGTTAACATTTAGCCAATCTAATGCTGCTAAGGTGTCCGATAAACTAACACCAGAGCATAAAGTGATTAGCCATAATAATTTTTATGAATTTGGTAGCAAAAAAGAGCAGCCAGCCGAAAATTCACAAGCTTTTAAAGTTGACCCTTGGCAATTGAAGGTCTCGGGACATGTGGATAAGCCCTTTACGTTAGACTACCAACAACTGTTTAGCTTATTTACCCTAGAAGAACGTATTTATCGGCTGCGCTGTGTCGAAGCCTGGTCTATGGTGATACCTTGGTTGGGCTTTCGTTTGGCGGATTTAATTAAAAAAGCACAACCGAATTCAAAAGCTAAATACGTAAAATTTAAAACCTTGCACGACCCCAAACAAATGCCCGGCCAAGCCAATCGCTATATGGGGGGAGGGATCAATTACCCGTACGTCGAAGGCTTACGTTTAGATGAAGCGATGAATGACTTAACCCTACTATCTGTTGGTCTCTATGGCAAAACTTTACCTCCACAAAATGGAGCGCCTATCCGGTTAGTAACGCCGTGGAAATACGGTTTTAAAAGCATAAAATCTATTGTAGAAATTGAATTAGTTAGTTCTCAACCTAAAACTACCTGGAATAAGTTGGCGGCCAATGAATATGGTTTTTATGCCAATGTTAATCCAGAGGTAGATCATCCTCGTTGGTCACAAGCCAGTGAACGACGCATTACTTCAGGTGGTTTATTTGCCCGTAATCGCATTGAAACGCAAATGTTTAATGGCTATGGTGATGAGGTGGCGCATTTATATAAAGGTATGAATTTGGAAAAGAACTTTTAAATGGCGTGGTTTTTAAAGTATCGGCTGGTGGGAGTAAAAATATTAATTCATTGCTTGGCATTAAGCCCAGTAATTTATGTTTATTACTTTGCCATTATTGACCAGCTTGGCAGCGATCCGGTCAAAGCCGTGATCCACTTTACCGGTATTAGTGCTCTTAACTTATTGTTAGTTACCCTAAGTGTTAGTCCGCTAGTCAAAACCATCAAACAACCTTGGTTACTTAAGGTTAGGCGCTTGTTGGGTTTATATGCGTTTTTCTATGCCTGCTTACATTTACTTAACTTTATCTTCTTTGAACTACAGTTTGACTTTTCCCTGTTGCTTGCTGAAATTATCAAAAGACCGTATATCACCGTCGGTATGTTGGCTTTTATTATCATTACCGCTTTAGCGGTAACATCCATTAATAGCGTTAAACGTAGAATGGGTAAACGCTGGCAACGTTTGCATAACTTTAATTACCTATTGGCCAGCTTAGTTTGTGTACATTTTTTTTGGTCGGTTAAATCTGAAATTTTAGCGCCTAGCTTTTACTTTTTATTACTATTTATTTTATTGTATCTGAGAAAAGACAAATTCAAACGTTGGTTAACTAAGTAAGTTACGTTAAAGTGACCACAAATAAATGCGCAGTCAATAACGTCTTGTATGAGTACTTAAAAAACCATGTCCAGTGCTGTAATCGAATTACATTTGCCAATAACCGACTCCACCACTAATGCTGTTGAAGCATTGGCTAATGCGGCTAACTTGTCACAACAACTCATTAAGCAAGCGATGTTTAAAGGTTGTGTGTGGCATACTCGTGCCAACCATACCCAGCGTTTAAGGCGAAGCAAAAAACCATTGAAATCAGGTGATGAAATACATCTGTATTATAACCCTGATGTACTCGCACAGCAGGTCGATGATGCAATCCTTATTAGTGAACAACAAAACTTTAGTGTGTGGTATAAGCCTTATGGCATGCTTTGCCAAGGCTCAAAATGGAGCGACCATACCACCATAAATCGCTTTGTTGAAAGCAGTTTACTACCGCAGCGGCCAGCGTTTATTGTGCATCGCTTAGATAGAGCAACCACAGGTTTAATTGTTATCGCCCACAGTAAATCGGCGGCAAGAGCGTTAAGCTTGGCATTTGAGGAGCGGCAAACGGCAAAAATTTATCAAGCGGTTGTTCATGGTGAATTTAGCATCCCAGTGGCTGATGCCGCCGAAACTCCAGCGCCAACCCTAACCATTAATACCCCGATAGATGAAAAAAGTGCCGTTAGTCATGTAAGTTTTTTAGCTTATGATGCTTTAAAAGAGCGTTCGCTAGTGCAAATTAAAATTGATACTGGACGCAAACATCAGATCAGAAAGCATCTCAGTAATATAGGCTATCCCATTGTCGGAGACCGATTATATGGTCTTGCTGGAGATAGTGAAGACTTACTGTTATGTGCCATATATTTAAAAGTTCCTTGCCCTTTAACCTCTCAAGACAAGGAGTTTTTTCTACCAGAGGAACTTATGCTAAAATTTAATGCCAATACATAATATCGCCACGATAAATTAAGTTAGCTAAAGTTTACCACCTTTTTTAAGCTTGCCGCCCCTTGTTGTCGGGCAATTTTATTTATTGCCTGCTTTAAATCATTAATAATATCGTCAACACTTTCAAGACCAACAGATATGCGAATTAAGCCATCGCTAATACCGGCATCTAAACGCTCTTCCTGCGTATAAGGCGAGTGGGTCATAGAAGCTGGGTGTTGTATTAATGATTCGGCATCACCCAAACTAACCGCAATACTAAACAATTGCATATGATTAATAAATTGCGCACCATCATTAATATCGCCATTGATCTCAAAGGCAATAACACCGCCGGCAGCTTTCATTTGTTTGCCAATAAACTTATTACCGGAATGGCTTTTTAAACCGGGATAAAAAACTTCTTTAACCAAGGGCTCACTCTCAAGAAACTCAGCAACCTGCATAGCACTTTTGCAATGCCGTTCCATTCTTATTGGCAAGGTTTTCATACCACGCAAAATCAACCAGGCATCATGCGGGCTAATCGTGGCGCCAATGTCTTTTAGAACGGTCATTTTAATGTGCTGGATCATTTCCGCGCTAGCACAAACAATACCGGCTACCACGTCGCCATGGCCGTTTAAATACTTGGTAGCACTATGAACAACGATATCAATGCCAAATTCAACCGGGCGCTGTAGCATTGGCGTTAAAAAGGTATTATCAACAATTGAAATAAGATTATGTTGTTTGGCAACCTTGCCAATCATTTCTAAATCGAGAACCACTAAGTTTGGATTAATTGGTGTTTCTAAGAAAATAACTTTGGTATTTTCTTTGATCGCCGCGGTGATGTTTTCAGCTTTATCCATATCGACAAATGTGACTTCAATACCAAAACGGGTGAGTTGATGTGCCATTAACGCATAACTGCAACCATAAACTGCTTTGGAAGAAACTAGGTGGTCACCAGCTGACAAATTTGCCAATAACGCTGCCGATACTGCGCCCATGCCCGTGGCTGTTGCCGCAGCATCTTCCATGCCTTCCATTGCCGCTACTCGGTGTTCGAATTGCCTAGTGGTTGGGTTGCCCAAACGAGTATAAATATAGCCTTCTTGTTCTCCAGCAAAGCGTTGAGCACCTTGCTCGGCATCTTTAAAAATAAAAGTCGATGTTTGATAGAGCGGTGTTGCTAGCGAGCCAAATTGGTCATCATTAATTCGTCCCGCATGAATTGCTTGAGTATCGATATGAGAGTTTTTTTTCATTTTAAGCCTTTGAGCAGTTACTCATTAACAGAAGTTGTTTTTACATTGAATAATGCAAAAACCTTGCCAATAAATAAAACCAACAAATACAATGGCTTAGTGTTTTTGGATATTGATAGGTGTAATATTATTATTACAGGTGATTACAGCTAACCTATAAGGCGCGACCCTCTTCGCCGGAATTCCCTGAAGTATCTAGTCTGGTTTCAGTAAAAACTTAAACGCTTGTAATAAAAATATTACGGTGTAATATTATTGTTACGATATATTTTTAAATAGGATTACTATGCGCTTAGCAATAGCTTCAGATGATAGAGTCGGCATAGCTCAAGAAATATTGGCGGTATTTGCCAATAAAGGCTGGGATCTTTTAGTTATGGAAGTTAGCCAATACCATACCTATTTACAATTAAAAGATGACGATTTAGCCCTTAGTACGATTAAACCTGAGTTAGATAAAATTGCAGGCATCCAAACGGTCCAGCAAATCGAGTTATTACCAGGGGAGCGTAAGTCGCAGCAATTGCAAGTTTTGTTAGCTAGGATCCCCGACCCAATTATTGATATAGACAAGAACGGCATCATTTTAGTTGCCAACAAAGCAGCTGCCCAAACCCTGGGATTAACAGAAGAAGAATTAATCGCAAAACCATTAAGCGACTTTGTTGATCAGCGGCTGCGAATATATCTTACCGGCCAATCGACTACCCAAGAAATTACCTTTGCTAACAAGCAATACTTTGCCGATATTACCCCGGTAAAAAGTGAAAACACCATCAATGGTGCTGTTATTGTGTTGCGCAGTTTAAGCAATGTTGGTCGCCACTTATCGCACTTACAGAAAGGCCAACACAGTAGCTTTGATAGTATTATTGGCCAATCAGCACAAATAACCGCGGTAATAAACCAGGCGAAGCGTTTTGCCAGTTTAGATATGCCAGTGCTAATAAAGGGTGATACCGGTACCGGTAAAGAGCTGTTAGCAAGGGCCTTACATGACAATGGTAACCGAGCCAGCAAACCCTTTTTAGCCATCAACTGTGCGGCATTATCAGAGCATTTACTTGAGTCAGAATTATTTGGTTACGCATCAGGGGCCTTTACTGGTGCGCAAAGCGGTGGTAAACCTGGTTTATTTGAATTGGCCGATGGTGGTACGGTATTTCTTGATGAAATTGCCGAAATGCCGGTGTATTTACAAGCAAAATTACTGCGTTTTTTACAAGATTTTAAACTGAGAAGAGTCGGTGGCCTTAGCGATCGTAAAGTGAATGTGCGGATCATCAGTGCCAGTCATCAAAATCTCAATCAAGGTAATCAAGCGATTAAGTTCCGTGAAGATTTATATTATCGATTAAACGTATTAAGTTTATCGCTACCTTCCTTAACACAACGTAAAGATGATATTCCTCTTTTGGTAAATCATTTTATTCAAAATGCCGCGATGCAAGTTAATCAAACCGAAATGACGATTACGGGTCCTGCCATGAATAAACTTATTCAGTATTCTTGGCCAGGAAATATCAGGCAATTACAAAATCTGCTGTTTCGAGTGGTTGCCTTGGCGGATAGTCGCGAAATTAACGAACAACAATTACGGTTTGATGACGAGCCAAGCAACGATCAGCAAGTTTATTTTGATTATAAAAGTGATCAAGTTGGCAACTGGGAGCAGGCCCAACAGCAATTTGAGCAACAGCTGTTAGCTGACTTATTACCCTTGTATCCATCGACTCGAAAATTAGCGGAGCGTTTACAAGTATCGCATAATAAAATAGCAATGAAATTACGCCGCTATAAGATTAAATAAGACGGTGGAAAATACCAATTTAAAATCCGCTGATTTAAAGTATTTGTTTTTAACGAAAGTTTGATCTAGCTATAAAAAATTTATTGAGAATAAGCTAACATTTAAAGTAAATATGACTACCTTATTAGCGAATAAAAGTTTAATTATATGAATAAATCTGCCGATACCTTTTCAATTCGTCATTGGCTGGCGTTTGGCTGGCAAAGCTTTATGCAAACCAAGTGGATCAGCATGCTATTTAGCAGTGTATTTTGCTTGGTCGCCGGCATACTCTATTGGTTGTTATTAGGCATTGATGCCGATTTAGTGATTTTTCCATTTATAGCCGGCTTTTTTCTAGTTGCCCCTATCCTTATCATCGGCTTCCAACAAGCGGCGGCCTTGTTAGTACAAAACCTGAAGCCGAAGTTTAGCGATTTAATCTTAATAAAATCGACACATGATAAAGGCATTTGGTTCTTAATTTTTATTTTGTGTATTTGTTACTTTATCTGGATAACCGATGCTTTAGTCATTTACGGGCTATATTTTGGGATCGAACCTCTGCCGTTAAACGAAAAATTTTTTACGGATCCTGAATTAAGAGACGCGCTGTTTTTATATTTGTTGTACAGCGGTTTGATGGGCTTTGTAACTGCCATTATTGGTTTTTTAATTGGGGTATTTTCTATACCACTAATTATTCACCAGCAGCTCAATTTTGTTAAAGCGGTTAATTTAAGTGTTAAAACCGTATTTTCCCATAAATGGTTAATGCTCAAATGGGCAATTACTCTAGTTTCTATCATGACCTTAACCTTGGTATTAGCTCTACCGTTATTAGTTGTTGTCTTTCCGGTACTTGGCTATGCAAGCTATGCGGTTTATGCGCAATTGATACCCGCGAACGTACATAACTCAAACGCTAGCTAAAATAAAAATTTGGTGTTACTCACTAAAATTTAACATTAATTAATATAGGTCAAAGTTAGCGGTTAAATAAGCGTTACAATCACGGCCGATTAACTTTTTCTTCAAATTGACAGGACCTCACCATGAATGCTATCCCTGAATACATGACTCACAAGCATCGCCACTGCGATGATATTTTCGCAATCGCTGAAGCTGCCGTAGCAAACCAAGACTGGAGCCTGGCGGAGCAACAATGGCAATTATTTTGCGACGAATTGGAGTTACACCTGCAAGCCGAAGAGCAGATACTTTTTCCTGAGTTTGAACAAGCTACAGGGATGACCTCAGGTCCCACGCAAGTAATGCGAATGGAGCATGAGCAAATGCGCGGTTTAATCACCTCGTTAAATGCAAACCTGGCAGAAAAAAATAAAGATGATTTTCTCGGTTTTTCTGAAACGCTAATGGTGTTGATGCAACAGCATAATATGAAAGAAGAAATGATGCTTTACCCTATGTGCCAACAAAACCTTGCGAATACTGAAGCGATGACCAAGCGATTGCAGCAACAATGTGAGCAATAAACGCAGCTAAGTATTTATATATGCACCAAATCTATTTAGATGTCAGTAAATTAGAACCACCACAGCCAATGACCGAGATAATAACGGCATTGGCTCAATTGCATGATTGCCAATACTTAAAAGTATTTCATCGCCGTGAACCTTTTCCTTTGTATGCCAAGTTAATCGATGCCGGTTGGTGCTATCATTGTGAGTGTTTGGCGGAACATCAATTTCATATCTATATTTACCGACCAATCATGCAAGGTAAGTTCGACCATGCTAAACAGCAAGGCCAGTTATGAGTTTTTCTGGCTTATCTTTTAGTACACTACCGCCCATCAGCTTAGCGTTTCGCTATTTTATCTCGGCAGCGTTATTTGCTATTTTAGTGGCCATTATTATACTTTTTTCGGCAGCTGAAATTTGGCAAAGTCGTTGGCATCCGTCGATGTTAGCCATCACTCATGGCTTGACCCTAGGTTTTATTAGCAGTGTCATGATGGGCGCGTTATTGCAAATATTGCCGGTGGTTGGTGGGGTAGGTTTGCCGAAAGTAAAAGTGCTCGCCAGTGCTTGTCATCTATTGCACAGTTTTGGCACCTTGTGTTTAATTCTTGCCTTTATTTGGCCTAATTATTTACTGCAAGCCAGCGCTTTAGTTTTGCTTGGTGCGGGATTTTTTACTTACATTTTGGCTTGTGCTGCGGTATTGATAAAAAAACTCAGCCAAGGGTACACCATAATTGCAATTCGTTTGGCGCTAATTGCCTTACTCGTGACCGTGATCTTAGGCTTGCTAATGCAAGCTAGAAGTTTAGGCTTTGAGTTTATCAGCGCGAATAAAGCCTTTACCGATTTACATGCCGTTTGGGGTTTTGCCGGCTGGTTTTCTTTGTTAATCATTGCCATGAGCTTTCAAATAATTGTGATGTTCCATGTCACTCCAGAGTTTGCCTTAATCATTAGAAAATATCTGCCAACCCTAATTGCAGTTATTTTGTTGGCGTTGTTTTTTATCCCAAGCGGCAAACCTTTATTCGTTATGATACTGCTGGTGTTGAATACCGGCTTTATTGGCTACTTATGTTATTTATTAACCTTAAGGAAGCGAAAAATAGCAGATAGTAGCGTTAATTTTTGGCGCCTAGCAACAGTATTTATGGTGTTGGTTTTACTGCTTTACACGGTTCCACAATCAATGCTACCGGGTTGGTTAACGGCTAAATACGAAACGTTACTAGCGGCAATATTTATTTATGGTTATGTCATGGCAATTATCGTTGGCATGCTGTTAAAAGTAATTCCCTTCTTGTCCTATACTCACCTGCAGCAACGTTGCTTAATGGACTTTTCCCTAATGGCACACTTGCCCAACATGCATGACTTCTTAGCTCCCAAGCATGGCCGTTTGCTTTTTAAATTACATATCCTGACGAGCTTGGCATTACTACTTACCTTGCTATATAATCAATTTTATTGGTTGTTTGGCTTATTAATGCTGACTGAATTTAGTTGTTTATTACTGATTATTCTTCGTTGCTTAAGGTTATATATTCGAATGGAAAATGCCATTAGCCTTGCCGAAAAAACAGCACAAACTTGTGCTTCTTCATAACTAAAGTTAATCTTCTGTGTTAATAAAAAATCAACTTTTTTGATTCATCGGATTAATTACTCATTAATAAACAGTCACAATTATAAGGCATATCATTTTTGTATATATCCTCGATAAAATTCTCCATATAATGTGTGGTTAAGGTGCTTTAAAATAATATAAAAAATTGAGGTTATAATTAATGGATATGTTGCTAGCAATATTGCCTTTTGTGGTTATGATGATAGTCACAGGTGCTGTTGCTGGTATTCTTGCTGGTCTCTTAGGCGTGGGTGGCGGCATTGTTATTGTCCCTGTGCTTGATTTCGCGTTAGGCGTTTATGGTGTCGATAACTCAATTCGCCTTCATATTGCCGTTGCGACTTCCTTAGCCTGTATCATTTTAACTTCCATTTCTTCTACAAAAGCGCATCATGCGAAAGGCGCTGTTGATTTTAATTTAATCAAAGTATGGGGACCGGCGATATTAGTTGGCGCATTTTTGGGCGCAATAGCAGCAAGTTATGTTGAAAGCCAAGTATTGTCGCTGCTTTTCGCTACTGTGGCATTGATGGTAGCAATTAAAATGACTTTACCATTAGACCATATCTCTTTGACAAACGATTTACCCAAAGGCTTTACTGCGCCTATTGCTCCATTCGTGATTGGTGGCCTCTCCAGTATGATTGGAATTGGTGGTGGTACCTTAAGTGTGCCAACACTAACCCTAATGAACCAACCGATCCACCGGGCAGTTGGCACCGCAGCTCTGTTTGGTTTATTCATTAGCTTGCCTGGGGCAATAGGCTTTATTATTTCCGGTATTGGTGACCCAAGACTACCTTTAGGCAATTTTGGTTATGTTAACCTTATTGGCTTTGCCTTAATTTCACCTATGACGGTATTAATGGCACCGCTAGGGGCAAAAATTGCCCATAATTTAAATAAACGCCAGTTAAGTCTAATATTTGGCAGTTTTTTATTTATTGTTGCAACAAGAATGATCTATCGAACACTTTAGTCTATGACTTGAGTGCTGATGGCCTAACCGACTTGATTTGGTATTTATGATGACGAAAAAAACAGTGGCGCAGCAAGTAATCGACGCCTTGATTGATTTAGGTGTGACCCACATTTTTGGCGTGCCTAGTGGCGGCTGGGTTGACTATTTAGAAGCTATCCGTAGCACCGATGGTATTGAATTTGTGTTGGCCACCCATGAAGGTGGCGCTGGTTTTATGGCTGATGTTTATGGTCGAATTACCGGAGTTCCTGGTGTCTGTTTTGGTACCTTCGGGCCCGGAGCAACCAACTTAGCAACGGGAGTCGGCAGTGCTTTTTTAGATCGATCGCCGATGATCGCACTAACCGATGAAATGGCTGATAATAAACGTCATCGCATTACACAAATGAATATCGACCATCAAGCATTGTTTGCGCCGTTAACAAAAAAAACTACCCGTTTAGAAGCCGACAAGGTTAGAGAGATCATTTTTGATGCGGCACAAGTTGCTTTGTCAGGTGTTCCTGGCCCGGTTCATATTGGCTTACCGGCTGGAATGAGTTCACAAATCAGCCAAGTACAAAACCACAGCCCTTATCAAATTAAGGGCCAAGCAAAAGCAGATAAACATCTAATTGCAACAATGCAGCAATTATTTAATGACGCCAAAAAGCCAATGATTGTGCTTGGTATGCGCGCGGTTACCAGTGGCGCGCAAACTCAAATTCTGCGATTCGCCGAAAAATATAAATTACCTGTAATACTAAGCCCAATGGCAAAAGGTATGATCAGCCAAAGCCACCCTTGTTATGCGGGGGTCTTATTTCATGCCTTAAGTGATATTGTTGCCCAAACCTATCAACAAGCCGATTTGGTTTTAAGCATTGGCTATGATGAAGTTGAGTTTAATTATGAAGATTGGATGCCCAATGTTTCCTTGATAGGTATTGATATCGTTGCTACTGATCTAAATACTGATGAATATTGCCTAGCTTGTGATGTCATTGGCGATATCCAACATACGGTAGAGCAACTTGCTCAACTTGAGTTTAGTGAAAAAAAGTGGGATCTATCGGCAGTAGCGACTCGTAAAGCCGATATGTTTGCGCAAATGACCTCCATAAAAGGCGCGCTTGGTCCCTGTGTCGCATTAGATATTCTACGAGATAAATTACCTGAAGATGGCATAATGACGTGTGATGTTGGTGCCCACCTTCATCTAATTGGTCAGAAATGGCCCACACCGCAACCTGACTTGCAAATAATGACCAATGGTTGGTCAGCCATGGGCTTTGCCATTCCAGCGGCTATTTCCGCTAAATTAACGAATCCTAATACCTCGGTATGTGCGGTTATTGGTGATGGTGGTTTCTTAATGACTGCCGGTGAGCTAGCTGTAGCGGTGCGCGAACAACTTCATATTGTTTTCGTGTTATTTACCGACAACGACCTAGCACTTATTCGTATTAAGCAAGAAAAGAAAAGTAACCCCATTTATGGTACGCCAATTCGCGGGTCCGGTACTATTGGCGGCGATAATATCTTTGGTGTGCCCGTCATTAGAGCCTTCACCCCAAATGAATACGAAATCGCATTAGATAACGCTTTTGCCAGTGCTGGACCGATAATTGTTGAAGCTATTTTAAATGCTAAAGAATACGATGAACTAGTACTCAAGAATAATAAACCAGAAAATAATTAAAGAGGCCATGCGTGAATACCATTAATTTTGCTAATAAAGTCATAGCACCATCGAAAATAGTGTGTGTCGGTCGTAATTATGTCGAACATATTTATGAGTTAGGTAATGAAATACCCGATGAAATGGTCATTTTCAACAAATCTAATTCGGCCCTTTCAGGTGAGTTACATTCATTTTTGCAAGAGCCAATACATTATGAAGGTGAGCTGTGTTTTCTTTATCAAGGCGGTAAGTTTGTTGCTGTTGGCTTTGGTTTAGATTTAACCAAACGTGGTTTACAAGCCAAATTAAAAGCAAAAGGCTTACCTTGGGAGCGTGCTAAGTCGTTTGATCAATCGGTGGTTTTATCTGATTTTGTCGCCATCGATAAAATTAATGCTAGCCTGTCGTTAGAGCTATCCATTAACCATACCCTGACTCAGCAGGGTGAGGTAGAATTAATGATGTATAAGCCTGAAGATATTCTGGCTGAATTAGCGACATTTTTAACTCTTGAAGATGGCGATGTAGTGATGACCGGCACCCCGAAAGGCGTTGGTTTGGTTAATCGTGGTGATCGCTTTGCAGCTAAAATTGTTGATGCCGATACTGAATTACTAAGCTGTGCATGGACGGCTCTATAACATTGGCCAATATGCCTCATTAGCCACCAATAAACTTTACTTTAAAACCGTTTTTTTCTAAAACGGTTTTAATTACATCGCGCTTATCACCTTGAATTTCAATTATTTCACCAACAACGGTACCACCGGTTCCACAGGTTTGTTTTAGTTTTTTAGCGAGCTCTTTGAGTTTTTTTGCCTCTAAGCCTAAACCGCTAATAGTCACAACGCCTTTACCTTTACGGCCTTTAGTTTCTCTTCGAACATGCGCAAAACCGTCACTGGGAGTGACTTTTTGTTGGGCTTTTTCCTCTTTAACTCGACCACCATCGGTAGAATAAACAAGGTTAGTAAGTTGATCGTGTAGAGATGACATATTGGCTCCTAATAGTAATCGTTGCCATTATAAATAAATTTTAGAAAATTAGTAATGCTAACAACTTAATTGCTTACAAAAAAAAGAACCAGTCGGGAGACTGGTTCTTTTTTTAGCACCTAGCACCTCGTACCTAGCACCTGGTACTGAGGTTCTTGCTATAAAGCGGCTTCTAGTTCAGGTAGAACATCGAACAAATCAGCAACAATACCGTAATCAGCAACTTGGAAGATAGGTGCTTCAGCATCTTTGTTGATAGCAACAATGACTTTAGAGTCTTTCATACCGGCAAGATGTTGAATCGCACCAGAAATACCAACAGCAATGTATAGATCAGGGGCAACAATTTTACCTGTTTGACCAACTTGCATATCGTTAGGTACAAAGCCAGCATCTACAGCGGCACGAGATGCACCAATAGCAGCGCCAAGTTTGTCAGCAATACCTTCTAATAGTTTGAAGTTTTCGCCATTTTGCATGCCACGACCACCAGAAATAACAACGCTAGCGGCGCCAAGATCTGGACGTTCTGAAACGGTAAGTTCAGCATTTACGAATGCTGATGTACCAGCATCGGTAACATTACTAAGGGCAACGACTTCAGCAGAGCCATCGGTGGCAACCGCATCAAAACCAGTCGAGCGCACAGTAATTACTTTGGTTGCATCCAAAGATTGTACGGTTGCAATCGCATTACCGGCATAAATAGGACGAACAAAAGTGTCAGTACTTTCAACGGCAATGATTTCAGATATTTGGGCAACATCAAGAAGTGCTGCAACACGTGGCATAAAGTTTTTACCCGTTGTGGTCGCAGACGCTAAAATGTGGCTGTAATCACCAGCAAGTTCAGTTACCAATAAACCCATGTTTTCAGCAAGTTGATGCTCAAATGCGCTGTTATCAGCGACTAATACTTTGCTAACGCCCGCCGCTTTCGCCGCTTCTTGTGCTGCTGCATCACAGTTGCTACCAGCAACTAAAACGTTAATATCGCCACCAATGGCAACCGCTGCTGCAACAGTTTTTAATGTGTCAGCCTTAAGGCTTAAATTGTCATGTTCTGCAATTACTAAAATAGCCATTAGATCACCTTCGCTTCATTTCTTAATTTTTCAACTAACTCTTCGATTGTTTCAACAATAACACCAGCTTCACGTACGGCAGGAGGTGTTACTTTAACTAAGTTTGAACGTGGGCTTAAATCGATGCCAAATTCTTCCGCAGCTTTAACAACTAAAGGTTTACGTTTCGCTTTCATAATGTTCGGTAAAGAAGCATAACGTGGTTCGTTTAAGCGTAAGTCAGTAGTGATAATCGCTGGCAGGTTTAAAGCAACAGTTTGTAAACCGCCATCTACTTCACGAGTAACATTAACTTTATCGCCTTCAACTTTAACAATTGATGCGAAAGTACCTTGTGGCATGCTAGTTAAAGCACCCAGCATTTGACCCGTTTGGTTGTTGTCAGAATCAATTGCTTGCTTACCTAAAAGCACAATTTGTGGTTGTTCTTCGTCAACAACTTTTTGTAAAAGTTTAGCAATGTTAATTGAATCAAGTGTTAATTCAGTGTCAATTTGAATAGCACGGTCAGCACCTAAAGCTAAAGCGGTACGTAATTGTTCCTGACAACTTTTGCTGCCAATTGAAACTGCAATAATTTCTGTAGCAACGCCCGCTTCTTTTAAACGAACTGCTTCTTCAACAGCAATTTCACAAAATGGGTTAATCGCCATTTTTACGTTTGTTAAATCAACATTTGAGTTATCAGGCTTTACACGTACTTTGACGTTATAGTCAATTACACGCTTGATAGGAACAAGTACTTTCATAGCAACCTCTGTTTGTTTTCATTTTGCAATAACGTTTAGTTATTTAAATTTGTATGAGTCTTTTTTGACATCATAGTATTTTTCGAGTAAAAATAAAACAAGTGTTTTAAGTGAATACTCAAAAAACTTTGTTTGATAAAGCGAAAGGTTACTTGCTCAGCTACAAATTAGCAATTACCAAGGTGACAGAATTAACATTTTTTTAATTTTATTGTATTAATTGCCTTTAAAATGGCATGAAATGGATAGGTTTGCAGTTATTAAAATGCTATAAAGGCACAACTAAAAATAGATAAAATAATTTAATAAGGGGATTAGCGTGGAACGTGAATCTATGGAATTTGATGTTGTTATTGTTGGCGCTGGTCCATCAGGTTTATCAACAGCAATAAAATTAATGCAAATGGCACAACAAAAAGACCAAGAATTAATGGTGTGTGTCGTTGAAAAGGGATCAGAAGTTGGTGCTCATATTTTATCGGGCGCTGTTTTTGAACCACGAGCATTAGCTGAATTGTTTCCTGATTGGAAAGAATTAGGTGCACCCTTGCACACCGAAGTGACCGGTGATGACATATATTTATTAAATAGCAGCGAGAAAGGCATTAAATTGCCTAATTTCTCGGTTCCAAAAACCATGCATAACGATGGTAACTACATTGTTTCTATGGGTAATGTTTGTCGCTGGTTAGCTGAACAAGCCGAAAGCATGGGTGTTGAGATTTTCCCAGGGTTCCCTGCTCAAGACGTGATTTACGAAGACGGTCAGGTTAAAGGTATTATTACCGGAGATATGGGATTAGATACCGAAGGCAATCAAAAAGAT
>CALJHL010000028.1 GCA_938075435.1 uncultured Thalassotalea sp. | reverse complement strand
CAAAAAAAAACCAGTGAATATTCACTGGTTTTTTTGTGTCACAAGACGAAATACTTAATTAGCTTTAACGGCTTTTATTAATTATTACGTGCTGGACGATCATTGCGAACTGCACGATCATTTCTTGGACGCTGAGTATGCTTTTCTACCGCGACATCAGATACTGTAATATCTAATTGTTGACGACGAACACGAACCTTGCGTAGTTGTTCAAAAGCATCTTTTGGCATGCCTTTTGGTAACTGTACGATAGTATGGTTGTCGTGTAAGTTGATTTGGCCAATGTAAGCACTATCAAGTGAAATTTCGTTAGCTATTGCACCAACGATATCGCCTGGACGAGCACCATGTTCTTTACCAACTTCAATGCGGTAAGACTGCCAATCGACATCTGGACGAGCACCTGATGATTGACGACGTTCACTACGTTGTGGACGTTCGCTACGCTCACCACGTGAATCACCCCTTCGGCTGTTGCGATCTTCACGACCACGACTATTGCGATCGTCACGACCACCTGAATCACGTTCAGCACGTTCACGACGTGGCTTAGGATCATCTTTTGGTTGGAACGGTTGCTTGATTTGTTTTTCAAACAATAATGCCGCCGCTAAATCAATAACATCAACTTCTGAATCTGCAGCCATTTTTTCTAGAGCAGTACGCATTTCACTAAGATCTTTGTTTTGCGCAGTCGCAACTAACTTCTTACGACACTGTTCAATACGGATTTGACCAAGCTCTTGTACTGTTGGTAATTCAAAAGTATTAATCGTACCAGCAGTTAAGCGTTCATAGTTACGTAAGTTGTACATTTCACGTGGACGTACAAATGAAATCGCTGTGCCTTCACGACCAGCACGACCGGTACGACCGATACGATGCACGTAAGATTCGCTATCACCAGGTAAGTCATAGTTAAGTACTAAATCAAGACGAGGAATATCTAAACCACGAGCAACAACATCAGTTGCGATCAAGATAGAAATCTGACCATTTTTTAATTGTTCAACGGTACGTTCACGTTGTGCTTGGTTCATGTCACCATTAAGTGCTGCACAAGGGTAACCTAAACGTTCAATTTGTTCTGAAACAGTAATGGTATCGTTACGAGTACGTACGAATACCAACATCGCTTCATAATCAAACGTTTCAACGATACGTTCGATTGCAGTATTTTTATTAATACCGGTAACTTTCCATGCCAACTGGGTAATGTTGGCTTTTGCTTTTTTCTCGGCAGCAATTTTTACATGTACTGGGTCAACTAAAAAGCGGTTAGCAACTTTACGGATTGCTGGAGGCATAGTTGCCGAGAATAACGCCATTTGCGCAGTTTTCGGTAAATGCTCAAGGATCCACTCGATATCTTCAAGGAAACCCATGTTTAACATTTCATCGGCTTCATCAAGTGTACAAAAGCTTAAATCACCAAGCTTTAATGTTTTACGACGTAAATGGTCCATCAAGCGACCAGGGGTACCAACAACAACTTGCGCACCTTTTTCTAATTGTGATAACTGTGTACCGTATGAGGCACCACCATAAAGAGTTGCGACACGCAATCCCTTCATGTCTTTACCAAATGATTCAATTGCTTCAGCAACTTGCATGGCAAGTTCGCGAGTTGGTGCTAACACCATCATTTGTGGTTTACGGATGCTCATATCAAGTTTAGCAAGGGCTGGTAAGCCGAAAGCAGCCGTTTTACCAGTACCGGTTTGTGCTTCACCAAGAACATGTCTACCCGCTAATAACGAAGGGATAGTTTCTGCTTGGATTGGAGTTGGTTGCGTAAAACCTATTTTAGTTAAGGTATTTAATAAAAATTTAGGCAAACCTAAAGCGTCAAAACCAGAAACGGTATTGTTTAATTCAGTCATTTATTTATTTTCTCAATAGGCAGAAAAATACAAACACAGAAAAACGGAGATGTTGTCTGTCGATGGTATAAAACTGCGAAAAATTTCGAGTTAACCACCGGGAGACTCATGGCGCGATCAAAAACTCTATTTTGATCTTAAGCTAATAGAAACACTAGCTGGGCAAGTCAGTTGGCGGAAGTAACCCCACTGCATTCATTTCGAGCCATAAATTGGCACTGAAGATGAAAGTTGGCGCATCATACCGTTTTGTGAAAATAAAGCAAGTAACAATGTGTAATCAATGACCTTAAATAAGTAACTTAAGCACTTTTTCATCATTTTTTTCAGAAAGTTATCAAAAATAACAATTTTATTACAATCGCTATAGAAACATTAATTAATCGTTATTTTTTAATCGTGCCCGACCAATCGTATTCGCGTCGGTACCGAACCAAACGCTATCTGACTCTCCATGATAATACATATAGCGAATAGAACCACCACCACTGGCAACGGCTCGTGAGGCAATAAATTGTTGTGATTTGCTGTCAAATACAATTATTTTATTTGGCTTCATACCGGTTAACGCTAACCAAACCCTATCATTGTTATCGATTGCAGAGCCATACAGCTTGGCGTTTTTAGCTTCGGGTAACAGCCAGCGTTTAATCATTTTACTATTGGTTTGATAACGACCAAGATAACCAAGACTATGATCAAGATAAAAAATATCGTTATTTTGGCTTATCTCTAACCGGCGCGGGCGCTCTTGTTGGTCAACTAACTCGATAAGTTCAACTGCAAATGTTTGAGGATCAATCCGAGCAATATGATTACTGCCAAACAGCACAATCCATGCAGCATCATCATGATCCACTTTAATACCATAAGGACGAGCTTTGGCAATTGGCATACCAATCAATTTAATGGCTTTGGTTTGCCGACTTAAAAATCCAACCTTATTACCCCATTGCGCAGTAAACCAAAGTTGCTCAGTAGAATTAAATACTAAGGTATGGGGATCAATAGCAATATCACTAGGCATGATAAATTGCTCAATTGCACCGGTTTTAGGGTTTAACAAGCCAATATGATTATTACGATTTCCGGCATACCAAATAAAGTCATTACTATCGACAAGCAAATTATGGGGATTGGTATTGTCTGCTAATTCGAAGCGCTTAAATTTGCCAGTGGTTGGATTTAACACGCCAATGTAATTACCCACTTGCCCACAAAACCAAACATTGCCTTTGGAATCGATCGCGGGATCTCTTGGTCTGGAGTCTGGCCAAGGCACTTTCCATTCAGTAATATTTATTTCAGACTTACTCGGTAAGGCATTAAGTCCAGAACTGCACCACAACAGTATAAAAATGATTAACCATTTCATTAAATCAATACCACAGCCGTTGGTTTAGTGATGCTGCAAATATAGTTAACAACAAGCGCATTTACAAATGCTTAAATTAAACGCTAAGAAAGCAAAAGCCCTGAACACCAAAGCGTTCAGGGCTAATACAGTATCTAGTTTTGCAGCAATGCGATACAGGGATTGATTGACAGATCAGGCTACCTAGGCATTGCTACAAACTTTTTAGGATTAACTATCAATATTCATCTCACCTTTAATGTCTTTTACTTGTAAGCCACCGGAGCCACTTTCGGTGATGGTTAACCCGCCAGCATCAAGTACATCAATGCCACCCGAGCCATCATCAATCGTTACTGCACCACCGACATGGCGAATAATCAGGTCACCAGAGCCATCATTAACATCGACGCTACCGGCAATATATTGCACAATTAACTCGCCTGAACCATCGTCAATTTTTACATTGCCACTGACATTAGCAATTTCAAGATCGCCAGAGCCATCCTCAATGGTTAAATCACCTTGAATATTTTTTATCGCCAGTTCACCTGAGCCATCATCTATTTCAACATTATTATTTATATTGGCAATACGGATTGAGCCTGAGCCATCAACAATATCTAACGCCATATTTTTAGGTACGGTTACAATTAAATCGATTGACGGTGAATTACCATTCCACATGCCACTAGTCGAACCGTTTTTAGCCGTTAATACCGCTCGCGAGCCATTTTGCGTTAATGTTAAAACATAATCTCTATCTTCAGTGGTATGAATTTTAGCGACCACGCTAATTTCATCGACACCTTCCTTACCGGTGATAGTTAATTCACCACTACCAGATTCAACTTCCAACATTTGCAGTTGCGTGGCGTTAAGATTTAATGATTCTTCAAAATGCACATTGGTACTTGAGGCGCCAACATGAATGACACAGCCGGGTAAAATCAATACCGCAGATAAAAGAGCAGCAAGTTTGGTTAATTTCATTATTATATTCCCTGAGTAGTACGTTTATTAGTTAATAACCTACAGTATACAAGAACCGCACCATCTTTTTAACAACATGAAATTATTGATGTTTTAATATTTCAAAAATAAAGTATGAGTAAATAAACTATTTTATTAGTCAAATTAACTAAAAATTGGCTTTGTTATATTTGAAGCCGATTTGTTCATATGAACGGTCGGATCTACGATCCTACTTTGGGTAGATTCTTGCAAGCTGACCCGATAATTCAAGCACCTACAGATTTACAGTCGTATAACCGATATGCCTATGTGAGGAACAATCCACTCACTCTGACAGATCCGAG
>CALJHL010000027.1 GCA_938075435.1 uncultured Thalassotalea sp. | reverse complement strand
ACCGGTTGCTGTTTTAAAAAGTACTTAGCTAATACGGGCAGTAACACTACCGCAACAATTAAAGAAACCGAGACCGCAATAGCTATGGTTAACGCTAAATCGCCAAATAGCTGCCCTTCTATGTCTTTTAAAAAGAACACCGGTAAAAATATGGCTACGGTTGTTGCTGTCGAGGCAAGTAAAGCGCCCCACACTTGCTTTGCCCCTTGCTCAGAGCTTTCATGCAGGTTTAAGCCTTTATCGCGCATTCTTAAGATATTTTCCAACACCACAATTGCCGCATCAAGTACCATACCGACGGCAAATGCCAGACCTGCCAGTGAAATAACATTTAAAGAGCGGCCTGTAAGTTGTAAAACAAAGAAGGTACTTAATAAGCTAATTGGAATGGCAGTGGCAATAATAAAGGTAGCGCGAGCGCGGCGGATAAAAAACCACAACACCATCAACGATAACACCACCCCGACAAATAAATTACTGGTTACCAGGTTAATGGCTCGATAAATAAACACTGAAGCATCGAAGGATTGGATCATCACCAATTTTTTGTCGGCTAATAGTTCATTATTAATTAGCTCTACTTCATTTTTAACTCGGTTTAATGTATCTAGCACATTGGCACCACTGACTCGGTCAATTCTCATTGAAAACGCCGGATTACCATTTTGCACAGCCAAACCTTGCTGGTCACTGGTGGTTACCGCAACACTAGCAATATCACCTAACCTAATATTACGACCATTACGAGACTCTAGAATAAGCTGAGTTAAATCTTCGACTTCATATTTACCATTAAACCTTAAGGTGTACTGTCTTCGGCCGACATCTATAAAGCCGCCAGACACATCATTCGTGCCAGAAACTAAGGAAACCAATTTTGGTATTTCTATGCCAAATTCTGCCGCTTTTATTGGGTCGAAACGGATTTGCAATTCTTCACGATTTTGGCCGTTAAACATTTGCACACTGGCTACGCCTTCAATGGCTTCAATGCGAGGCCGAATAGAATCTTCAGCAAAATCGACATAAGCTTCAATGCCCTGCTCATTGCCAGGCAGTGCTTGTAAAAAGAAGAACGTTAACGCCGGATTTCCGCCACCAAAACCACCCAACATTACTCTGGGTGGTGTTGCATCTCTTGGTTGTGATTGAACTCGGGTCATGCGACTAATCACTTCCATAAGTGTTTGTTGCATATCAGTGTCAATGCCAAATTCAAGATTAATAAAAGCATTACCTCTATTGGCGAAAGCATTCATCGACTTCAAGCCGGGGATGCCTCGTAACACTTGCTCTTGCGGCTCTAATATTTCAGATTCAATTTCTTGCACAGACGCTGCACGCCATGAGGTTTGTACGGCAATTCGAGGATTTTCAATGTCGGGAAATAATTGTACGGGAAGTTTTGTTAAGCTTAATAAACCCACCAGTAAGATTAAAGCCACAGAAACCGCCACTGCGGCAGGAGAATTTAAAGCATTGGTTGTTAATTTCATGATTGCATGCTCGGTGTTAATTTTTTGTTAACGCCAAGTTAATCTACAATAAATAGTATAAAAATTAGAATGAGTTAAAACACAGTTAATCTGCGGTGAAATACCAAGTTGACATAGTTTGTAATAGCCTGACACATCTTGACATATATATAGAATACAAGAGTAGAACAATGTTGATAAGTCGCGCGAATACAGCCTAAAGCAGAAATTTAAATAACGCTAACACCAACGTTCAATAAACTGCTCCGCATCTTTACGCTTTTTAACGGCAAGCTGTTTACTTTCAGTGCCTATATACAAAAAGCCAACAATTTCTTCATCAGTATCAATATTTAAGCCTGACTTTACAATATTGCTGTAGGCCATATCACCAGTGCGCCACATCGTTCCATAGCCCTGTGCTTGGGCGGCCATTTGTATTGCCTGACTGGCACAGCCGGCTGTGACTAATTGTTCTTGGACTGGCACCTTTGGGTGGTCTTTAAATTTGCTACTAATCACAATGGTCATCGGCGCACGAAAAGCCATCTTCGTAGCTTTATCAATTTTTAGTTGGTCGGTGTTTTTCGCTTTACATGCCTCAACATAAATTTCACTGAGGCGTATAAGGCCATCGCCACTAATAATGTGAAATTTGAAGGGCGCCAAACCGGCATGATCAGGAACAGCCCTAGCGGCCGCCATAATTTGCTGTAATTGAGTTTCGTTTGGTGCCGGTGAAGTTAAAAAGCCATTAGATTGACGATGTAATAATAATTCTAAAGCAGTCATATATTGAGTTTTGTTATTTAAAGTAGTTGGCTAAATTAACATATTTCAAAAGCAGGAAATAGTAATTATCATAGAGTAATTGAAATATACGCCTCGGTAAATTGAAACCTTCAACTCGCCTGCTGTGTGTCATTGAGGAACATACCCTAAGTGCTTAAAAAGTAGTGCATCTAATGCTTAGACAGGTTCAACAAATTTTTGACATCCAAAGCTGACAACAATTCTTGGCCGCGCTTGCTTAACGTTTTTCACGAGTATCAATTACTAATCACTCACTTTTCCATGTTTTATACTGTTTCATACCATCAGGCTTGAGGTCAGACCACTTCCTATTTCTTTAAATGTTTGCTACGCTCAACTTTTGGTGTACGCGTGTACGCTGAAACTTTATTGCCCTATCAATTGAATTAAAGAGAAAACAAAGAGAAATAAATGAAACCAGCAGAAACTATAGTTACGAATGCCAGTTACGATATTGTTGAAGAAATTACTAATGCCGTCAGTCATGGCTTAGGTGCATTGCTGAGTGTAGCGGCATTAACTTTATTATTGAGCTATGCAATTGCCCAACAAGATGCATTGGGTATAACCAGCTTTGCTATTTATGGAGCCAGTCTGATCATTCTGTTCCTGTCTTCAACTATGTATCACGCCATCGTCAATCAAAAAGCCAAGCAAATATTTCAGTTACTAGACCATTGCGCAATCTATCTGCTTATTGCTGGAACTTATACACCATTAATGCTGGTGACATTAAACGGCAGTTTTGGCTACAGCATGCTGGCGCTGGTTTGGACAATTGCAATTGCGGGTATCGTATTTCAGCTGACCTTGGGTTTGCGATATAAAACGTTATCTTTATTATCTTACCTCGGCATGGGAGGTATATCGGTGTTAATATTGCATCGATTGAGCCAGCAACTTAACACAAATGGTTTAATTTTACTTGCTCTAGGTATCTTGACTTATGGTCTGGGGGGATATTTCTACGTGCGCAAAAGCATTCGCTTTAGCCATGCCATTTGGCACTTGTTTGTGCTGGGCGGTGCCGGCTGTCATTTCTTCATGATTTGGCTGTATGTGTAATAGTAGGTCTAACCAATCACTCCTGCACAAAGGTATTTTATGGCAGCTGCCGTCATTAAGATATCAGTGAGTTAAAGCACTCTCTTGTATCATTTGGTATGATCCAATTCAAAAAAATACTGGTAAACGATGCCCTTCTGCAGTAATTGTATGATGAAGGTATTTTTTAACAAGATATGTGAATGACTCAAAATATAATACTTAAGGGATCATACAGATCCCTTAGGTATTATCAGCCCAACTTTAAGTATAGCTAGGTTAACCATCATCCGGTTTACTAGAAGACAGCCAATAATCAAGGCTAACTAATCGTCCAGCGCCGATGAAAAATAAAGACAGCAACATAATAAAATAAGTGGCAGCGAACTCTATGCCGTTATTTAATAACACTACATTGCCAGTTTCATACAACCAGTCAGGATCACCATTTTCAGCAACTATTGAACGAATTCGTTCTAACCGAACCTCGGCCTTATCGCTATTGGCAAGACTTTCTGTGGCGCTTTCAACTCCCAACCAAGCAGGAACTTGGGCAGAACTCGTCGCCGAATTAGTTGGTGTAATTGCGTACCAACCATTATCAAGATGTACTGTTGTTGCGGCAACCAGCATGGTGATCATTAAAGGGATGCTAATTAATCGGGTAGCTAAGCCAACAAGTAATAACCAGCCGCCGAAAAACTCGGTCCAGGCAGCTAAATTAGCCAAAATATCGGGATATGGTAAACCAAGGCCCCACTCCGCGTTACCAAACCATTTTACAATTTCTGGTTTGGCCATCAGCTGATCGACTAAACTTAAATCACCGTTTGTTAATTGCAGTTTATTGTACCCGGCAATAATAAATACCGGTGCTAGAAATAATCGCAATAAAATTGCCGGTAAAGCATCTGCTTTAAGTAGTAGATTAATAAACTTCTTATATAAGGTTATCATATCCTAAATTTCCTATTTACTTTTGATTTTAGCTTTACTTCTAGTTTGTTTTTTACATGACTATAGACCATTGTAGCTGAATAATAATTTCATGCGTTGTTTGATAACCCTAAGATTTTTACGGAATTTAAATTAAATTGTAATAATTTTTGAATAAACCTGATCTGGATAGGATATTTTTTTAATTGCAGGGTATGATTAGTTCAATAGCTAATATAATGACGTGAGGATATATGTCAGAAAAACCAAGTGTGATCAAAAAATTGTTTAAAAAATTATGGGTATTCTTAAATACTTCGAGAAAAATATTTTTAAACTTAGTATTTTTTATTTTTGTCGCTTTCTTATTAAGCGCTCTATTTGACGATTCCGGTAAAGTTATTATTACAGACTCTACCGCGCTAGTTTTAAATTTAAAAGGCGATATAGTAGAGCAAAAACGTGAAGTTGATCCCGCTGATGCTTTGATGGCCGAAGCCTTTGGCAATGAAGAGCAAAACCCTGAAATTTTAATTGCCGACATAAAACAGGTTATTGCCAGTGCCAAAACCGATGACCGTATTAAAACGTTAGTAATCTACCCTCAACGTCTAAGAAATGCCGGACTCAATGTGTTACAAGAAGTCGGCGTTGCCATTGCTGATTTTAAAGAGTCTGGAAAAGAAGTTATCGCTTATGGTGATTACTTTACTCAAAACCAATATTACTTAGCCGCGCAGGCAGATAAAGTTTGGTTAAACCCCAATGGTGCAGTTGTGTTAGAAGGGTTTGGTCGTTACCGCACTTATTTTAAAGCCGCTCTCGATAAATTAAACATTACCCAGCACGTTTTTAAAGTAGGCACCTATAAGTCTGCAGTTGAACCTTATATTCGCGATGATATGTCGGACGCAGCCAAAGAAGCAAATATGGCCTGGTTAGGGCAATTATGGCTTAGTTATAAAAAAGACATCGCCACTCTACGAAATATCGACATAAATAATTTTGATGAAACCGCTGCTGGCCTGTTAGCCAAAATTAATTTAGCTGATGGTAGCTTTGCCGAATATGCTATGCAAAATGGTTTAATTGATGATCTTCAGACTCGTGAACAAATACGGGTAGCGATGATTGATAAAGTCGGTAAATCAGCCAAAGGCCACTCTTATAGCCAAGTTCATTTTAAAGAATACTTATCGACTATTAAGCAGCCATTCCCGATAGTGAACCCAATGACGGATAAAGTTGCGGTTATAGTCGCCAAAGGCACGATTTTAGATGGAAATCAAAAAGCCGGTACCATTGGCGGCGATAGTACGTCTCGCTTACTTCGTAAAGCTCGTTTAGATCATAAAGTGAAAGCCGTAGTATTGCGGGTTGATAGTGGTGGCGGCAGTGCTTATGCGTCTGAAATTATCCGCCAAGAAATTGAGTTAATAAAAGCTGCCGGTAAACCGGTAATTGCTTCAATGGGCACTTATGCGGCATCTGGTGGTTATTGGATCTCAGCATCGGCTAATGAAATTTGGGCATCACCAAACACCATTACTGGTTCAATCGGCATATTTGGTATGTTCCCTACCTTTGAAAAAGCCCTAGATAAATTAGGTATTCACAGTGATGGCGTTGGCACAACCGAATTAGCTGGTTTAGATGTTACCAGAGCGCTAAACCCGGATGTTGGCAATATTATTCAAGCCAGTATTAACCGTGGTTATAAAAACTTTATTTCTATGGTTGCTGAAAACCGTAATATGACTACAGAGCAAGTTGATAGTATCGCTCAAGGTCGAGTTTGGAGTGGTGCTAAAGCGCAAGAATTAGGTTTAGTCGACAAGTTAGGTAATTTAGATGAAGCGATAATCGCCGCGGCTGAACGAGCTGGTTTAGACGTATACGACACCTTACTAATTGAAAAAGAATTATCTGCGAAAGATATATTCTTAAAAAGCTTACTTGAAAATAGCCAGGTATTTTTTCCAACTGAGGATAGTACCTTAGCGCAGATTAACAATTCCGGCTTAACGCATTTAGTGAGAGAGTTAGTTGCTGAATTTGAAAAGGTTAATCGCTTAAATGATCCAAATGGACTGTATTCAATCTGTTTAACTTGTGAATTAAATTAATCAGTTAAGCTTTCCTAAATTTGTTGTTATTATAAACCCCGCACTCTGCGGGGTTTATTATTTTTACGTTAACTAAAATGACAAGGTTTATGCAAAGAAAGAAAATATACGTGGCTTATACTGGCGGTACAATCGGTATGAAGGCCAGCGAAAACGGTTTTATCCCGGTCAAAGGACATTTAACAGATTCTGTTAAAAATATGCCCGACTTTCATCGCCAAGAAATGCCATTGTTTACCATAAACGAATACTCGCCTTTAATAGACTCTTCGAATATGACACCTGATGATTGGCAACGTATTGCTGATGACATTAAATGCAATTATCAAGATTATGATGGCTTTGTGGTGTTGCATGGTACAGATACCATGGCTTATACAAGCTCTGCACTGTCGTTTATGTTAGAAGGCTTAACTAAACCTGTCATTGTCACAGGCTCACAGATCCCCCTAGCCCAGCTGCGGTCTGATGGTCAGGAAAATTTACTTAACTCGTTATATATCGCAGCGAACTATCCAATCGCCGAAGTGGGCTTATTTTTCAATCACAAACTATTTCGCGGCAATCGCAGTATCAAAGCGTATGCCGATGGCTTTAATGCCTTTGATTCACCCAATATGCCACCCTTGCTAGAAGCGGGTATACATATTCGTGTGATTGAGGGAAAAATTGCAACCGAGTCAGAACTTGATGTAACAGTCAGTAATATAACTGAGCAACCAATTGGTGTAGTGCATTTATATCCAGGTATTTCGGTAAAGCTTATTGCAAACGTTATACAACAACCGGTTAAAGCATTGATTGTATTAAGTTACGGTGTCGGAAATGCTCCGCAAAACCAACAATTATTAGACTTACTCAGCGCGGCAACCGAGCGCGGCATTATTGTGGTAAATTGTACCCAATGTGTAAAAGGTAAAGTTAATATGGGCGGCTACGCGACAGGCAACGCCTTAAGTAAGTGTAATGTAACTAGTGGCCAAGATATGACGTTAGAGGCCGCTTTAACTAAGTTACATTACTTATTAAGTAAAAACTTACCGGCTGAACAAATAAGAACCTTAATGAGCCAAAACCTTAGAGGTGAGCTAACTAATTAGTTTAACCTGTGGCGATTAAATCTAGCTGCATTATCTAAATCTAACACAAGCCACTAAATTAATTAATCTAGTGGCTTTAAATGAAATCAATAATTATTGCACTTACCAGCATGACTGATAATATTTATCCTTGATAAAATTCATAATTCTCGCTAAACAACATTTGCTGATTTAAGTTATAAATTTCCAACGTCCATATTTCCCCGGCTTCAACAGAATTCACATTCCTTCGTAAAGACCATGGAGTTTTTGGATCGCCGTATATAAAGATATTATCTACTATTACTTTTTCACCATTACTATTGGTTTTGTGCCAACGCCCTACCACAGCAGTATATTGAAAATAGCTATCTATACCGTCAATATCTACTTCAAAACCAACCCCGAAGTAGCTATTATCAGTATCAAGAATTGCGATACGTTTGCTCTCATCTTGCAAAACATACTCACCAGGTTTGCCATAAGACTCTGACTCTACAAACTCAAATAAGCCAGAGTCTAAAGCTTCCAAGTCAAAAGACAGTTCTTCGAGCTCAAACATGTCCATGGCAAAACGTTGTACCTTTGCCAATTCTTCAGGGGTTAAATCGGCATCTATAGTTATCCAAGCTAAGTTGTCTCTAACTGCATTTATTACTTTATCAGTTGCTTTAGCTTCCTTCATTAAATGTAGACATTTCTCAATATCTCTATTAATTGACACAGGAACAATACAATACCAACGAGCTAACATCATTGTATTTAAAGCATTTTCATCCGAGTCATTGGCTTTTTCTAGATAGTGAAGTGCCTTTGAATAATCCTTTTCAAAGTACTCCCCTTCCATATACATACGACCAAGTCTTTTCTGAGCATTGCTGTAATCTAGCAGTCCTGCTTTTTCATAAAATTCGGCAGCCTTTTTCATATTTTTATCAACGGTTAAGCCACGATGATAATAACTAGCGACATTAAAATTCGCACGCCCATCACCAAATTCGGCCGCTTGTACATAAAACTGAAATGCTTTTTCAGGGTTAGTCTTCAATTTAAAACTATTGTCATAGCCGCCGGCTAACGCTAGATAATCTTGTTTTAAGGCATTTTTACTTTTCTCTGATAACTCCTCTTTCTTAAAAGCTGGTAAATTTAAAGTTCGATACAAGTAATCAGTTACAAAAGCCGCTTCATGATGATCCCAAGCCCAGTTGTTGTGGCCATGGCCTGTATTTTTATAAAATACCGTCTCTATCGGGTGGTTGTTTTGATTCAATAGTAATTTAAATCGGTTAGAGTGCTCAAAAGCCGCAATTTTATCGTTTTTGCCGGCAATGAGTAACAATGGCGCATTAAACTGTTTATATAAATAAACAGGCGATTCATTTACTAATGTTTGACTATAAGCACCTACAGATCTTTCGATAATACTGGCGTAATCTTCGCCGCTTCGATAATTACTTGCGTTAAACAATAAAGGTAAATCGTAGACCCCATAACTGGCAACCACACAATCATACAATTGCGGATTTTTAATGGCCAACATCACCGCAGAGTAACCACCATAGCTTGCGCCAATTGAACAAATATTTTCGAAACTATATTGAGATAAAACCTCATTTAGCACTAAAGATATATCTTCCTCAATAAGTTTGCCAAACTCACCTACTCCCTTTTTCATAAATGCTTTGCCAAACCCAGCTGAACCACGAAAATTTACCCGCAGAACACTGAATCCGCGACTTACTAAATACTGTATTTGCTTGTTAAATCGGTCGGTATCTAAAATACCAATTGGCCCACCATGCGGCATTACTAACAAGGTTTTATGATCCAATTGTGTGGGAAAGCTAATAAAAGCCTCAAGTTCCAAATCATTGTGCTTTACTTTAATTGGTGTTGAGCGCACAAATTTTTCTGCCCGCAATTGTGGATATAACTGCAGAAATTCAATAAATTTATCTGTTGATTGATCATAAATGAAAAAATTTCCTGGCATGTCTGAGCCGTGCACAAAAATTAACCGAACAGAACCATCGTTAGAGCTTGCGATAATGTTTGCTTCTTGTCCTTTAACCAGTTTGTTTATTCTTTCGAGTAAGTTACTTGTTTCTTTTTCGAAAAAAATATTTCTTTTAACACCATGTTCAAAATATGATACATAGTTTAATTCGCCCATGTTTTTAAAATCGGCATCGCTTAGATCATATTTCGGATGCTGAAAAATTATTTCTCCAAGTTGTTGAGTGTGAATATCAAACTTTTGTAATACTTTCTTGTCTGTTTCTTTGTTGGTTAAAACGGCTAAAGTCTTTTCATCAACGAATGAAACTGGTATCAATTCGAATTCAACCTGACTGAATGTGAAAATAGTTCTCCACTTGCCACCATTTACTGGAATGACTTTTAAATTGACGGTTTCTT
>CALJHL010000026.1 GCA_938075435.1 uncultured Thalassotalea sp. | reverse complement strand
TTATTAATGGTGCTATTTGAAAATGTCCATGTGCTTAATAGCCGCTCTGAAAAGCTGTCGATATTTAAGCAGTATTTTTTTGGTAATAAATTTCTACTTTTTGGTATGTTGGCAGCGCAAGGTATTCATATTGGCGCCATGTATACACCAGGAATTCGTGAGTTATTGCAGTTATCGCCTGTGTCATTGGCGCAGTGGTCTAGTCTGTTAGCAATCGCTATTTTGCTTATTGTCGTAGATGAAGTACATAAATATTGCCATCGTTAATTCAATAACATTATACAATCCGTCTTATTAAATATCACAATGCGTCTTATTAAACATCGCTACTCAAATGCTCAAGAGAGAAAATTAGTGGCTAATAAACACTGGATTTTTCGCTGCAATAACAGAAAATCTAACAAATTTTGTGGGTCAGATAAAAGAAAACTCCTTATATTGCAACTACGGGTTGCCGTATAAGGAGTTTTTAGTTTGTCGAACATCGGCCTATCGACTTAGGTAGTTGGTTTATATAAAACCTTTAGTGCTTTACTACCCGACCTGATCATAGTTTCAGTAGCAGATATTTTTCTGGTGCTGAACTGCCTTTACTTGTTAAAACGTCTGCGTATAAATGCTGGAACTAATAGTGCAAGTAACCACCACGTTGCGCCGCCATCATTACCTTCAGGATAAATTTCTTTATCGTTATCGCCATTTGGTGCTTCTAGAGTTAACATTTCTGTAGCTGAAGCTGTATGGTCTGGACGGTTTACGTCAACAACCGTTACTGTTACTTCTAGCTTGCTACCAGCTTGGTAATCATATTTAAAAATATTTAATTCGCTGCCGGTATCACTGCCTTCATCTAATTGTTGTTCAACACCATCAACGTTTAATGTCCAAGTGTAGTTAAATGAATCACCATCAACATCGTTAACACCCGGTATTAAATTACCTTCATCGTCAACATAGGCTATGGTAAATAGCGTATTATCATTATCAACTTTGGCGACATCAATGCTAACTTCAGGCAAGCTGTTGGTAAGAACATTCCAAGTGTTTGATACGCTATCTTTGCCATCAGTTACGGTTAAGGTGATATCTAGCGCAGTTCCTGGCGCGTAATCAGCATTGTTAATGCTTATTTCTGAAGTTACATTTTCTACGGCTACACCGTCAACTGCCCAGCTATAAGTTAGGGTGTCGTCTTCATCAAAATCGAAAACATCTGCAGCTATTGTAATGGTGTTGCTAACATTATTACTGGTCGGTTGGCTTTCATTGATTTTAGGTACAAAGTTAAGCTTTTCACCTGGTATTTGAATGACAGCTTCTTGCATTGCTGATTCTTCAGAAGTGATGGCAACAACTGATACTGGAACTTGGAAGCCTGTTGGGTAATCCGCCACATTAATTACGATGCTGTTACCACTTTCAGTTAGTTCCGTTTCAATTACCTGGTAACTGCCATCTTCAGCAATATCGGTAGTAAAAATAGTCCAACGGTATGTGATGTTTTCATCATCAAGATCATAGGCTTGTGCTGTCAACGTAAACGATTCAGCTGTTTCTACAATGCTTATTTCTTGAGTAAATACTGGCGTGAAATTGTCATCTCTTACATTGGCGATAGCATCGTTATCAATGTCATCGTCGTAGGCATCAAAAATACCGTCTAAATCGCTATCAGGTGCATCAGGACCCAATGGCGACTCATCGACACCATCGAGTATTAAGTCATTATCATCATCTGTGTCTAGTGCATCTAAAGTTAAATCACCATCTGAATCTGTTGACTCGGCAAAATTTACTTCAAAATTATCAACCCATAATGTAACTTCACCAGCGGCTAACGTTTTTAATACCAAGTTTGGCTTTACCGACAAAATAGCTCCTGCTGCTGCAAATTCGCTTTCAACATACACCCAACCATTGTTATACATAGCTTCTAATTTAACAATATTTTCAGCGGATTTTTGGTTTGCATAATAGCCGGGGAATGCGCCACCTTTAATTTCAGTGTCGTGATACTTTAGGCCGGCACGAACAAAAGCATTCTCAAGTACGTCAGTTGCAGAGCGCTCGGTTGTATCTTCAATTTTAAGCCAAGCTGCAATACGAAGAAGTCTAGCGTCTTTGCTTTCTGCAATCTCTAATATTGGCCCGTCAAGACGAACTTCGCCATTATTAATGGTCAGCTTAAATGCTGCTGTTTCTTCTCCATTACGGTCAATTGTTTGGCCAATGGTTGCTGTTTCGGAAATTAACCACTCTCCGGTATTCGATTCTGCATCAAAACCATATTCTGTGAATAAGTTAGTTGTTGCTTGACTGAACATCGATAGTGCCGGGTACTGATCTACGTCGATTTCCCAGCCATCATTATCTGTGTCTGTAGGAGTGCTGCTGGCATTATTTGGATTACTGCCGCCAGCAATTTCTTCGGCATTTGAAAAGCCATCTTCATCATTATCATAATCAACGGCAATAGAGCCACAATACTCATCAGGCGCAGTTCCGGTAAGCTCAATTGAACATTGATCCGCTAAGCCGTTACTCGTCATGTCTAAATATGCACCAACTTCATCAGGAAATGCATCAAGCATTAAACCAGAGGCATCTTGACAAGCGGTATCACAAGAAGCGTTAAACTCATCTGGGTAGCCATCATCATCGCTATCCATTGATGCTGCCGCATTATCTATAAATTTATCGCTAGCGTTTAATACACCATCTTCATCTTTGTCAGCGTCAGGGCTATCGGGGGTGCTTGCAGCATCGTCAGGATCACTTGATTTTGCTGTCTCGTCATCATTACTAAAACCATCACCATCACGATCCGAAGGTATACTTGCTGCATCATCTGGATCACTACCCGCGGCATCTTCATCGTCATTGCTAAAACCGTCGCCATCACGATCTTCATCAGCTGCAGGTGGATTAACAATTGTTTCTGTTGTTAATAACAGATCATCAAAAACAATTTTTTCAGTACCGGCACCAGCATTAACAAGTTGGACGTTTACTGTTCCAGTATAAGGGGTATCGAAGGTGTGGATATAATTGCCTTCAACCCAAGTGTTAGATGTAGTTGCCGGTAACTCTTCGGCAACAACTTCACTTGCATCATCTTCGCCGGTATTAAAGGCCAGTTTAACTTGGTGACCGACAATTTCAGTATCTGAAGCCGTTTGGTAAAAGTAGGAGATATACAGTTTTGAAACATCGGTTAATTGCACACCTGCTCGTAACTCTGCAGTTTTACCAGCTTTAACCACATATTTATAGGTTGCGGTTTGGCGAGTGTAGTTAGGCGGACTATAGGGAGAGGTTTCTGGATAATAACCAGCCCCGCCTTTTACGCCAACTTTCCAAGACCAAACGACATCTTTTGTACAGTCATCTTTAACCACGTCGCTTGCGGTAAGTACATAGACCGCAGCTTCAATATTGTTGGCGCATAAATCAAAAGAAGGGTTAACCAGTAAATTTTTTCCAGGAGTTGCTGAATTAACATGATTTAAGTAAAGCCCCTCCAACACCGGAAAATTTTCATCGACAGCTGCATTAGCTGAAATTGGTAATAGGATACTCATAGCTAATGCTAATTTTTTCTTGGAAAAACCTGCTGATCTAATTGTGTTCATCACTGCCCCCTGAAATTGGATTTTCAATATGCTTTTTTCATTTTTCAAAGCGATATCTATTTTTCGTTCATAATGTAATCTAACATATTTGACATCGTTATCAAGGGTAAACTTTACATTTCTTTACAAGTCAGATTATTGCTACTTTTTACTGATATTTGAGTAACAAAGAAAAGCCTGAAACTGTTGCATTTCAGGCTTTATTAACGATGTATTAACGAAGTGTTAACTAATGTTACTGATAATTAAAATTATCGGTGAGTTTTATATCGGCAACCGATGAACCTATCATCACTTTAAAGTCACCGGGTTCAACCAGCCAATTGTTGGTATTGATATCCCAAAATGCTAAGTCACGTTGTTTCAGTGTCATGGTAACGGTTTTAGTTTCACCTGGGTTTAACCAAACTCTTTTAAAGCCTTTAAGCTCTTTCGCTGGGCGAGCAACACTGGCATCGACATCATTAAGGTATAGCTGTACAACTTCAGCGCCAGCAATGTCACCGGTATTCGTCACCGATACATTTACATCGACGGTGTCATTTGCTTTGATATTCTTGGTCGAAAGCTCAATATGATCAAAACTAAACGAGGTGTAAGATAAACCATGCCCAAACGGAAATATTGGTGCTATTTTTTGCTGCTCAAACCAACGGTAACCAATAAATACGCCTTCTTTGTATAATGATTCTTCTGCATTGTAATCATTTAAGGCGATTGGTGCAGTATCGGCTAGCTTTTTTGGTAAGGTAATTGGCATTTTACCGCCTGGATTAATATCGCCAAACAACGCATCGGCATAAGCATGACCGGCTTCCATACCGCCATACCAACCCCACATAATTGCCTTAGCATCTTCAGCCCATGGCATTTCTACCGCCGAGCCGGCATTAATAAACACAATGGTATTTGGATTTGCAGCGATTAAATCAGCGATCACTGCATCTTGTAGGTTAGGTAGTTTCATATCGGCACGATCTTTTGACTCGCGATCGTCAGCATGGCTCAAACCACCAAAGTAAATAACAGCATCTGCTGCTTTTGCTGCAGCTATGTACTCTTTGCTCGAACTAAATAAATTACCGGGTGCCTGCCAGCCTAAGGTGAAGTTTTTATTGCCATCATATTGAATAACAAACTTGTACTCTTTATCGGCTTTAAGGTGTAGATCTTGTAGGTATGTTTCGCCATCGTCGCTAGTGTGCGTCAACACTTTTTTACCATTTACCCGTAAACTAAATTCACCAATGGTTGATAATTTTAATTGGTGAATACCCGATTTAAGTGGTTTTATGGTAGTTTTCATTGTTACGTGTTCAACTTCTGCACCAATTGCTGATTGATAAGCCGAATCTGGTAACCAAGCCCAGGCGAGTGCTTTTTTACGCTTTTTCTCTTGCCAATGGGAAATTTGCCATGCAGGAGTACCAGTACCTGCGTGGCGAGTAACAATATAATCACCGGCAATTGGCATTATTCCATCGTCACTTTTGGCTCGTAACAGAGTGATATTTACCTCATCACCAAGCTTGGCTTGTAAGCCTTGTAGTGGGGTGACTTCATAAAGCGATTTCACTTGCGATGAACCGCCACCTTCACCATGGGCCTTGTCAGCATTTGGCCCAAGGACTAAAATATTTTTAAGTGCTTTCTTTTGCAAAGGCAATACACTTTCGTTTTTCAACAGGACAATGCCTTGCTCGGCTATTTGACGTGCTGCTTGGCGATGCTCGGGAGTATTACGTTGACCAGATAAACGCGCCTTGTCCATCATGCCAATACGAAGTTGGGTTCGTAATATGCGACGAACTTTATCATCTAATACTGCAACTGGAATTTTCCCGTCTTTTAACATTTTTAAAAACGGCTTGGCAAAACGGTAATCATCATAACTTTTTACCCGCGTACCCATTTCAATATCAAGGCCATTCATCGCGGCATCATAGGTATTAATGTTAACGTCCCAATCGGTAACTAATACACCGTCAAAGCCCCATTCACCTTTTAAAATGTCGTTGACCAAATGTTTGCTTTGATTGGCGTTAGTGCCTCGAAACTCATTGTATGCACCCATAATGGTATAGACGCCGCCTTCTTTAACACCTGCTTCAAATACCGGTAAGTAGACTTCACGCAAGGTTCGTTCATCGGGTTTAGCATTTACTCCGTGACGATTTAACTCTTGAGTATTTAGGGCGTAATGTTTTAAATTAGCGGCAACATCGTTGGCTTGGATGGCTTTGATTTCGGGGATCACTAGCGTACTTGCTAGGTATGGGTCTTCACCAAAATATTCAAAATTACGACCATATACGGGTAATCTTGCTAAGTTTACGCCTGGGCCTAAAATTACGTCTTTGCGACGGTGTCTTGCTTCACTACCTAAAACATTACCGTGCAATTTGGCCATTTCAGGATTCCAACTTGCCGCTACAGCAGTTAGTGGCGGTAAATAGGTGGATTGATCATCACTCCAACCAGCCGATTTCCAGCTGTCTCTCGACACTTCTTGACGAACACCATGCGGGCCATCACTCATCCACATTTCATGAATACCTAAGCGTTCGATAGAGGCAATAGCAAATTTACTATTGGCATGGGTAAGAGATACTTTTTCTTCTAAAGTAAGTTGTGATAACAAATGTTCTACATTTTGCTCCACATTAGCGTGCCGCTCGGATAGGGGAGAGGTTTTAATAGCATTTGTTTCGCTAACATTTGCTTGAGTACAGGCTAAAAAACCTACACTTAGTATGGTAGCAACAACGGTTTTACGTTTGAAGTTCATTGCGTTATCCCAGTGTTTTGAAAATTGAAAATTGAAAATTAAAAATTAATGTTTGTTATTTACTGAATCGATATGTTGCTGCAGCTGTTGGTGCAAACTTGCAACGATTGTTTGGTATTCTTTCTGTTCGGCGATATTAACCAATTCGTCAGGATCTGCTTTATGATCATACATCATACGAGCGATAACCTTGCCCTGAACACTACGCCATTCGGTGTAATGAAACTGATTGGTACGAATCGTGTCTGCGTCTTTCCAACGGCTAAATACTGCAGGTTTACCTTTAGCGTTATTGTCTTTAAGTTGCGGTACCAGGCTTATACCATCAACATTTGTCATCGTTGGCAGGCTAGCTAACTCGACAAGAGTTGGATAGATGTCTACTGAACCGGCAACATTGTCGACGCTTACACCTGATAATACTTCTGGCGCCTTAATAATAAGTGGAATTTGATTGGCAACATTAAAAGAAGAATGTTTCGCCCATAATCCATGCTCACCTAGACTCCAACCATGGTCACCCCAAAGTACAATAATGGTATTATCATCAAGCTCTAATGCTTTGAGTTTATCGAGCACATTGCCCACTAGTGCGTCGGAATAGCTGGTAGCAGCAAAATAACCGTGAACTAAATCAACCGCTTTGTCAGCAGGAATTGGCCCTTTAGCCGGGATATCATAATAACTACGTAATTCACCCCATTTATGCCCTGCTTTTTTTGGTGCAGAGCTTGGCAGAGTTGTCGAACTGGCAACCGGTAAATCTTCCGGTTTGTACATATCCCAATATTTTTGTGGCGAGTTAAACGGCAAGTGTGGTTTTTTAAAGCCTACGGCTAAAAAGAAGGGCTGATCTTTTTGTTTAAATTGCTCTAATTCAACCATTGCTTGCTGGGCGATGTGGCCATTTAAATAACTAAAATCTGTTACATCAGCACGTTCATAGGCTAAACCATTTTTTTTGGCTTTATCAAAAATGTCATTAGCGGCTTTGGTTTGATAATCATGGCGATGTTTTAAATTAGCACGATTATTTTCTTTACCTTTAAGCTTGTGTTTATCGCTAGGACGCCAAGGTGACTTTGACCAACCGTCTTTCTTATCAAATTGGTTGTTAAATACCTTGCCAAGGCTGACGGTGGTGTAACCGTTATCTTTAAAATGCTGCGGTAAACTAATCGCCTGCGGCACATCTTTGTCGGCGGTGTTGAACGCTAAAAACCTGTCCTTGCTGCCCCAGATGCCAGTCAGCATACTTGCTCGTGATGCACCACAAACGGGCACATTACTATAGGCTCGATTAAACGCTACACCATTATTGGCGAGTTTATCGATATTCGGTGTTTTCGGCCCTTGCTTTGCGTAAGGACCATAAGTTACCCGCATATCATCAATCATAATAAATAATACATTCGGCTTATTGTTGATTTGTTTAGGTGCTTCTGCGGCGAATGTAATTGAGCTTAACAACAGAGGAGTTAGACTTAATAGTTTTATTAAAGCTCGGCTTTTCATGGTTGGTCTCTAATGATTCTTTTTACTTAGATTACTATAGTTGACAACGGTGTCAATATGATTTTTTAACTCTAAAGGTAAAGTTATGTAAATTCGGTGATTGCAGTAAGAAAAACAAGGTTTGTTATTTATTAGCAAACCTTGTTAACGTTTGAGTGGTGGCGCAGGTTGTTAATTTACAGTTTGATAATATTAAGTAATTCTTCTGCCAGTAAGTTTGCCCCGGTAATGCCTAGGTGTACTGGATCCGTAGGTTTATCTTCTCGTAAATTTTTCGCTGAAGTGATTTTATCACCATGAATTAGCGCTATGTTGGTATCGCCAGAGTGTTGTTTTTTACCAACAACATCAATAACAGCCTGACGGTAAGGTTTTATTGATACTTTTGAATGTTTTGATAATTCTTTGTTGGTAAATAAAGGAGTAATGCAATATATCTTCGCTTCAGGGTGCAAGTTGCGGGTTATATCGATGAGTTGCTCAAGGTTTTGCTGGTAAACCTTTACATCCGCTCTAGGCGAGTTCCAATCGTTATAGCCAATTAATATGGTGATTAGTTCAATATCGCTAAAGTCTTTTAGCATTTTAGCCGTTGGAATTGACACTTTTCCACCGCCTACGGCTAGATTAAATAATTCTAAATCTAAGCCTTGCGCTAAAATATAAGGGTAGGTGAGGTGGGTTGCCGAGCCTTGGCCAACACCATGAGTAATTGAATCACCAATCGCAATATACTTACCTTTACGAGGTGTTTTGATGGTTGTTAGTTTACTATTTTGGTCAATTTCTATTGCGGTTAAGGCTACGTTTGTAAAGCTCGGTAGGGTTAAACGATATTCTTTTTCACCCTCGATTTTACTTTGATAATTAATGGCTAACCGTTTTTGTTTAGGGGTGAATTTATAGGTTTTTACCAAACTATTATTTTCATATAGTGCAAACTCAGAGCCACGATTTATTGGTGCAATAGGCATAAAGCTAAAGTTAATGTTGTTACTGTCAGTCGCTAAATTCACCACAATACCAGATGTTGATTGGGCTTTAATTGGGTTAAAATTAAGCTCTTTAGATTTTTTCTCTAAAGTTTCTTTGCTGTGCCTAGTAAAACTTACACTATTGCTGTCGTGGTAAATATAATTAGTGCCTAAAAATCGAATATTAGCATCGTTTAGATCCACTGAAGTATTGCTTTTGGCATAAGCTAAGTTGCTGCAAAGTAACAGAGCTAGACTTAAAAAAAATTGTTTATTGATCATTTTGTTATTCTTCATTTATATAGGTTAATGGGTTATAAATTTGGTATCGACAATTT
>CALJHL010000025.1 GCA_938075435.1 uncultured Thalassotalea sp. | reverse complement strand
TCCCGCGCTGACATTTAGTTTACTGGCTGCTTTAATTTAACAACAATGTCTGCAAGTTTAAATTAAATGATTAGCATAAGTAAATCCAATTTTATTAATCCTTAAGATTCCCTTAATGAATGCACGCTAGAATTTACGAATCAACAAATAAATGGCCATTATTTTGATTTTAACAAAATCTAAGCCAATAGTTATATTTATACTCTCATTGTTATTCTATTCTCACACAGTTCAGCGGCAGTAATTCTGTAATTTAAACCTACCGGGGCTATTACGACTAAACAAGTTGCTGTAATGATTTAAATTTTATTTGCTGCTTGGATAACTCACAATTAAGCGAAATATGAGATCCAAGAATTAATCATAATTAGTGTGTGTTTGATACAGGTCATCGTTTGGCCCAACAATAGCTGATTGATAATGCGGTGTCGCCTAATCTGGTCTATGATCCTAAACAATAGACCGCAAAAAAGTCGAATACCAACAACAAATTGAACGATTATTGCGCGAATAATAACAAATTATCGAGGGACTCATGAATAAAACGTTTAAATTATCGATCATTACCATCAGTGTACTGGTTGCCTCTGGTTGCTCAAGCTTAGGCGTTGAACCTTGGGAACGAGATTTATTGGCAAAAAAACAGATGGCTTTAACCTCTTCGCCTCTTGACGCGGCCTTAGATGATCACATTTATTTTAGTAAAGAAGCATCTAGTGGCGGTCGTAGTTTTGCTGGCGGAGGTTGCGGGTGCAATTAAGCAAAGACATAAGTCTAAAAGCAGTTCTTAGTGCAGCAACTTGTTCTTTACTAGGCACACCGGCCTTAGCCGAACAAGACAACAGTTGGAAGTTTGATACTGCGTTAATGTATTACGGTGAAACTGACCGAGTAACAGCCTTAGAAGCGATTATCGCAGGTACTAAAGAGTTTAATGACGAACATTTCTTAAATTTAAAATTTACCATTGATTCATTAACTGGAGCTTCGGCGAATGGCGCAGTACCGCAGCCCTACCCACAAACATTTTCAAGACCATCAGGAGAAGACAACTATGTTGTTGACCCAGGTGAAACCCCACTCGATGATACTTTTAAAGATACAAGAGTCCAATTTAATGCTCAATGGACACAACCATTAAGCGCTGATTATGTCGGTAGCACTGGTATGCATTTTTCCAAGGAATATGACTATTTAGCTTTAGGAGTTAATGGCAATATTAGCCGCTATTTCAATAAAAAAAATACCACAATTTCTTTAGGTTTGGCCTATTCGCATGACACTATTGAGCCCGAAGGCGGAATTAATAACCCGCTAACACCTATGCTTATCCCAACCGATGAAGAAGAAATAGATAAGGATACTTTGGGAAGTGACGATAGCAAAGATACCATTGATATTTTATTGGGGCTAACCCAAGTTATTAACCGGCGAATGATCATGCAATTCAATTATTCTTTGGCAATTATTGATGGTTACATGACCGACCCATTTAAAGTCATTTCGGAGGTGGATGCTATAACTGGGGTCAGTCAAGAGCAACTTTACGAAGCCCGTCCGGACGAGCGCAGCAAGCAAAGTGTTTATTGGCAAACTAAATACCATTTTACCAATACGGTTCTGGATTTTTCTTATCGTTATATGTGGGATGATTGGGAAATTGATTCTCATACCTTTGATATACGCTACTACATGCTGTTAGGTAAGGGTTATATAGAGCCTCATGTTCGTTATTATATGCAACAAGCGGCTGTATTCTATCGACCATTTTTATTAGAGTCAGAGCCTTTACCGGAATTTGCTAGTGCTGATTACCGTATCGGCGAAATGGATGCTTTCACTGTAGGTTTTAAATACGGCTTGCCCTTGGCAAGCGGCAATGAATTGTCATTTCGTTTAGAGTATTACCAGCAATCACCAACCAATGCGGGTTATGAAGAGCCAGGGATATTAACTGAAATGGATTTATATGAAAGTGTAGAAGCGGTCATTGCGCAAGTAAGTTACTCATTTTAAAAGCCTAGCGTTTGTTAAACAAGATTGCCAAAACGGCAATCTTGTTTAACAGCCTTATGTTATTAAATATCGCCTTTTTTCTAGCCTTAACCAGTGGGCTGTCTTTACAAAAATGTGATATGTGCCATCATGGATTTATAGCCCTTTGCTGAAGTAAATCTAATGAAGAATGCAGTCGAACAGTTGTCTCAGTATAAAAGCGTACATTTTAATAAAAAAAATATCCAAACTCATTTTATCGGCGTGCCTTTGATCATTTGGGCGATAACGGTATTGTTAAGTTTAAATTCCTTTACCATTAGCCTATTTAAAACGAGTTTTACCTATACCCCAGCAATGGTATTTTTCTCGATAGCGCTATTATATTATTTTAAATTACATTGGCGCTTGGCCCTAGGTTTGTTGGTTTATTTATTACCGAACATATATTTGGCCAATTTAGTTTCGCCGTTAGAACACGCCTTAACGATTGGCATAGTAGTTTTTATCATTGGTTGGGTTTTTCAATTTATTGGTCATCACTATGAAAAAGCTAAGCCGGCGTTTATAGAGGATTTAATGCAATTTTTAATTGGTCCTTTTTTCTTAATGGCTGAAATCTATTTTGCTTTGGGTTTCGAACAACAACTCAAAGCAACAATTACACCTTTAGCCAGAGATAGACGCAGGGCAATTGAAGCCGCGAAACGAGTAAAATAGCAGGTAAAATCCTATCCGTCCATGGACATGATGTCTATCTCACTGCCATAAAAAAAGCATCTGCTATAGGAAATAGCAGATGCTCAATCAATTTCAAGTTTGGTAAACGGTTTTAGCAAAATGGGTTAATAATTTACATTTCGTTATTCACCGCTGACTTCTTCTTTACTCAAACGCAGTTTAAACGCGGTTTACAGCAGTATCTGGGAAGAAATTAGCCCAAACTACCCAATATGCTCCGGCCTTAACATTTTCTACTCTTTTCAGTTTGTTATTACTGTCAATGTTGCCACGAAAGTCGATTGCTGTAATGTCGTTACCGGTATGGTTATAAAACACACCTAAACTTTGATACGACTCATCATAAGCAATCACCACATCTTGACCACCGACCTTTACATTAACTAAGTTATCGTTGTTTTTTACAAACTCTTCAGTGTAAGCAACATAATCATCATTAATATTAAAGCCCCAAATAAGTGCTTTATTGGCTAAGCGATCATCAAAGTGATTGATAGTTGGAAATACTGGCGCTTCTTCATTTTTCTGAAAGTCTATCGCAGTTTTAAAAATAAATTCCATCGCTCTGTCATAAGCAAAAACAACCGGGTTTGATAAGAACTCTGTTCGCATCCCTTCAACAAGGTAGTCGTTTATAAATACTTCACCGTCTGGATAAGCTTGTGCGAATTGTGCAAATGGCATGCGAAATGTTGGATACTCTTGCATAGCACGGTCATTTTTAGCAATGACATCACTCTCATTTTGACCCCACAATTGTTGGATAGGCTCATTGGTATTGCTATCAAATAACACTAAGTTATTTTCTAATTGAGTCATAGGCGCCATATTAACGTGCTGACCATCAATTTCAGGAATAAAAGCCATACCTAAATTCGTTAAACCACAGTAGGTCATCACAACTTCTGTACCTTCAACTACTTTTCCGCCAGCAACGTGTGGACGAAGGACTTGTTTATCAGCATGGGCCCTAGCGCTATTACCTATTTCATAAACGATAACGCTTTCATCGTCTTTAACATATTTTTGTGCTTCTATCACATTAACAAAAACAGCATCATTTTGACGAGGGCGCATCATTAAATCAGGGTTAATTATTCCACTAAAAAAGGAAAAAGCAAATAATAACCATAACGCAATAAAGCCTTTGTTACCGACTCCTGCCTTGGTTTTAAACCAAAAGGCACTAGCAATAACTAAAGTAACGATACTGGCAATGGATAAAGGCATTTTGTTGTACCACACCCACATAGTAGCTTCTCTAGAGCCCTGTATAACCCATTGGCTTAAATCTGCCAGCTCTTTGAATAACACAAATGCAATTATTTGTGCCGCGCCCATAAAGGACCAGAAAATGATGTTGTTGCGAGTTTTATGGTTGGTTACTGCCATGTTAAACCTCTATCTAATTTTGTGTGAGTATGATCACTGAGCGATTCGAATCTATTGTCTAATACAGACATTAATTCGCCCTGTTAATTAATGCTTCCTATGATAATACACTCACAAGTCGAAAAAAAGCCTTAAATTGTAATTTTGTACAACTTTATAAAAATTGAAAAACGCCCTGAATTCCATCAATCACTTGATTCTATTAATGTTAGTAATTATAGAAGGAGTTAAGGTTAAATTTCAAATTGAAACAAATTGTAATTTTCAGGTGAATACTAGGATAGATCGGGACGATTTTTGCAACATACTATTCATATTTACTGCTATAAATTCATCGTTAAGAGGATCTCTGCGAGCCGAAATCTAGGGGCAAAGTTTCCCCAAATACACCTTTAATCGCCAGTTGTTTGCTGCATTGTTTACGAGATTTATATTTCATAAACACCTCTATAATTAAGATTAAAGGTGTCCATTAATGCGGGGCCGCTTCTCCTGAGTTTAGATACCTTAGCTTAAATACCTTAGCTCCGCTTGTTGATCACAAGTCATCACTATTTTTCGGCAAATGTTTATAACCTGAAAACATTGCCGAGACTAGTGAACTGCGAGTTTTTAACTCCATTACCATCACCGCTAAAATATGTAATAACAATAAAATCGTTAATGCATAAAAACTGAACACATGAGTTTTTATAAACGGAGCTCTAAAATTGCGCATTGCTTGATAAGCTTGTGGATCGACGTTGTCTTTAGAATACGGTTTAATTTGATCAATTTGGCTTTTATCGATAGCAATCGACGTTGCGAAATGTTGACCAAAAGGCGGGTAATAAATGTCGGTCCCGGTAATGACTAGCCCAGTTACTCCCTGTATCAACATAAATAAATACAAGGCAGTGATCATTAACTTACCCAACGGGTTATGCCCTTTAGTGGCTTTACTTGGATTTTTAAGGTGCTGGCTTAAGTCTTTACTAAAGCCTCGATTAAAAGCTAACGTTTTGCCCCATTTTTCATACCCCTTGCCAATAAAGCCAAACAATACTCGTATTAATAAATTGCTGATGAATACATAACCGGCGAGGGTATGTATGGTTTTTAGTAATATTTTGCCATCTTGGCTTACACCAAATGCTTTACCATTTAGAATAAATAGCCCTAAAATAATCAGCGTTAAAATAGCAAGCACATTAAGCCAATGAAATACCCTTATTTTTCTCGACCAAACTTTGGTTGGTTGTAGTAATTGCTGCATGTTAATTCCTTAGTAACGGATTATTAAAATTCATATACGAGGGCAAAACACCACGTTTGATGTTACTCATTATTGCTAATTTCACTAATAAATCCAATTTATCGTTAAATTGTTATCTCATCTTACTGAAAACCAAGTTTAAGCAACAATGCATTCAGTGATTATTGTGCTATTTTTGTAACTACTACTGTAAATGCAGCGAAAAATTAGTTAACTTGTGCTCATGTTTTCTAATGGTAGAATAATTATGAATAAAAATGGTATCGGCGGCTCCACAGCGGAAATAGAACTAGCAAAATTGGTCAATATGACCGCGGATGTAACGCCGGTCACTAGTGAAGAGTTTGCGCTACGAATTAATAAAGCTCAACAGTTAATGCAGGCCAACGATATTGTCGCCACCTATATTAATGCGGGCACAAATTTGTATTATTTTACCGGTACCCGTTGGTACGCCTCTGAACGCATGGTTGGCGCGATTATTCCTGCCCAAGGGGAAATCCAATACATAGCGCCGCATTTTGAAATCAGTACGCTAGAACAGTATATGACGATATCAGGCAATGTAAACGCTTGGCATGAGCACGTTTGTCCCTTCCAAACCTTAGTTGATGCTTTAGCCGGCATTGGGATTACCGACGGTAACTTAGCCATTGATGAGTCAACCCAATTTTTTATTGCTAATGGCATAAAAAATGCCGGGCCGCTGTTTAATTTAGTGGATGCCAAACCGGTTACTGCCGGTTGTCGAATGCAAAAAACTGACAGTGAAATTGCTTTATTACAACGTGCCAAAGATATGACGATGGTAGTACATAAGGCTGTCGCTCGTATTTTACATGTGGGCATTAGTACCCAAGCAGTTGAAGCATTTATACATGAAGCTCACCAACGCGTCGGCGCTCCAGCGGGCTCATATTTTTGTATTGTGTTGTTTGGCAAAGACTCCGCTTACCCACATGGTGTAGCACAGCCAAAAAGCTTAGATTTAAATGATGTTGTCCTTATTGATACCGGTTGTCAATTACAGGGATATAACTCTGATATCACCCGTACTTATGTGTTTGGCACTGCCAATGAGCGACAAACTCAAATATGGAATTACGAAAAGCAAGCGCAACGTTTAGCGTTCGAAGCAGCGCAGCTGGGACAACCTTGTGCGAATATTGATAAGGCAGTTAGAGACTATTTGCCTAGCGTTAATTTAGGTCCCGATTATAACCTGCCAGGTTTACCACATCGCACTGGCCACGGTATAGGCTTAGATATCCATGAATGGCCTTACTTGTTGTTAAGTGATAAAACCCCATTAGCCACCGGCATGTGTTTTTCAAACGAGCCGATGATTTGTGTGCCCGGTGAATTTGGTATTCGCCTTGAAGATCATTTCTATATGACCGAGCAAGGACCTAAATGGTTTACTGAGCCGTCTCATAGTATTGATGACCCGTTCGGCTATAACGTTTAACCCTTCTGTTAAGGTACTAACTACCTAAAATCTTAACAAGCCTAGACAATCTAGGCTTGTTATTAATTAAATGACAATTATGACAACTCAAAAAATATTTATCCTCGGCTTACCACGCACTTCAACTACCAGCATATGCTTAGCAATGCTTGATATGGGTTATACAGTCGCCCACACTTGCTACACCCAAAAGTGCTTAACCGACGCCGAAGTAATTGCCGACACGCCAGTATTTAATGATTATCAATTACTTGATAAGGCCTTTGAGGGCTCCAAATTTATTAACTTAGAGCGGCAACTCGATTTATGGGTGCCATCAATTAAACAGTTACTGCAGCGCATGCATACCAATGTGATTCGTAAAGATGGTGGCTTTAATCCTCACATCAAGCGTTGCTTTAGTGAAAAGTTTGCGCCTTTTACCTTAGATAACATAAACAACGATGACTTTTTAAAACAATGTTACAACCAACATCAAAGCCAAATTAACCACTATTTTAAAAATCGAAGCGATGACTTGTTATCTATTGATATCAGCAAACCGGATAGTTATCAGCGACTATTAAGTTTTTTACAAAAAGACTTACCGGTTAAAGGCTTCGAAAAAATAAATATTGCCGGTAAAGTTCGGGCTTGGAAAGATATTAACCATCGATTAAAAATTGAAGGTACTCGTAATGGCCGTATCGATAAAAATATTTTCGTTACAAATAGCTGCTCAATGTGACTAGCAAGAATGCTGGGGTTCGGGTTAGAATAAGGTAATTATTAATAGACTAGGTGTCCTGCTTAATGGTCGCGTTTTTTGAATATATACCTTTAATTATATTTTTTATTTTTTATAAGATGTTTGATGTCTTTATTGCCACTGGTGCGTTAATCGTTACTTCGGCTTTACATCTTGTGGTAATGAAAGCTACTGGTAAACCAATTCTGCACAGGCATTGGATATTTTTTGGTTTAATTGCCGTATTTGGTGGCTTAACCATATTTTTTCACGACGACACCTTTATCAAGTGGAAAGTTAGCATTATTAATGGCTTCTTTGCCACGGCTCTTTTAGTCAGTAATTACGGCTTTAAAAAGAATTTATTAAAAGGCTTCATGGCAGAGCAAATTCAACTACCAGAGGCTATTTGGAGCAAATTCAATTTAGCTTGGGCGGGCTTTTTCATTACCTTAGCAATCCTAAATTTATATGTCGCTTTTAATTTTGAGCAAGAAATTTGGGTAAACTTTAAAGTGTTTGGCTTAACAATCTTAACCTTCGTATTTGCAATAGTGTCTATCTTGTCAATATACAAATATATCCCGCAGGATGCAGACGAAAACGAAAAAGAAAACAAAATTGTAAGCGTAAGCGATATAAACAACGATAAATAACACCGTCAGCAACAATAAATCGAAAAGAGAGCCTCATGTTATATGTAATTTACAGTGAAGACGTAGAAAATTCTTTAGCAAAACGCTTATCTGTACGCGAGCAACATTTAGCTCGTTTATCGGTACTGCAAGACCAAGGGCGTTTAATTGTAGCCGGCCCCTGCCCGATATTAGATAGTGAAGATCCTGGCCAAGCAGGTTTTAGTGGCTCTTTATTAGTATTGGAGTTTGATAGCTTAGAGCAAGCGCAAACTTGGGCTGATGCCGATCCCTACATAGCTGCCGGTGTTTATAAATCGGTAACGGTTAAACCCTTTAAAAAGGTAATGCCAGTTTAAGCTGCCTAGACAAGTAAGTTATATTCCAACCCAATAACCTAGTTTTGTTGGGCTTTTTTGTGCCATCAGTGGTCTTGTTATGTAATCACTCTGACCAAACTGCGAACTCATTTCCATTTGGATCGCTAAAGTGAAATCTTCTCCCACCAGGAAATGGGAATATAGGTTTAATTATTTTACCACCTGATTTCTCAATTTTATCTTGAGTCGCTT
>CALJHL010000024.1 GCA_938075435.1 uncultured Thalassotalea sp. | reverse complement strand
AAAATACGCATAAACGGTATGCCAGGGTGGCGGTAACACGGTTATAGGAACAACCAACTCTTCACTACCCCATTTGCCATCATTATTAGATCCCCTTACCCGAAACGTATATTCGCCATAATCTAATGAAGAAAATAAAATGCTGTTATTGTTGGCTTCAACCCAATTATCATTTAAACCATCCATTTTATATTGGTATTTATTATCAGAGGGTTGAGTATAATCTAAGGCAGCAAACTCAAATTCAACAAAATATTCCGAGTATAACAGTTCAATTACACCATCATTTTTAAAAGCTTTATGTAGTGGTACTTCCTTATTAAATTTACTAAACTTTGTTAATCTTACCGGCGCATCATGATGGTTAATGGGGCTAGCATTAGACATAAAACTATTAAAACCATTTGAGCCGCCAAAATACATTCGGCCATTTTTGCCTTTAAAATAAGAGCCACTGTTAAAGTCATTACCTTGTAAGCCGTGACTTTTATTAAAATTTAAAATTGCTAAGTTAGTCGGCGTTAAACGGCTCAAGCCACGGGAGCTGCTGATCCAAATATCTTGATTCGCGTCTTCCAACATTCCAAAAGTGGCATTACTGACTAAGCCATCTTTGGTTGTGATATGTTCAAATCTGACCTTACCGGCTTGCAACTGTTGCTTATTAAGGCGAACTACACCACTTTCTTGGGTAGCAAACCAAAGGTATTGTGATGTTTCAAGCAGTCCAGATATATTGTTACTCATTAAACCATTGGAGTTCTTTTCTATACCCTTTTGATAATGAACAAAATAATTTTGCTGGCGAAAATATCGAGTTACCCCCCCACCATGAGTAGCGATCCACAAGGTGCCATCTTCAGCCTCATGTAAATCTAGGACCTTGTTGGTGGTAAGTGATTGACTATTATTTTCGTCATGTTGCATACGAATAAACGTTCCATCGCCTTGATAAAAATTAACGCCGCCGCCATAAGTTGATACCGCGATAGTGCCATCACTTAGTTCAATTATTTTGGTGATGCCGTTACTACTAATGCTGGCATCATCATTTTCATCAAATTGAAAAACTTCAAAATTTGTTTCGCCTTTTTTACGCTTATGCAGCCCTTTTCTAACCGTACCCACCCATAAATTATCTTGGCTATCCACCAATAAGCTCATTACCCCATCATCTTGCAGGGCATGGGGTTTATCTTCATCTGCAAGCTCAAAACTCAGATTTTGAGTGCTAGGGTCAAAATAATTTAACCCTCCTCCCCAAGTACCAATGTACAAAATATTTTCACTATCTTGAGCGAATGACGTTATCACGTTACTGGAAAGTTGCTGGCCTAAACCAAAAGCTTTGCTGACGTGAGGAAATGGGGTTAAATTGGCATTCCAGCGGCTTACACCATTAAACGTACCGACCCAAATCACCCCACCTTGATCTTGAAATAAGCTATGTACCCGATTATCGATGAGGGTATTTAATCGAGCGGTATTTTTTCGATGGGGGGTAAACGTTTTGTTTTGTTTATCAAATTCACATAAACCGTCTTCTGTGGCAATCCACAGGCGCTTTTGGTTATCTTCAAGAATTTGATAAATAGCATTGTGGCACAAACTATTATACTGCTGAGGATCGTTTAAAAAATGTTCAACAACACCTGTTGATAAGTTAAAAGAAAATAAACCAGCATCACTAGTGCCGACCCATATTTGACCACTGTCATCTTCAAAAAAGGTGCGGATTTTGTCACTAGGAATGTTAACTTCATTGTTGGTATTTATTCGCTGAAAGTTATTGCTGGTATTTAGTTTTACATTAATGCCGCCACCATTCGTGGCAACCCATAGTCGATTTTTGGAATCCACTAAAAGATCATTAACTCTATCATTGCTTAAACTATTACTATTATTATCGTCTGTTTTAAAATGCATGAATTTATCAGTTTTAACATCGTAACTGACCAAGCCATTGGTTTCACTGCCAAACCACAAAACCCCGTTTATTCCTTCAGCGATAGTTCGAAATCCACCCTTGGGTAAATTGGGGTATTTGTCACTTTGAACGAACGCCTTAAAAGCATCTTCTTCCGGTAGATATAAATTAATACCTCCTTTGGACACTATCCATAAACGGCCTTCTTTATCGCTATATACATCGGATACCCAGTTATTTGATAAACTATTATCAACTTCAGAATCGGCAAAATATTTGCGTACATTGACGCCGTCATACCTATTTAAACCATTTTGAGTGGCTATCCAGATATAACCTAGGCTGTCTTGTTCGATGGCAAAGATAACCGGACTAGATAAATCACGTTCGGTATCTAATTGACTAAAGTTTATTTCTGACGAATGGCTAGAAAATAAATCATTTTCTGCGGCTTGTTGTTTAAAGCTGACTAAAATTAGGCAAAAGATTATTAACCAAAAGATTATGGTATTTAAGCGTTGTTGAAATATAGGAAAAAGAATAGAAATATAGGCCACTAGTAGTATTTATATTGTTGTTATTTGTCTACATTAACGATACTAGTATCTCTAGTATTTGTATAGTACAAATGTGGGATAAAGATGTATTTTACAATAGCAATTTGCAAAAAAAACAGGCAGATTAAGTGCCTGTTTTTACTCATTATAAACTAAGGTAAATTATCTGATTATTCCTGATCTACCCAATCGAGCATAATAAATTGCGTATGACCCCATAATAGTGATTCACTGGTAAATTGAGTGTGTCCCCATAATAGTGATTCAACGTCATACTGGGTATGGCCCCATAATAGCGATTCACTATCAAAATAATAAAATCCTAACAATACAGATTCATCTATAAATTGCGTGTTGCCCCATAATAGTGATTGGGTATTACCCCATAATAGTGATTGAGTATTACCCCATAATAGCGATTGTGTATTACCCCATAATAGCGATTCGGTATGACCCCAGAATAGCGATTGGGTATGTCCCCATAATAGCGATTCACTTATAAACTGAGTATTACCCCAAAGTAGCGAATCATTTGTAAACTGAGTATTTCCCCATAATAGTGAATCACTGCTAAATTGAGTATGACCCCACAATAACGAATTACTGATAAATTGTGTGTTACCCCAAAGCAGCGAATCATTATACAAGCCATTCCACGCAAAACCTTCAGTACCTTCAACATAGAAATCACCGTCATTTTCATAACGTCGCGCTGGGCCTACATAGTGCTCTTCACCAGCAATCTCAAGTTCGATATCCATGCCAACATTAGCACAATTAATGGCTTGCTCTTCAATCGCACTCATGGCGTCAACTAAACCACTACCTTGTTGAAAAACACTATAAGCTAAATCACCGGCATCTGTTACTGCAACCTTGGCAGAATACATTAAACGACACTTGATATCGTCAGGAGAAAGATTAGGATTATTTTGTAACATCAAGGCCACAATGCCTGAAGTAATCGCGGTAGATTGCGAGGTACCAGATAAGGTGAAATAGCCATTGCCATCATTGTATAAAGGATATGTTTCGCCGATATACGAATCCTTTTTTAGTAATCCTTGAATATGACCTCCAGGGGCTACCAATTCTGGTTTTACAAACCCTTCATAACTAGGACCCGCACTCGAAAATGACGTAATAAAATCATCACTAGCATCACTTGGGCTATAGTTCTCAGATAATGCTCCGACGGTAATAACATATGGATTGTTACCTGGAACACCTATGGTCATTGCATCTGGCCCCTGATTACCCGCGGCGGCAACCACGGTAATGCCCATTTTCCAAGCGACCATTAGAGCTTGGTTTACCGGATCTTCCCAATAGTAGGTTTTAGGGATGGCACTAAACGACAAATTTAACACCTTTATGTTTAACTCCTCACGATTTTCTACAACATATTCAATAGCTTGTAAAATATCAGAATAAGAACCGCTACCGTATTTATCAAATGCTTTAACTACCACTAAATTAGCATCTGGAGCTATACCGTTATAACTTTCTGTCTTTTCACCGCTTAACGAATAGGTACTGGTGTTGTTAGCAATAATACTCGTTATATGGGTACCATGACCATTGTCGTCTGCAGCTTGATTTGGGTTTTCATCGTTGGTGGCATCGAAGGTATGAAATAACCGTTTATTGTCTTGGCTGTCATTAATTAGCTGTTTTTTGTGAGCTGAACCACTGTCTATAACAGCAACTGTTACACCTGCACCAGTGATCCCTTGTTTATGAGCTTCATTGGCTCGAACGATGGTAGGATAAAAGGTATCTCGTTTTTTACCTTGTTTCGGCATTGCCTTGTTAATTAACGAAACACTTGTGCCATCAGTGAAGGAAATTACCACACTATAATCTTCATCATTCACCGAACTAATTTTTTCAAAAGCCATTTTTAAGGCAATTTTATTGCCTTTAGCAACATTAATAGTTTGGCTTAAATGAGTGTGGCTAGTACTGTCGTTAACAACGTCTTCAATAATATTCACATCGTTAACTTTAAGATCTACAAGAGCCCCATTATCTTCGGGCCAAGTTATTTCGACTTGCTCTATGGCGTAATCGTTTTTGGAATTATTTTTAACATGCCAATTCACGTTGTTCTTTTTAATCTTAAATTTAAGCGGTTTGGACGCATCAAGAGTTTCAGAATGACCTTCTAAGTTTACTTTAGAATCAATAAACATTCTAAGCATTGGATTAGTATTGTTTAAGGTGGCCACCTGGCTAGGCGTTAATAACGCCGAAATTGCTTTAATCACTTTAAAAGAGTGAATAACGGTGCCGCCTACCTGTTCTACTTCTTCTATCATAGTGGCATGACTTGCACCTTGAACAATAAATGAGTCTGATTTTTCCGTAATAGTCTGTGCCTGCAAAAATGCAACCGATAATAAAACTAGCGCTGTTGCGACTAAGATATTTCTCCATTTTAACATTTTTATGATCATGTAATTAATCCTATTTTAAAAGGCATCGCCGCGATGCATCATTTGAACTTGATATATAATAAGCAACTAATATGCCAAAGTTTAAAAAGGATGATAAGAGATAGGAATAGTGAGGACTTAAAGCAAAAAACAAATAAGCTTGATATCAGCAAAACAAAAAAATGATCAAAATAATGAAAAAAATAACGAACTAACACACCACTAATTGCACCATATTTTAAACCAAAATATCAATCAATATATTTATCAACATTAATTAGCACATTATTTGCATCACTAATACATTGAAAATAAACACTAAATTTTCTGAACCAACTCATTTTTCCATTTATGAAAAGTTGGTTCACTTATTCCCAGAAGGGCTGATGCTAACTTGGTATTTTCAGGCACTTTTTCAATTACGATACTAAGAATAATGTCTTTGAAGCACTTCAAGCAATCATCTCCTAGCCATATATTGCCCTCAACAACTGGTTGTAAGGCTTCTAAAACTAGAGTCCATTCTGGTGTACGTTGCTTGCTCGCCACGCTATTTTGTCGACTAATTTTTTCAACTTTACGTCGTAAAGTGCTGTGTGCTACCCCTAACCGTAAAGATGCCTGGCGAGCATTTTTGTCGACCTTGTTGTAGGTGGCAATGATTAAATCGTCTTCTAACCATTGCCCAATTGGCGCCCGTAAGGCAAGTGAATGTTGTAAAACGTGGTCAATATGTTGAGTAAGTATAACTTTAATCTCCACTAAAAAGCTTGGTGAAGTGCTAATAGCAGCGATGGATTTAGTAGATGCATTATCCGGAGTAATTAAAGGCTCTGGTGCATTTGCGAGCAAATGACTACTCGCTGTTAACATTGGCTGATTAACCACATGGCTAGGGCTGGTAATAGACTCAGTTAAATTTAAATCTGTTAATTCAATTTGGCTTTCATCGCAAAATAACATCGCTTGCATTAATTTATTTTCTAACTCACGCACATTCCCAGGCCAAGAGTAGTCTTGCATAGCCTTATTCGCTTGCGCAGAAATGTGTTTTTGTGGTTCATCAAATTGAATGCTGAATTTCTTTAAGAAATGCTTACTAAGCAGTGTTATATCACCAAAGCGATCCCGCAGTGGAGGCGTACGCAATACCAAAACATTGAGTCGATAAAATAAATCTTGACGAAAACGGCCCTGATTCACTTCTTCTTGTAGCTCCCTATTGGTAACCGCAATAATTTTAACCTCTACTTTAATCGCTTTGCTGCCACCAACGGGGGTAAATTGCTTTTCTTGGACAAAACGCAATAATTTACTTTGCACTAATAAAGGTAACTCTCCAATTTCATCGAGCATCAAGGTGCCACCTGCTGACTCTAAAATTCTCCCTTTAGAATCATTTTGTGCTCCAGTAAATGCGCCTTTCGAATGACCAAATAATTCCGACTCAATCAGGGTTTCTGGTATTGCACTGCAGTCAACAATGACTAATGGTTTATCGGCTTTATTGCCCATTTGATGGATGGCATGCACTAAACGCTCTTTACCCGTGCCGCTTTCACCAATAACTAAAGTGGTAGTATCGGTTAAAGAGGCCCGTTGCGCTTGTTTCATTAATTTTTGCATCACTGTAGAACGGTAATAAACATTACTGGTTTGAACGGTTTGTTTTAGCTCATCTAAGGCGATTTGTAACTTTTGCTTTTGCGAGCTAAGCTGTTGTTTTAACTGTTCTTCCATACTCGCTCTTGCAAAAGCTCGACCCACTTGTTTGGCTAGCGCCGTTAATAATAATTGGCTATCGACGGTTAACTTGAGTTTGCAGGGTTCACCGATAAGATAAAAAGCTCCCTGCAACCTTTCATTAAATGGTGCCATTAAGATCAGATGCTGATCTTTAACTAATTTATGGGTTGCAATTAATTGACTGGGTTTACCAGCCACTTGAATTAAGTCTGTTAATAAAGCATGTGGCGGGCTTGCAACTTGATTCGCCTCACCTTCACCCGCAACTTTGAACATGATTTTTGAGGTAAATGTGTCAGTATTATTACATTGTAAAATACCACCAAAATTAAAGTTAAAGTTTTTTGCTAGCCGTTTTAAAACTTTCTTTAACAGCAAATCAAAATCATTATAAGAGGCAATTATATTAGAAATATCCCATAGCAGTAACATATTACGATAATCACTGGCGGTATCTGCTGTAAAAATACCTCCGATATGATCATGTTTAAGTTGATATTTTTCATGCTTTTTAGGGTGCCATAGGACATAGTTAGTATCATTCTCTTGTTGTGCGGTATACATGGCTAACTCAGCTCTGGCGATTAACTCTGCGGCTTGTTCTGTAGGAAATTTTAGATCTTGCTCGCTTGCCATGATTGCTCCACCAAGATGAAACGTTAGGCTAGTTGCTCCATTTAAGTATTTCGCATCAGATAATTTAAGCTGCAGTTTGTCGACAATATATTTTAAGTCATCAGTTTTCTTTATTGGCACTGCAATGGCAAAGCGAGCACTGTTAAAGCGGCTTATTAAGTCGCTTTCCCGTAAGTAGTGGCTTAAATTATCGGCTATTTCACTAATAACGACATCGCCATTGTCATGGCCAAATTTTTGATTAATATGTTGAAAATCAGCGGGATTAACTAACAACATTGCCACCATAGGGTATTTGGCACAGAGCTCAGCGAGATTATGTTGAAATTTCACCCTACTAGGTAAAGATGTTAAAGGATCGGTCAACAGCATATTAGATTTTTCAATATGATCGACTAACCCTCCCCCTATAGTGAGCAGCAATTGTAACAACTGATAACTTTTATTCGTCGTCAATTCGTTTTCGCTAATACCGTGATTAGTGCTGGTTGGTATTTGCTCAGATAACCAAATAGGCATTGTTTCGGTGAAGGTAAAGCCCAACCAGAAAGAGACATCATTACTATTATTCTTTTTGATAAATTCACGACGATTAGGCTGTTCATCATTAAAACTAGGCTTTATCGTAAGCTTTTCAAGAGCCTGTAAATTACAATGAATAAGTATAGAGTTGGCAACTGAGCCTGAAAAGAACTTCAGGCCAGAATAATAAGCTGCACCAGTTTGCTCTGCAGATGGAGGGAAATTTATCGCGGTTTGCTGGGGATCAAATTCAGGTAACAAGCCGCTTTCTTGATGATAAATATGACGCGGTGCATTTGCATCAAACTTATTTGGGAAGCTTAAATTGATTTGACCAGCATTGGTCAATGTTTCCAACGTTTTTAAATAAGACAAAACTAAGAATTTAGTTCTCATAACAATTCCATTTCACTGTAATCAAGACAGGTTCACTTAATCAACCAACAATTATCAATACAATACTCGATCATCAAGCTAAAGATAATAAGAAAATTTAAATAAATAACGCAGTTAAATAAAAAACGCCAAACATTTGTTCAGCGTTTAATAATACCCGAAGGGGTAAATACAGGTTAAGATTTAAAGTCGCTCTTAAAAAGTTAGCCAGTTTCGGTTTTAGCAAACTTTGGGTAGGCCTTTAAAAACAACATTAGCACGGTACCGACTGCGACAATTCCAGCAAGTGTATATAGAGCACCTTCATAATGATGATATTTATCATAATAAGCCGCCAAACCGGGGGCTCCAAAGGCGGAGCCCAGCTGGAAGGCGGCAAACATTACACCATAAATTAAACCAAAGGCCTTGGCACCAAAATATCGACTAACAATATAGGCTATTTCGCTGATTTCAGAGCCTGTTGCTAAACCAATTAAAATTGCGGCAACGAATACCATTAAACCTGTACTTCCTGAGGCTAAGATCAATATGCCAACAAACAACCCAGTTAGAAACAGGGCGGCGATAAATGGCGCAAAAAATCGATCCATTAAAAAACCAGAAGCCAAACGGCCAACAATTAATCCTATCCCTAAACTACTCATGCACAGTGCTGCAGTCGCAGGCTCAACGCCACGGCTGACGAGAATAGGGATCAGATGTGCTAAGACACTGGTGATGCCAATACCTATCAACAAAAACGAGATGAAAACTAACCAAAATGTTCGGGTTTTAAGCGCTTGTTTAAATGTTAAACCAACATTATGGTCTATGACCTGCGCAGCATTGTCATCAGCAACCTTGCCTATTTCAGGTTCTAACTCTTGTTTAGTTGGATGTTCTCGTAACAGTAACCAAGTGAGGGGTAAATTAATCGTTAAAATGCCAATGGCAAAGCCCAAATACGCATTACGCCAGCCAAAGTTTTCAATGAGAAACTGTGCTAATACCGGGATAACCGCAGCACCGACACCAAATCCTGATAAAGCAATACCTAAAGCTAAGCCACGACGCCTTGAAAACCAAGAAATCATCACCCGCGAATAAGTTAATGGTAGAGTACCGGCACCGAATAATGGGATGAGTAGATATAAAAGATAGAACTGCCATATTTGGCCCGTAATTTGACTCATGGCGGCAACCATGACTCCCATTAAGACAATAGAGGTAAGGACAACTGGACGCACCCCAAACTTATCGATAATGCCCCCCAGTAAAGGCGAAATAAAAACAATGGCAATATTTGTGATGGTTAAACCGAGTGCTAACTCTTGACGGCTCCAACCAAACTCTTGTTCTAATGGCAGTACAAATGCGCCAAACGAGAAAACGGTAAACATTGCGTAACTTAATGACAAACCGACAAATGCCGCTAAGACATTAAACCAGCCATAAAATATTTTGTTTTTTTGCATTAGAGCAACTTCCATAAATTTTCCATTTATTGCAAAGCAAGCATAGTAATGATGCTATTTGAATAGTTTCTTAATAATACTCGTCTGCGCATTGATTACTTGCATTATTGCGCAGCAGAAATTGATTTAAAACGACAAGAATTGATAAATAATCAGGGCAAAATCAGTTGATTTCGCCCTAAGTTTTAATGCCTACTTTAGGGTTAATTAGTATTGACTAAAACTGATAGCGCCCCTGTAAAGCGATTGAGCGAGGTGCATCAACACTTCGCCATACCGTACCGGCCTGGGCTGGGACATCGTCACCATAGTTAGTTGAAAATTCATCGGTTAAGTTACGTACGATCAACGACACTTCCCAATTTGCATTGTTGGGTACTAAGGTTAATCGTGCGTCAATTTTGGTGTAACCATCTTCGACTAATTTAGGATCTAAATCAGCCTGCAGAGGGTACTCATCAACATAATACATTTGCGCAGAACCAAACAGCTCAAATTTATCAGCCAGTTCCCAATAGTATTCTGCAGATACCGATGCACGCCAATCCGCTGCAAATTGCAGTTTTTCGCCACTTAAATCTTGTTTACCGGCGACACAACCTTGAGTTTGCAGGGTGTAACATGGTGCATTTTCATATTCATCATAGGTACTATCTAAATAGGCTAAGGTTGTAAATATAGTCAATTTATCGGTCGCTCTTAACCGGAAGTCCATTTCAACCCCTTGAGTTACCGCCGAACCGGCATTGGTGACGGTATTGATCACATCGGTGGAATTTAAGAATCCGCCCAGCTGTAAATCGTCAAATTCACTGCGATAGATAGCCGCGTTAAATTGCGCAGAGCCATCCATTAAGGTGAGTTTTGCTCCTAACTCAAATGACAATACTTCTTCTGAATCAAACACAAAGCGTTCGTCAATATTTTCTTCATCTTGCTGAGCAACTAATAAATGATCAAAACCGCCAGCTTTAAAGCCTTTACGAATGCTACCGTAGTACATTGAGTCTTGATCTGGACTAAATTGTACATTGAGCACCGGTGAAAAATTACTTTCATCAAACTTGTCACTTATGTCATGGCGAAAACACGCCCCAGCGGCGGGTAGCATACAAGTACTAGGGTTATTGGTATAAATCTCTGTTGGATATTGCACACTCTGTGCTTCTTTTTCTTCATCGGTATAGCGACCACCAACAGTAACATCTCAC
>CALJHL010000023.1 GCA_938075435.1 uncultured Thalassotalea sp. | reverse complement strand
TTTAACCGTACGCTTTAGACAGACATTTGACGCACCGAATAAACCTTGTAAAGCCAGCAAAGCTATTGCGTTTGTGCGCAGCAAGGTTTATTCCTGTTCAAATTCAAAATTTTGCTCAGATCGTAACGGTTCAATATTAATGATTTTTGAACGGTTTAAGGTAACTTTAAAGCGCTGTAGGTAGCGCTGATTTTTGCGGTTACTTTGCACCAATATTAAGGTGATTTGATAGCGTCGCTCAACGGCCTGATTCGATATTTTATTACCTTCAAATGAATACAAGCGGCCTTCGCCCTTTTTCAAGAAACGTACAAAGGGGGTTAAGTTAAATAAAATTTGCGTTTGGATCTCTTCAAAGCCGGGCATAAAGTCTTTAGCAATGACTTTTGAGTCACAACGAAAATGCAGTAATTGTGCCGCTTGCCGATTTTGTTTACGGCGTTTTTTTAATAACCGGTCAACGTATTCAGGCAACTCTTTTTTACCGATGTATTCTAGCCAAATAGTTTGCGAGGAAATTTTGTTTTTAGTTAAACTATTGGTGAATAAGTGTTGCCATTTAGGCCGGCCATGTTGAATTTTACGCCAAATATAGCGAGTTAAATCGTCCTTAAATATTTCCCGAATGCCGTAAATCAACCCCAAAAAAGCAATTAATACTAAAGATACTTCGGTAAACGCTAAGCGTGCATTAAGAACAATAGCCATAACAAAAGCCATAATTATTGCGGTTATTCCGCCGCGCACCAGCCGTTTTAAATTAGCATTTAAATTACTGGTGTGACGTTTAAACACCACACCAATTTCACTCAAACGTTGCAGTAAACGCATTTTGTTAGTTATGCGATTAGGGTCTTCTATGGTTACTTGAGAGTTGTATTGATTGTCGACTCGATAACTGTTTTCTTGCTGACATAAGCCTAACAACGCATCTCGTTGCTCACTGTACTCACTGCCTTTGGGGCCATGTGCTAACAAGGTCAAAAATGCTTGTTCGGTTTGCCAACTCAAATAATTATCGACGTTTTCAAAGTAAGAACTGAGTTTTTGATCCCCTGGGGTATAGCGGCGTAATTTTTTAAGTAAGGTTCGGGTTTGCTCAGCCAATTCTGCAGTTTTTTGATAAAACTCATTGCCGTCTTCAATTTTTGAGACTTGTTTAGCATCAATTTCTAAGGCTTTTTTGAACTGATGAGAAAATAAATTTAAATTACTTCGGTAATCACTTTGCTCACCTTTTTGTTGGCTAATAAAACGACTTCTGACTAAAGGTAAATGTACTTGTTCAGAATAATAAGAACTGTGACTCTTAATGCTACTGTAAAAATAATTTTCTTCGCTTAAGGTGCGAGCACTAATGCCCATTTCGTCCGGAAGGGAAAAATACAGGTCTAACTGTTGAAACTCCTGAGGGCGTAATTGTAGGCTGACTCGAAATGACAAATTTTCATCTTGTTTAAGGCTAATTTTTTTCAAGGCTAAATCATTTCCTTATCTGCGTGCTTAACACCAACTACCATTATTCACTGTCCGTTACTTTACTCGCTTTGGCTATTAAATTCTCTTCGCTAGCTGCAGCAAATAATCAAGGCCGCCAGTTATTGCTGCCACTTGCACCAAAATACAGTTTTCGTCATCAACTTTGTCACTATCAGGGTAAACTTCAGTGGTTGTGCAATATTCTGCATTACTGAAACCGGCACATAAACCAAGCGCCTTAGTTGCATAGTTGATAACACCTTCTTGCTCTAACAAAACGCCAATTAATTTACCGTTTTCGTCGGCTGGGGCAATATGGGTAATTTGCCTTACTTCGCCAATTATTGCCGCTTGAAAATCTGCGACTGGGCTTTCACTATCGCCAACTAAATAAAAGCCATCAGGAATGTTCCAGTTGCTATTTACCACGCCATCACGGGCGGCAAGCGCTGGCCTAAATTCACTATTATCGGTGTCGGTGGTTTCGTGCAAATCTATATGAGCATAAATATTTTGCCCCAGAGCCGCCATATATTGCATTAATGCCGCCGACTCGCCGGCAGGACTGTTAGCATAAAAGGAGCGATTAGGGTCAATCGCATCGGGATTCCAACGATTAATGGTTTCATAACCCCAAGGACTAATACAGGGTGCGACAATAATATTAAAATGCTCGGCATAACCTTGTGCTTTCGTTTCAAGGAAACGCAGCGATCCTTGCACACCACTGGTTTCATAGCCATGGACACCACCGGTGATTAATATAGTGGCTTTATTGGCTTGCCAATCTCGAGATTTAACCACAAACAAAGGATATTGTTTACTGCTATAGCTAAGCTCACCATATTGCTCGACAGTAAAGTGAGTCTTCAACGCTGCTATTTTACTAACAACTTGTTGCTGATAAGAGCGTTTAACTTGCTGCATACTCAGCCATGCTTGTTTTTCTGTAGCGCCCCATTTTTGCCCGGTATCACCGATAGCATAAGCAGAAGATTGGTTCATGTGTAAGCCTTTGTTGTTAACAATTAAATTTAGCGAGTGGTGAATAAAAACCATTACAAGTTTAAACAATCACTATCGCTAATCCAAACTATATCTGCTTTATTACCATAACTAATGACTCTACAGATCTACTGGCCGGCCAACATCGGTTTGCCGGTAATCACAAACCCCATCAGGAAAAGTCTGCTTAAGTATTTCTAAGTAGTCTGTTATCTGGTTATTTCCATATAAGCCCTGGTTAATAGCCTCGGTAACTGGCATCAAGGCACATTTAAATAAATCCCCCGACCAACCTCCCCCAGCTTGGATCCTACTGGTACTATACATGGGATATATTTTTTGACATGGACCATTATTTTTATTGTTCCAGTTGCCGTCCCAAACATTATCACCAAAAGCAATAATATCACCATTGGCGGCAAAGCAGCTGTCTTGTAAGCTATTCGGTTTGGCTCTAGTTTGCTGATCAGCGGCTTTATTTTTTTGCGGTAATAACCAATCATCCATCATTTTAAAGGCGGTTTCGACTGGATTATGATCTTTATGCGAGATCCAAATGACATGATTGTCGCTATGACCATTGGCGTGTTCAATGCGCAACCTCGAATAAAATGACGCCGATACATGATGCATATCTAATTCATCTTCTAAATAGTGACGAACGTCAATGATCGGTAAATCAACTCTGCCAATAAAAACTTGTCCCCAGCGATAAGCGGCTTGCATCGCAGCAACAGAGCCGGCATGTCTCGGTGCTATGTCATGTTCGACATCACTAATATTTTGATTGCCCCACAAAGACAACCACAGCGGTATTTTGCGACCAAAAGGCGTTAATATCGATTCTGCCTTCATGGTACTTTGCGGCTTCCAGCCACCTATTTTTTGATTAATATCGATAAACTCAGTCATCGAAATGGCATTATCTTGCAATGCCGCTAAACCATACTGAACCCCAACATTGTCCCAGGTTGATAAAGCAAAACCATTAGCGTCTTCACCAAGTAGCAATTTTAAATCTTGCCAATAACTCCATTTGGTTTGGGTAACAACATCGGCGTGGAAAAAATCGCGAATAAAGCCTTGTCTAGGATTATTAATAAAACTCGACAAGCCAAAATAACCATTAATACATTCACTATTGCCTTTGGGAAAACTCGGCACAAATCCAGCCATTATTTGATTAATAGGCTGTAAATAAGCAACTCGTTGCTGAAAGCCATTGATGGCGTTCATGCCTTCAATTAATTGGCGTTTATTCCAGTCCTGCCAATGTCGTTTTTTAGCTGCTCTAAAGGTAAAATAATTGTTCAACAAATCACAATCTAACGCATAGGTGGTTTGGGTGATCATATCGGGGTAAGAATACAGCGGAATTAAACCATCTAAGATACCGGTACTGTTTTGGGCAATTAAATACTGAGCTAAACCGCCGCCTGAGCCGCCAATGCCAACGGTATATAAAGGTTGACCATATAAGCTGGTAAACTGTTTTTTAACTCTTCTGGCGGTATCTTCCGCAAGCAACATATTGTAGGTATAGCTGGTTCGATTACCACTTGAGCTGATCACCGCATAACCATCGAGTAATTGTTGAACTTGCCTTTGCATCAGCTTTATCGGTACTTGCCGGCCTTGTCGATAACCTATGCCGGAGCCACCGTTAAACTGATAAATAAGCCGCTTGTTCCATTGTGATTGTGCCAAGCGCTGGCCAATTTCAGTAACGGTTATTGGCATAATCAAGGTATAAATAAAGCGGTTAATCGTACCTTGTTCAACCCGAAAAATGTTACTGTTTTGGTTTTCGTTTTCGTTTGCGGCGGCGGATCCTAGCTGCTGTATCTGTTGTTGGCTGAGTTTACTAATGTTTAACTGTGCATCGATTTGGTAATAATTTAAGCGCGAAGTCACCGCACAATCTTTACTGTAACCAATAACTTTTTCCTTTAATTCAATAGATTGGTAAACCGGTACGCCATAGCCTTGCTGATTATCCACTAGCGGCTGCCCTAAGTCTGAATTTAAGGTCATACAGTAAAAAGGGTATTGATTTTGGCCCGAGTATAAACTTTGAATAGGCCCATGCTCGCCGAGTTTTATAGGAAATTTAAAGGTTTCTGCTGGTCGAATACTGTCAACTATATGCTGATTTATTGTTAATAATGTGTTGGTTTGGCTGGGTGCCACTTTTTTTACTTGTCGAAACTCATACGACACATTAGTTTGATCAAACCAAACGATGACGCCAATAGAAATAAATGAAATAAGTGCAAAAAACACGGTAATACGCGACTTTTTAAACATGTTAAGCTCCTTAAGTTAAATCCCCCTGTGTTAATAACAATATTGCATTATATTAAGTTTAGTGGATAAAAAGAGCTTAACGAGGAATGTTTTAATAAAATTTAACAATAATTAAAAAACGAAAATTACGGCTGGCAGCGGCCGAAACTGGGCGATAAAAACAGCTAACTTGCTATTCGTGCTAACTGTTTGATTATTAGTAATTAGTTTTAAAACTAATCGACGCCTAAGAAGCCGCCAGTTTGATGAGCCCATAATTGAGCATAAATACCAGATGATTTGATTAACTGTTGATGGGTGCCTTGCTCAACAATTTTACCTTCATCCAAAACAATCAGCCTATCCATAGCGGCTATGGTTGATAAGCGATGGGCAATAGCAATAACGGTTTTGCCGGTCATTAATTGATAAAAGCTTTGTTGAATTGACGCTTCCACTTCAGAGTCTAAAGCAGACGTTGCTTCATCAAGTAATAAGATAGGCGCATTTTTCAGTAATACCCGAGCAATCGCAATTCGTTGGCGTTGCCCACCCGACAGTTTAACACCACGCTCACCAACTTGAGCATCTAAGCCTTTATTGCCGTTAGGATCGGTAAGGGAACTAATAAAATCAGTGGCTTGCGCACTTTCAATGGCTGACTGTAATTGCTCTTCACTGGCATCTGGATTGCCATATAAAATATTTTCTCGAACCGAACGATGCAGCAGTGAGGTATCCTGAGTCACCATGCCAATATGCTCACGCAGCGAATCTTGTTGTACCTGGGTAATGTCTTGCTGATCAATTTTAATGGTGCCCTGCTCAACATCATAAAAGCGCATCAATAGATTGACCAATGTTGATTTTCCGGCACCTGAACGACCAACTAAGCCAACTTTTTCACCAGCTTTGATATGCAAATTGAGTTGTTCAATAACCCCAAAATTTTCACCATAGTGAAAGCTAACCTCATTAAAATCGATGACGCCGTCGCTCACGTTTAACGGTTTTGCCCCTATAACATCTTCAATTTCAATCGGTTTAGACAGGGTATTAATGCCATCGGCAACGGTGCCAATATTTTCAAATAACGAACTGATCTCCCACATGATCCATTGCGACATGCCATTTAAACGCAATGCCAAACTTATCGCGATAGCAATGGCGCCGACGGTGACTACATTATTACTCCACAGCCAAATTGACAAAGCCGCAATGCTAAAGGCGAGGATGTAGTTAATAATTTGCACGCTAACATTAATGCTGGTTACCAAGCGCATTTGTCGATAAACCGTTTGTAAAAACGTTTCCATGCTTTGCTTGGCATAGTCGGCTTCTTTTTGAGTATGAGCAAACAATTTTACCGTGGCAATATTGGTATAACTGTCAACAATCCGACCGGTCATCCCTGAGCGTGCATCAGCTTGCTCGGTAGACACTTTTTTAAGAGTCGGTATAAATTTCAATTGAATAGCAATATAACAAGCGAGCCAAATTAACATCGGGATCATCAATAAGGTATCGGCATTGCCGATCATTACCACCATTGAGGTAAAATAAACCAAGATATAAACTAACACATCGAGTAATTTGGTTACCGTTTCTCGCACCGCCAGTGAGGTTTGCATCACTTTAGTGGCAATTCTGCCAGCAAAATCATTTTGATAAAACGCGACACTTTGTTTGAGCAAATATCGATGTGCTAACCAACGAATCGACATTGGGTAATTGCCGAGTAAACCTTGATAAACAATAAGGGCATGCAATAACACCAAAACCGGGATCACTACCAACACCAAAACCGTCATTGCCAGTAAGCGCATACCGTGCTCAGCAAATAACGTTTCGGGAGTGCTACTTACCAATAAATCGACTAATTCCCCCATAAAACCAAACAATGAAACTTCAAGCACCGCTAGCATAGCGGTTAACATTGACATCAGTACTAAAGGCAGTTCATAGCCACGAGTATAATGGCGACAAAAGGCGTAAACGCCTTTTGGGGGTTGCAAAGGTTCTTCTGGTGGTAAGGCGGTTACCCAAGATTCGAATCGTTTAAACATGAAATTACTCAATGGCTAGCAAGGTATTAACAATAAGGTTAAGCATATAGGAATAATGAATTTACTGTGAAGTTTTTATAAATTTTATTTTGTTAAAAGGTATGTGCATGGTTAGCGAAAAAGCCGTGAACCATTGCATTTTTTTAATAGAGTTAAATGGCAAAGCTAATTTTATTTTTGGACACATTATCCATTAATAACTGCCGAGCCTCTTCAAAAGGAACTGCCTGGCTATATAAAAACCCCTGTACCAAGTCGTTTTCATATCGAACAAGCAAGCTAGCTTGTTCTTCAGTTTCAACACCTTCAGCAACCACTTTCATGTTTATTGAATGAGCCAGAGAATATATATTTCGTAAAACTAAAAGTGCTCTGTCTTGCTTTGCTGCGGAGTGAATAATGCTTAGATCAATTTTTAGAGTTGATATAGGATATTTTGTTAAATAACTTAACGATGAGTAACCCGTACCAAAATCATCTAAAGCAATGCTTACGCCTAAATCTTTTAGGTTGAATAATAATTCATAGGTTTTATCACTTTCATCCATTAAAGAAGACTCGGTAATTTCCAATTCAAGTTTTTCCGGCGGTAGACCGCTATCCGCCAGCGCGTTAGTAACAACTTGCAAGATCTTATTAGTTCTTAATTGTTTGGGGGAAACGTTTACCGCGACATTGCCTTTTAAAAGACCTTCGGCATGTAAAACTGCAGCTTGCGCACAGGTAGTTTCGATGACCCATTGACCTATTTCGACTATCAGGCCACTATTTTCTGCTTCACTAATGAATTGATCCGGCGGTACAAACCCTTCAATAGGATGATTCCAGCGAATTAATGCTTCCAAGCCTTCTATTGACCGCGTTTTCGGGTTTAACTTAGGTTGATAATGTAATTCGAATTCTTGGTTAGTTAATGCACTTTTAAGGTTTGCTTTAATTTTAATGGTTTTATTTAATTTCTCCTTGAGCGCTGAGTTAAAAAAGTAGGCTTGATTCTTTCCTGCTTTTTTCGCTGCATACATAGCGCTATCAGCATGGATAAATAATTCATGTTCGTTAGTCCCATCTTTAGGAAAAACCGCCACCCCGAGACTTGCAGTGCAGAACAAGCTAATTCCATCAAATTGATAAGTATTCGCAAGGTTTGTGGTTAACCGGTTTACCACGGTAAATAAATCTTCATCGAGTTTAAATCGGTTCAGTAAAATGACAAATTCGTCACCACCTAACCGGGCAAGATAATCATAATACCTAAGACTCTCTTGCATTCTAATCGACGCTAATTTTATGTATTCATCTCCCACCTTATGGCCATAGAGATCGTTCACTTCTTTTAAACGATCTAAATCGAGAACAATCAGGGCAAAATTATGCTGAGGTGTCGCTATTAAGTTGGAGAGCCTACGCTGAAAATCTAGCCTGTTTGGTAAATTTGTCAGCGTATCGGAATGCAATTGTTTTTCTAATAATTTTATTTGCTTACGCCTGATATGAATAAACGTCACAATAAGTAAAATCAGTGTAA
>CALJHL010000022.1 GCA_938075435.1 uncultured Thalassotalea sp. | reverse complement strand
GTCTGCCCCAAAAGTGGCAAACTCTTCTGAATACAAGCTATTTGGCGAACGACGTTGGGTGACTGTCGCTTGGCCTTTATAAAGTTTGACCACTACATCACCAGTAACTTGCTGTGCAAATGAATTAGTTGCTGCCATTTGCGCTTTTGCCAACGGCGTAAACCAACGGCCATCATAAATTACATGCGAATACTCTAACGCTACCGATTCACGAAATTTTAAAGACTCTTTATCAAGGATTAATGACTCTAACCCTTTATAGGCTGCCATCATTACCGTCCCACCTGGAGTCTCATAACAACCTCGAGATTTCATTCCTACTAAGCGGTTTTCAACGATATCAATACGACCAACGCCATGCGCGCCGGCTTTTTCATTTAAGTAAACTAAAGCCTCATAAGCTGACATTGTTTGACCATCAACGGCAACCAACTCACCCTTATCAAAGCTTAACATTAACGAACCTGGCTCATTTGGTGCATCGATGGGATCTGTGGTCATGGTCCAAACTTCTTTGGATGGCTCGCACCACGGGTCCTCTAATTCACCACCTTCATGAGAAATATGCCAAGCATTGGCATCACGGCTGTAAATTTTTGTTAGCGAAGCTGAACAAGCAATATTACGTTCGTCGAGATAATCCAATAAATCTTCCCGAGATACCATATCCCACTCACGCCATGGCGCAATCACCGTCAACTGCGGGGCAAGCGCCGCAAAACAAGATTCAAAACGCACTTGGTCATTACCTTTACCAGTACAACCATGGCATAAGGCATCGGCGCCCACTTTTAAGGCTATTTCGACATGGGCTTTCGCAATCACAGGCCGAGCCATTGAAGTACCTAATAAGTACTGCCCTTCGTAAACGGCACCGGTTTTAAGAATTGGAAAAATATAATCTTTAACAAACTCTTCTTTTAAATCAACCACATGACATTCAGAAGCACCAGACGCGATGGCCTTTTCTTGAATACCAACCAACTCTTCTTCGCCTTGCCCTACATCAGCGCAAAAGGCGACAACTTCACAACCTTCATAGTTTTCTTTTAACCATGGAATGATTGCCGACGTATCTAAACCACCAGAATAGGCTAATACAACTTTTTTAATTTTTTTACTCATTTTAATACTCTCAATTTTTAAATTCTGTGTTGGTAATTTGTCGCTTTACTGTTTAACGATAGCTAAACTCAAAGCGCCAATTATTTAAATAAACTTACGAGAACTGAATTCTGTGCCCACATGCGATTTTCGGCCTGTAAAAAGGCAAGCGATTGTTCCGAATCAAATACTTGGGTGGTAATTTCTTGTTCCAAATGTGCCGGTTGGCAATGCATTACCGCGGTTGCTCCGGACTTCGCCATTAACTGCTCATTAATTTGGTACGGCATAAACTTAGCGAGAATGGCATCAACTTTAGTACTATCACCCATAGAAATCCAGGTGTCGGTATATATCACTTGCTGATTTTTAGCGTCTTCAATATTGGTTGATATCGTTAGCGTGGCGCCGCTTTGATCTGCTAACTGAAGAGCTTTAGCCACTAAATAACTGTCTGGCTCATATCCTTCTGGCGTGATCACCGTAACATTGACGCCAAGAATACTGCCCATTAACATTAATGAATTGGATACATTGTTACCATCGCCAATATAAGCTAGGTTGAGCTTTTCAAGGCTGCCAAACGTTTCCGTTAGTGCCATATAATCGGCTAAGGCTTGGCAAGGATGGTAGAGATCACTTAACGCATTAATTACTGGGATGCCCGCATGTTCTGCCATTTGCTCTAGCACCTGTTGCTTAAATACCCGTGCAACAATAGCATCTGCCCAACAAGCCAGGTTTTTTGCGACATCTTTAACCCGTTCTCGCTCACCCAGTTGACCATTTTGTTGACCAATGTATAAGCTATGACCGCCTAACTTTTGAATCCCTATATCAAAGCTTATATGAGTTCGTAACGAAGGCTTTTCAAAGAGCATCACAACCGACTTGCCCGCTAACGCTTGTGAATATTTATCGGGGTTATTTTTAATATCGATAGCTTGTTTAAGCAAAGCTAATAATTGTTGTTTGTCTTGCAGTTGATCTGCTAAAAAATGTTGTAACGACATAAGTATCCTGTAAAAAATTTATTGTTATCTTAAAAACTAGGCTGGATGCGGGTGCCAAAAACTTTACCTTGTTGCAACTCAATAAGTTGCTCAGGAGTTTTCCAACTGGCCACCGCGATACTTCGTCGTAATTGATTCGCGGCCCGAAAAGCCGCATTAACTTTAGCGACCATGCCACCAGCGATAACACCGTCATTAATTAGTTGCTGTGCTTGTTGAAAATTCAAATCGCTTAGGTAGTCGCCATTAGCGCCTTTTACGCCGGCAACATCCGTTAAAAATATTAAATCAGCGTTAATTAATTGGCTTATTGCCACTGCAGCATCGTCGGCATTGACATTAACTAATTGGCCATTACCTAGGCTACCAATTGAAGAAATTATCGCTAAATTATCAGTGTTTATAACGCTGTCTAAAAAGTTACTTTGATCAGGCATTGGCAAACCGACACAACCAAGAGATGGCTGGGCGGCGCGACACTGGATCATATTGCCATCATGTAAAGCTAAACCAACAGCAGACAAGCCATGGGTATTGGCACTAGCGACTAAAGCTTTGTTAACGGTACCAGCTAAAGCACCTGTTATTATCGGCATGTGTTCAGGTTCACTAACTCTTAAACCATCCACTTTTTTACTAGTAAAGCCCGCTTGTGAGAGTAGTTCATCAACAACACCACCACCACCATGCACAATCACCACCTGATATTGCTTTTCTTGCAAGGTTTTTACCACCGCAAATAATTTACTTAAAGCCTTGGCCGACTCCATAATGGCGCCACCAATTTTTATAACTAAAGGGGTAATCATTACTGTTTTCCCGTTAATAAAGCATAGTGAGAATCAAGCTTATTGACCAAATTAAAGCATTGAATAGCTTGTGAAGCCGCACCTTTTAATAAGTTATCAATTGCACAACTAACCACAACCACTTGTTTATCTTCATCTACCTGCCAAAACAAACTCGCAAAAGCAGTATGGCTAACATCATCAATTTGTGGCCAACTGTTACTTATCCGTACCAGTGGCGTATTGTCATAAGCGTTATGAAATGCCGTGGAAACTTGTTGTTTAGTAACTCCGGCTTTTAATTGTAAAGTAACGGTTGATAATAAGCCGCGTTTATAAGGAGCGATATGCGGATTAAAGACGACTTGTTGGCCACACTCTTGACTTATTTCGGGTTGATGACGGTGTTGCAGTACATTATAAGCTTTTAAACTTAATTCATTGAAACTGGTTGCTAAGGATGCTTTTCTGCCTGCACCACTAACACCGCTGATACCATTAACTACCACTAAGCCATCGGCCTGATTTAAACCATTGCTGGTTATCGGTTTTAACGCCAATAAGCTTGCCGTTGGATAGCAGCCAGGTACCGCCACGATATCCGCTTTGGCAATGGCATCACTATTCCATTCTGCTAAACCATATACCGCATCTTGTAATAATTGTTGGTGGCGATGTTCAAAACCATAATATTTTGGGTAATCAGTAATTTCGTTTAACCGAAAAGCTCCAGATAAATCAAAAACTTTAACGCCAACCTCAATAAACTCATTCGCCCATTGCTGTGAATATTCGTGCGGAGTGGCAAAGAAAACTGCATCTAAGTTGTGATTTGCAGCAAGCCACTTTTTAGAAAATGGTTGTAAAGCTTTATCACAGACCCCTTGCATGCGCGGATAGAGGTCGGAAAATAATAAGCCCGCCGATTCACTATGCTCAGATACTAATAACTGAAAATCTGTAATTTTGTCATGTTGACCCAGGATTTCTACCAATTCTGCTCCGGCATAACCGCTGGCACCAACTATTGCTACTTTCACTCTGTTTACCTTTTTTGCAATTCTATTCAATAAAACATTATTAATATGCCGCCATTACAGCAGATTAACTTAATCAAAACAACATATCAACCAACTCTAATTACCATTAGATTCAATAGGGAACAATAAGAACTAGCCAGAATCGGCTTGGTTGATTACACTAGAAATTGAAAAATAACAATTATTGAGTAATTATGCAAGAAATTAGCATAAATATATTTAAATATTATGAATAAACTACCAGATTTTTCCAAATCACTGAAACAACTGATTGCTACACCATCGATCAGCTCAACCTCTAGCTCTTTAGATCAAAGCAATGAAGGGGTGATCACACTATTAGCCACTTGGTTTGAACAGCTGGGTTTTAGCATTACATTACAACCGGTTCCGGAAAGTCGCGGTAAAATCAATTTGCTGGCCAAACTGGGCGATGGTGAAGGTGGTTTGTTACTCTCTGGCCACAGCGATACCGTGCCATTTGATCAACAACGGTGGCAGAGTGATCCCTTTACCATTAAAGCCGCCGATGATAAATTTTACGGTCTTGGCACTTGTGATATGAAAGGTTTTTTTGCTTTTATACTACAAGCCTGCAAAGGCCTTAGTAGTAAGCAATTAAAAAAACCTCTTTATGTGTTAGCGAGCGCTGATGAAGAAACGACTATGGCCGGTGCTCGTTTTTTTATTGCCAGCCAATTAGCAAAGCCTGATGTTGCAGTGATTGGTGAACCAACCAATTTAGTGCCCATTATTATGCATAAAGGGCATATGTCGCACCGTATTTCGGTGCAAGGTAAATCAGGTCATTCGAGTCAACCGGCAAAGGGGGTTAATGCGATTGAAGTGATGTTTGTGGTCATTGAAAAATTAATGCAGCTCAAACAAGACTTAATCGCCAACTATAAAAATGAATCCTTCTCGGTAACTGAGCCAACTCTTAATTTTGGCGCCATTAAAGGTGGCGATAGTGCCAATCGAATATGTGGTGATTGTTATCTCGACATTGATCTTAGAGCCTTGCCTGGCATAAAGGATGAAGAATTAATTCAGTGGTTAAGCGCAGCCTTAAAAGCGGTTGCTGAGCAATACCCTGGTCGTGTATCTATGGTCGAGCTACACCCAAGTTCTCCAGCCTTTGCACAAGACAAAGACAGTGAATTGGTGAAGACCGCAGAGCAACTATCAGGCCATTGC
>CALJHL010000021.1 GCA_938075435.1 uncultured Thalassotalea sp. | reverse complement strand
AATGCCGCGAAAAATGATGAAAGTGAAGAGTCTGATCCATATCAGGGTGCCCTATTTACGGTTTTTAAAGCCTTTTTAGACAAATGCTTACGTTTTAAGAGTCTGACCATAATTACCGTTGTTGCTTTATTTTTCATTGCCATCGGTAGCTTTGGTTTAGTAAAACAATCATTTTTTCCCCCCTCTACTACGCCTTTATTTTTAGTCGATCTTTGGCTACCTGAGGGTACAGACATAAGAGCAACAGAAGCCATATCGCAACGGATTGAAAAAGAGTTTCTAACTTACCAAGCTGTTAATCATGTTACGGCGACCATAGGTAAAGGCGCACAACGCTTTATGTTAACTTATGATTCAGAAAGAAGTTATGCCGCTTATGCACAATTGCTGGTGAGGGTAGAAAGTTTTGATGATGTCATCCCGTCGATGAGCACGGCACAGGAATATATCAATACCAATTATCCGGCGTTGCAAACAAAATTCAAACGCTTAGAAATTGGCCCTTCACCTTCGGCAAAAATTGAAGTGGAGTTTACTGGAGCCGATACAAAAATACTGCGTTCGCTCGCTAACGAAGCTAAACTGGTATTGCATCAAGCTGGAGGTACCGTCAATGTCAGGCATGATTGGCGCGAACGCACTAAAGTGTTACAACCGCAGTTCAATGAAGTACAAGCAAGGCGATTAGGCATTACTCGCGCCGATGTTGATAATACCCTACAAATGAACCTTTCCGGGTTAACTATTGGTTTATATCGTGAAGGCACGTCATTGTTGCCAATTGTTTCTCGCATGTCAGAAGATGAAAGAGCAAGTGCTATTGAAGGTTTGCAAGTATGGTCACCTCTTTATAATCAGTTTATCCCGATTCGCCAATTATTTAATTCTATTGATGTCGTCTGGGAAGACCCGATTATTCAACGTCGAGATCGAAAAAGAATGATCACCTTAATGGCCGATCCCGACTTTAGAACCGGCGAAACTGCTACGTCTCTTCGCAAGAGGGTGATTGACCAGATTGAGGCGATAGAATTGCCTGTAGGCTATGAACTTACTTGGGGCGGTGAATATCACGATTCCAGCACCGCCAGTAATGCAATTTTCTCATCACTGCCGATGGGCTATTTATTTATGTTTTTAATTACTGTATTCCTTTTTAATGCGGTAAAAAAACCACTGGTGATCTGGGCATGTGTGCCATTAGCAATGATAGGTATTGTTGCCGGCCTTATCATTCTTGATAAACCATTTGGCTTTATGGCGCTGTTAGGTATGTTAAGTTTAAGTGGCATGTTACTTAAAAATGGCATCGTGTTATTAGATCAAATAAATACCGAATTAAATAATGGCGTCGAGCCCTACCAAGCCGTGTTTGTGTCAACAGTGAGTCGGGTTAGACCGGTAGGGATGGCTGCAATTACCACAATTCTTGGAATGATGCCGCTATTGTTTGATGCATTTTTTGAAGCCATGGCTGCGGTGGTTATGTTTGGTTTAGGTGTGGCAACCGTCTTGACCTTGATAGTCGTGCCGGTATTGTACTGTCTATTTCATGGCATTAAATACCGTCCCTTGGATGAGCTTGATAAATAAGCTGACTTCAAGAAAACACCTTACTAACTGACAAATCCAGCTTGGTATATTATTACTAAGCTAGATTTTTATTAACCTAAACTCGAATTAAATGTCGTGCTAAACGTTGTAATTAGGGCTTAGATAGTCTCGTTCAAATCCAGTATATTTCTGATATTTTGAGTTATTTCTTCAATACGATTAATATCAGTTGGCGCAATCAAAATACAATCATCACCTGCTAACGTGCCCAACACACCAATGGTCTCGCCTTGCACATCCAAGATCCGGGCAATTAAAGGTGCGCCACCAATACCGGTTTTAATAATTATTTGTACCTTGTTGTGCCGCACCGACAATACGACCGATAAAATTGGTTGCCTCGAACGTGGCGATGCCAATTCATCGGGTAAAATATAGCTAACTTTATTATTAACATTACGGCTTTTTACCGCTCCTAATTTACTCAAAGTTCGAGATATTTTTGCTTGAGTTATATCATTAAAGCCACGTTCGCTAAGTGCTTGCGCTAGCTGCCCCTGCGAGCCATAGGACTGCTCTTTTAATAACTCTTTAAAAACCAGAATAAAATTATCTTGGGTAATGTTTTTTTCAGCGGCCATAATATTTTTCTATTCTCCAGTTATTACTTGCTGGCGTTGCTCTTCTAACCCCATAGCCAAAATAAAGGGAGCGGATTTTTGTAATTTAATAAAATCAAGCTTAGAATTTAACGCTAACCACTGCTGTTTAATTAAACTTTGTGCGACAGCGCCCCCTAAAGTAGCACCTGGCCCTAAAATAATCACTTTATCTGGGGCAAATTCTTTAACGGCAACTTCAATGGCTTTACTAAAATCATAAGGTGCAACGACTTGTGTACCTAATGTGTAGTGGTAGAGCTGAATTATATCACAGCTGTAAGGCTGCCAAACCTTGCCTTGACCATCAATTAACGGAATATTAGGTTTGTTAAATAACTCTGGCGCCAATAACGTTTTTGCCTTAATGGCCACATCGGTAAGCAAGGGGGTATGAAAAGCCGCATGATTAAATAAATTCATCGGATAACGGTCTTGGATGACGGGTAATTTTTGTTGTAAAGCCGCCAATCCGACTTTATTGCCACCAAAAACGAGGTAACCGCCCAGGTGAATTGAAATATGCACTTGGGCATTTTCAACTTGTTGTGCCTCAGCCAGCCAGAGCATAACCTGCTCTACTAGCTTTTTATCCTGTTGCCAGTTTTCATCGATGATTGGGTAAATCAATTGACCACCAATCACACCATCTTTCATCATTGATCCCATGGTATTGATTAACTCTATTGCCGCCTGCTGATCTAATGCCCCTGCGACTGCTAAAGCAATATACCAGCCCATCGAATTACCGGTTACCGCGACAATATCATATTCGTCTTGATTGATTGTTTTAAAATCAGCCAGAGCGCAAGCATAAATAAGAGCCGAAGCATTTTCACCAGCAGTATGCTGACGCATACTGTATTTATCCATACTATCCAATTCAGTAATGGTCATTTGCCCAAGTTGTTGGCGATAATCATCGATGATGGCAATAAGCTCAGGTTTATCATGATGCAAGCGCTTTAAATAACCTAACTCTTCTTTGTTGTAAGTGCCTCGCCCTGGGCAAATAACGACAGCAGTTTTTTTGGGCGATTTGGTATTTTTTGTATTCATGGCAAGTACTCTAAACCTTTTGCTCTGACATTAATTGTTGTGCGGCTTTAACGATATCTGAGGTTGACGGCAGCACTTCATAAGCTGCACTACCCAATGGAATAAAACAATCATCGCCAACAACCCGTGCGATCTTACTCGCCCCATTGCTATTGTTGGCCTGCTCATGAATTAGGGTTACTAACGCTTCACTGATTGAGCCCGTTTTACGGCACTCATCGACGATAAGAATTTTCTTACATTGATTTACTTGCGCCACAATTGCCGCTTCATCTAATGGCGCTAACCAACGTAAATCAATGACTCGACAATTGATGTCTTGTGCTGCTAATAATTTTTCCGCCTGGCGGGCAAGGTAATAACCATTACCATAAGATATAATACACACATCACAACCTTCACCATACACACTGATCTGTTGATTTATTGTGTTATCGGCTGACGCTGGGGTGACATAGTTTGATGTCCATAACCCATCCCCTTCTTGGTGTAAATCTTTGGTCATATATAGGGCTATAGGCTCAAGAAACACCACGATACGCTGTTGTTGTTGCGCTAATTTAACGCTAGTGCGCATCATTTCTACCGCATCGGCTCCGTTTGAAGGACAAGCAATAATAATTCCAGGAATATCACGAAACACCGCGAAGGAATTATCATTATGGAAATGGCCACCAAAGCCCTTTTGATAGCCTAAACCGGCAATACGGATAACCATAGGGTTAGTATATTGGCCATTGGAGAAGAACGATAAGGTCGCCGCTTCACCACGAATTTGATCTTCAGCATTATGGACATAAGCCAAAAATTGAATTTCGGGGATCGGCAAAAAGCCATTATGGGCAAAACCGATGGCGCCGCCCAATATAGTTTGTTCATCAAGCAGGGTATTAATTACCCGATTTTGGCCAAACCTGTCGAATAATTTACTGGTGACATTGTAAACACCACCCTTTTTACCTATATCTTCGCCGCACATGACGATGTTGTTATGCTCAGCCATTAAATCCATCAATGCCCAATTAAGCAATTTAGCTAAATGTTGGTTTTTTGCTAAATTATGCGTTTCATGAGCAAATAATTGCTGGCGCTGGGCATCCGTAACTAATTGTTGATATTGATTTATTCTTACTGGTGGAATTAAACTTGCGGCAACATCTGCAGCAGTTGTTAACTTCGCTTTGCTTGCAGCTTGGTTAGCAATAGCGGCGATGCGAGTCGCCACCCCTTGATAAAGAGCAATGATCTGTGGCTCAGTCATGATGTTATTTTCAAGTAGTATTCGCGCCGTGTGTAACAGTGGGTCTTGTTGCTCATTGGCTTCTATTTCGGCAATGCTGCGATACACAAACTCGGCATCAGAGCCAGCATGACCAAGTACGCGGACGGTGCGAACATGCAAAAACACCGGTTTTTTAAGGGTTCGTGCTAAATGCTCGGCTTGTTTTGCTTTTTGATAGGTATCGAGAATATTTAAGCCATCACAGTAAATATAATTCAGACCGGCTTTATTTTGATAATTGGCAGCAATCCATCCCTGTGGAGTCGATGTTGAAATACCAATGCCATTGTCCTCACAAATAAAAACAATCGGCAAGGGAATAGATTGAAAAGCAACCCAAGCCGCGCTATTAAATGCACCTTGTGCGGTAGAGTGATTAGATGATGCATCGCCAAAATTACATAACACCACACTATCTTCAGGCATTTCTGCCGGTATTTGTAAGCGCTGAGCTAAAGGAATACTGTAAGCAGCACCAACCGCTTTTGGTAAATGTGACGCTATGGTGCTGGTTTGTGGTGGGATAGATAAACGTTTACTACCAAGTACTTTATGACGTCCGCCAGAAATTGGGTCGTCTTTTGCCGCCGCAAATGACAATAACATGTCATACAGAGGTGTTTGCCCCTCAACTTGCTTGCTACGTTGAATAACAAACGCACCACTGCGGTAATGTAAGAAGGCCATATCTGTGGGTCTAAAGGCTTTTGCATAAGCAGCATTGCCTTCGTGTCCGGCACTACCAATAGTATAAAAACTCTGGCCTTTTTTCTGCATCACTCTCGATTGTAAATCTAGGTGACGACTCATAACTTGCGATTCAAAGATATCTATCACTTCACTTGCCGTTAACCCAACATCTGCTGGTGTTAAGTGTAGATGAGTTTGCGGTAAGTTATTATTATCAACAAACTTGACAAAATTTTCGTTAACTAATTTATTGCGATCGACCATTTCAGTTCCACTTAGACTGTTATTAATACAAAACTAACCAACCAAGTAGATAACAATAGAGCAGGTTAATTTATCTCTGGTTAGCACTAACATATGCCTACTGTTAGTTATATGACTACTTAAAATTAGGCTGATAGTAATAAAATTTTTCCTAAAGTTAAAATATTCATTTCCTTTACCAGTCATAGGTTTAAACTATAGCTAAGTTAATAACAATGTTGATATTTTATGGATTTAAAAAGTTTGCACTATTTTGTGATGGTTTTTGAAGCAAGAAGCTTTAGTGGCGCGGCTAAATCTTGTTTTATTGCCCAGCCCTCTATTTCAGCAGCGATAGCGCAATTGGAGCAAACCTTAAATACAGCATTGTTTAATCGCCATGCACGCGGAGCTACTGCCACAGAGCGAGGCTCTCAACTTTACCCGTTAGCAAAACAGCTGTTGGGGCAAGCGGACGCAATTAAAACCGTATTTAAAGCAGAAAATTGCAAGCAAGCTTTTTATTTAGGGGTAACTAGGGGCTTAGGGGTTGAGCGCATGAGTGCCCTGTTAAAAGATTTTACCGCGTCGCAAGAATTAATGGAATTAACGCTAGTCCCTCATAAAGATAAAAGCGATGCTCGTATTATTATTAAGGCGGAATTAAACGAGCAAGAAGAGCACCAATTGCTTTGGCAAGAAAAATATTTATTGGCGCTGCCTTACAATCACGTTTTAACCTTAAAAGACAATATCCAATTAAGTGATCTCGATGGTTTGGCTTTTATTCAACGAGTGCCTTGCACCGCTTGGCACTCATTACAAGAGACACTCACTTTAGCCGGTGTATGCGTAGATATAAGAGCTAAAATACAAACCATAGATTATGCATTAGGATTGGTAAACGCGGGTTTAGGTTGTGCTTTAGTACCTGCTCATCCGGAAGTACTAAATAAAAATGATATCGCCTTTCGTGAAATTCAAGGTGTGCAGTTAAACCGCGAAGTGGTATTAGCTTATCAACAATCCTCACCATTGCTGACATCATTAAAAAAATTGGTTAAAAAACACAGTCAGTTATCATGGTAGGCGATAGAACAAATAACGAGGGTGAGAGTCACCTAAAATTTAAGATAACTCTCGCCTAAAATAACTATGGCCGCAATTATTTAAGTTTTTTAATCGCCGTCAAGAGTCGCACCTTTTAAGGCACCAATGCCGGTTTGATCGTTACTACGCAGCTTGATCATTAAGCGTAAATCATTAGGTGAGTCAGCGTTATGCAAGGCATCGGTGTAGCTAATATCACCGCTTTCATATAAGTCGAATAACGCTTGGTCAAAGGTTTGCATGCCTAACTCGCGCGACTTAGCCATCACTTCTTTGATGTCACCAACGTTACCTTTTTTAATTAATTCACCAATGTACGGCGAGTTTAGCAATATTTCGATTGCGGCTTTTCGCCCTTCTCCATCGCGAGTTGGAACCAGTTGTTGAGCAATAATGCCACGTAAATTCAGCGCTAAATCGAATAACAATTTACCATGTTGTTCCGCGGGCACTAAATGCATAATCCGGTCAATCGCTTGGTTGGCATTATTCGCATGCAAAGTTGCAATACATAAATGTCCAGTTTCGGCAAAACTCAAAGCATGTTCCATTATTTCTTGCGAACGGATCTCACCAATTAAGATCACATCAGGGGCTTGTCGTAACGAGCTTTTTAACGCCGCATCAAAAGATTCGGTATCCATGCCGACTTCTCGTTGGGTGATCATCGATTTGCCATGCTCATGAACAAATTCCACCGGATCTTCGATAGTTAAGATATGGCCGCGAGCATTGCGATTACGGTAACCAATTAAGGATGCCATTGAGGTTGATTTGCCAGTGCCAGTACCACCAACAAACAATACTAAGCCGCGTTTTGACATCACCACTTCTTTTAAAATTGCGGGCAAACCGAGTTCATCGACATCGGGAATTTCAGTAACAATACGTCGCACTACCATGCCAGGCATTTCTCGTTGCCAAAAAGCCGAAATACGAAAACGACCAATGCCTTCAACAAAAATGGCGTAATTACATTCAAGAGATTGATGATACTCTTTAATTTGTTTTTCGGTCATCGAGCCTTCAACGAGTTCTAAAGCGTCGTCTTTGCTTAGCAATTTTTCATCAATAGGTGTGAGTTCACCATTTATTTTGGCGCTTGGTGACATATTCACGGTAATGAATAAATCTGATGCACCTTGATTAACCATGGTTCGTAAAAGATCATGAAAATACATAAAAGACTCTCTAGTAAGTTTTAAACTGATTTTTATCTGAAGCTTTTGCCATCGCATCATCACGAGTAATTAGGCCACGGCTTAACAAGTTTTGTAAACATTGATCCATGGTTTGCATGCCGTGCGACATACCGGTTTGGATGGCCGAGTACATTTGCGCAATTTTATCTTCACGAATAAGGTTTCGAATGGCAGGCACACCAATCATGATTTCGTGCGCAGCCACTCGGCCGCCACCAACTTTTTTAATTAACGTTTGCGAAATTACCGCTCGTAATGATTCCGATAACATCGAGCGCACCATAGACTTTTCCTCACCGGGGAAAACATCAACGATACGGTCAATGGTTTTTGGAGCTGAGGTAGTATGCAGAGTACCGAAGACTAAATGGCCCGTTTCTGCCGCGGTCATTGCTAAACGTATGGTTTCTAAGTCACGCATCTCACCAACTAGAATAACGTCTGGATCTTCACGTAGAGCTGAACGCAAGGCGGCACTGAAACTTAAGGTATCACGATGAACTTCACGCTGGTTAATTAAGCATTGTTTATTATCATGGACAAATTCGATTGGATCTTCAATGGTAAGGATATGATCTCGTTTTGATTCATTAATGTAATCCACCATCGCCGCAAGCGTTGTTGATTTACCCGAACCGGTAGGACCGGTTACCAGCACTAAGCCACGCGGGCTTTCAGATATCTCTCTAAAGATATCAGGACAACCCAATTCATCTAATGATAAAATTTTACTAGGAATAGTACGAAACACTGCCGCTGGGCCGCGGTTTTGATTAAAAGCATTAACACGAAAGCGTGCCAAGTTAGGTACTTCAAAAGAAAAATCCACTTCTAAGTTTTCTTCGTATTCTTTACGTTGACGATCAGTCATAATATCATACACTAAAGCATTAATGTCTTTGTCATCAAGAGCTGGAATGTTAACTTTGCGGATGTCGCCATCGACACGAATTGCTGGCGCCATACCGGTTGATAAATGTAAATCTGAAGCATTGTGTTCAACACTAAATGCTAAAAGCTCGGTAATATCCATAAAATCCCTAATTTATATAAGTATGTAGAATTAAAATGCTAAATATCGCCGCCAACCTCGAACAAATTAACGAGGAAATTTTTAAAGCTAGCAATAAAGCCAATCGTTCATCTGCAGCTGTGAACTTGTTGGCGGTTAGTAAGACAAAATCATTTTTATTGGTTGAGCAAGCGTATCAAGCGGGACAGCGAAACTTTGGTGAGAATTATATTCAAGAAGCCGTTGAAAAAATTCAACAGCTTGCTCACCTACCAGATATTTGCTGGCACTTTATTGGACCGATCCAATCCAATAAAACCCGACTTATTGCAGAATATGTATCCTGGGTACACAGTGTTGATCGGATAAAAACTGCAAGACGTCTTAATGAACAACGCGCTCCTAACATTACCCCGCTAAACGTTTGTTTACAAGTGAATATTAGTGGAGAACACAGCAAATCTGGTGCCTTGCTGGAAGACTTGCCAGAATTAGCTGAATATATAAACAGCTGCGATAATTTATGCTTGCGCGGTCTTATGGCGATTGGGGCTAAGACAGATGATAACGACATAACTCGTAACAGTTTTAAACAAATGCAAACCTTGTTTAACCAATTACAGCACCAATATCCAAGTGTAGATACACTATCTATGGGTATGAGCGGTGATTTAGCCGTTGCCATTGAATGTGGTAGTACTATGGTCAGAGTTGGTTCGGCAATATTTGGTAGTAGAAATTAGAATTTATCGCAGCAACTGCGATGTAACAAATAATAAAAGGTTATAAACATGAATAAAGTCACTTTTATTGGCGCTGGTAACATGAACAAAGCCATTATCACTGGATTAGTTAAGCAGGGCTTCGCCGCCAAAAATATTATGGTGAGCAACCCTAGTGCCGAAAAACGAGAAGCGATGGCACAACAGTTGGGGATTTGCCAAAGCGCCGACAACATTGTAGCGGCCAACTTTAGCGACACCATAGTGCTTGGGGTAAAACCACATTTTATTGCCGATGTTTGCCAACAGTTAGCCGCAAATATTGACCTGTCAAATAAAACCATTATCAGCGTCGCGGCTGGTATCACTATTGAGCAAATGCAAACGGCAATAGCACAAAAAGTTGCCGTAGTTCGTTGCATGCCAAATACCCCTTCACAAATCGGTTTAGGTATGACGGGGATGTATGCCAGCTGCGAAACGACGGCAGAACAACAAAAATTTGCCGATACATTGCTAAGCAGTGTCGGTAAGGTACTTTGGCTAGATACTGAAAGCGACATAGATAATTTATTGACTGTTTCAGGGTCTGGGCCGGCTTATTTCTTTGCTTTTATGGAAGCGATGCAACAACAAGCGATTGCTTTTGGTTTTAGTGAACAAATCGCCCGCGAATTGGTGCAACAAACGGCACTTGGCGCGGCGCAAATGGTGGTGCAAAATAGTGAAAGCATTGCCACCTTACGTGAAAATGTCACCTCCAAAGGCGGTGCTACACAAGCGGCATTAGCCGTGTTTAGAGATGGCACATTAGCAGATTTGGTTTGTGCTGCAATGAAAGCCGCAAAAACTCGTTCCCTTGAAATGAGTAAAACTAATTAATACCAATTTAATAAGACTTTTCAATCTGTTACCCTATATAAAATTAACATTCCGGAGCATTCATGGAAGCAGCAACATACATAATAAATTTTTTCTTCGACGCTTATTTGATGGTGTTGCTGTTGAGAGTTTGGTTACAAGCGGCTCGCGCCGACTTCTATAACCCCTTTAGTCAATTCGTGGTAAAGGTCACCAATCCGGTGGTAATTCCACTGCGCCGGATAATCCCTGGATTTGCTGGTATCGATATGGCGACAATTATAATGGCAATCATTGTTGCTTGCGCTAAGTTTGCCATTTTATTTGCTATCAGTAGTCAAGCGATTGATGTCATCCCAGTGTTAATTTTTGGGGTGTTATTTTTTATCAAGCAAGCTGGTATGTTATTATTTATGGTGATGTTGATCATGGCCTTAATGAGCTGGGTAGTACAGAGCAATAGTCCAATTCAAGCAGTTTTTTATCAATTAACTGAACCTTTATTACGGCCTATTCGCCGCATAATGCCAGACTTAGGCGGCATTGATTTATCAATTCTAGTGGCATTTTTATTACTCAATGTAATTAACATTGCGATTGGCAGCGTATTGCCAATATGGCGAGTATTGTAAGAATAAGCAGGGGTTTACAAAGCAATAGGCTAATTCAGTCTTAATAGCACGGCATTTTCATTAACTGTTATAATTTAAGTATCGAAGGTTATAAATGCCACTAACAATTGTACCAAGTGAGGTGCCTATGTTTACATTAACATTCAAAAAAATGTCAAACGCAGTTATTTTCAGCCTATTCTTAATGGTATTTTCACCATTAAGTTATGCTGAAAACATGAAAAAATTTGGAGATTTAGAAGTTCATTATATTGGCTTATCAACGTCAATATTACAGCCTGAAATAGCCAAGGCCTATGGATTAGAACGTAGTCGCTATCGCGGCTTTGTTAACATTTCAATCTTGGATACCAGCCAACCAGGTAAGCCGGCAATTACCGCAGGGTTATCGGGAACGGCAACCAACTTGGTAGGACAACAAATGGGACTTGAGTTTCAACAAGTTAAAGAAGGTAGCGCTATCTACTATTTAGCGTCGGTTAAATACCCCAACGATGAAACCTATACTTTTAATATAACCATCAATAATAATGGTCAGGAATATTTACTCACCTTTAAACAAAAATTCTATGTTGAGCAATAACGGCATAGCTTACAGACAATAATGCCGTATAATGCGGCATTATTATTCAAATGCGTAACCAGTACATCGACACGCAAGCATTGGCGCTGCGTTCACTCTAGCCATAAAATCTAAATTAAAGAATCCAATATGACCACTATAGTTTTAGCCACGGGTAACCAAGGTAAGGTGCAAGAGCTTTCGCACCTATTAGCACAGCACGGCATTGAAATTGTTGCGCAAAGCCACTTTAATGTTCCAGAAGTTGCTGAAACAGGAACCACATTTGTAGAAAATGCCATTATTAAAGCTCGCCATGCAGCAAAAATAACCGGTCACGCCGCCATCGCCGATGACTCGGGTCTTGAAGTAGATTTTTTAAATGGCGCGCCCGGGATTTATTCGTCTCGTTATGCCGGTAGTGATTGCAATGATGAAGATAATAATGAAAAATTATTAACCGCGTTAAATGGTGTACCAAGCAGTCTCAGGACCGCTCGATTTCAGTGCGTGTTAGTGTACATGCGCCACCAAGATGATCCCACTCCGATTATTTGCCAAGGCACTTGGGAAGGTGAAATCGCAACCACCAGGCAGGGTCAACAAGGCTTTGGCTACGACCCTATTTTTTGGTTACCTGAACAAAATATGACCTCGGCACAGCTTTCCCGTGATGTCAAAAGCCAATTAAGTCATCGCGCTCAGGCGCTAGCTAAATTAGTTAAAAATTTTGACTAATAGAAATTTACAATAATGCAGTTTTGCCTATATAAATCATCACTAAAAGAGTTAGTATTTTGCTGAGCCTACCACCGTTATCACTTTACATTCATATACCTTGGTGTGTGCAAAAATGTCCTTATTGTGATTTCAATTCGCATGCCCTAAAAGGTGAAATTGATGAACTAAGCTACATCAAGCATTTACTCACCGATTTAGACGCCGATATAAAGCAATTTAATGTCCAACGGCCGTTACACTCAATATTTATTGGCGGTGGCACCCCTAGCCTCTTTTCGGCAAGTGCAATAAAATTATTACTGAGCGAAGTATTAACACGCTTTCCTAGCAGCGAAGATATAGAAATAACCTTAGAAGCGAATCCAGGTACGGTTGAAGCTGATAAATTTAAAGGCTTTAGTGAGGCTGGCGTAAATCGACTATCCATTGGCGTGCAAAGTTTTGCATCCGACAAGTTAATTAAATTAGGCCGGATTCATGACAGTGCCCAAGCACTAAAAGCGGTTGAAATTGCGAAAACTTGTGGCGTAACGAGTTTTAATATTGATTTAATGCATGGTTTAGAAAATCAAACCGTTGCTCATGCCCTTGATGATTTGCAACAAGCGATAGCTCTACAACCTAAGCACATATCTTGGTACCAGCTGACGATAGAGCCTAATACTGCATTTTATTCAAAACCACCAGAGTTACCTGTCGATGACATCCTCTGGGAAATCCAGCAACAAGGCTTTAAATTACTTGCCGCAGCAGGTTATCAACAATATGAAATTTCGGCGTTTAGTAAAGGTCAACAATTTCAATCTAAACATAATATTAATTATTGGCAAAATGGCGATTACTTAGGCATTGGTTGTGGTGCTCATGGTAAAATTACCGACCCAAGGGCAAAAAAAATCTATCGCACCGTAAAAGTTAAGCACCCGAAGGGCTATATGGATGAGCAACGCTTGCACTTAGACCACCTTAACGAAGTAACGAATAATGAACGCCCCTTTGAGTATATGCTCAATCGTTTGCGATTATTTAAAACCTTTACTGGTAGTGACTTTGAACAAGCAACCGGTCTTAATATCAGTATTATTACTGATAGCTTAATAACCGCAAAAAATAAAAACTTTTTGACTGAAAATAATGGCAATTGGCAGGTTACAGCCCATGGCCATCGTTACCTTAATGACTTACTTGAATTATTTATTTAAATGTTAGAGAACATGATATGACAAGCCAACAACAGCTCGATCAACAATTTATGGCTGAAGCATTGGTTTTAGCAAGCCAAGCTGAACAGCAAGGTGAAATTCCCGTTGGTGCAGTGTTAGTTTGTGACAATAAAATTATTGCTCGAGGCTGGAACCAATCAATTCAATTACACGATCCTTCCGCCCATGCTGAAATGATAGCGATACGGCAAGCGGGTGCAACCGTTGCCAACTATCGGATGCTTGATTGTACTTTATATGTAACATTAGAGCCTTGCCCTATGTGTGCAGGGTTATTGGTACATAGTCGTATTAAACGGTTAGTTTTTGGCGCCAGTGATTTAAAAACCGGCTCGGCTGGCAGTGTATTCAACTTGGTTGCTAGCGATAAGTTAAATCATCAAATAGAGGTTCTACCTGGAGTTTTAGCTGAGGAGTGTAGCACTATGCTTTCGGCTTTTTTTAAACGCCGTCGAGCAGAAAAAAAAACACTAAAACAACAAACCAAAATCAATGATTAAATTAAAAACTACGAATTAATCAAGTTGAGATTAGTCATCATCTTTTTCAGGTTTCTCTGCTTCCAGAGCACTTAAGATAACCACACGGAAATATACCCGATAACGACCGTTAATTTTCCGATTTGCAATTTTTAATTGTCGACGTCGTTGATTATTTTTACGCATTATACTTTTAATAAATCCTCCAAAACCAGATCAAATCAGGGTAGTTAATAGCATATAGAGTTGTTATGACAATTTCATGACGGTTATTACTTTTATTTTAAACTTGATGACAAACCAAAATTACTCGCTTGGAATTGTTACATTTTGTTGTTTTTCATCAAGAAAAACTAAGGTGTCATAATATGCTCGAATATTCTCAACGTATCTAACCGGTTCATCACCGCGAGCATAACCATATTTAGTATCTTTATAATATTTACGTTGTTTAAGTAAAGGTAGATATTCTTTGACGTCAACCCAACGATCTGGATCGCCACCCAGCTTTTGAGTAATAATGCGTGCATCTTCTAGATGTCCCCAACCAATATTGTAAGCCGCTAAGGCAAACCAGCGACGATCAGGGTTTTGAATACGATCTGGAATGCGCTTAATCATCTTTTGCAGATATTTAGCTCCCCCTTGAATACTCTGCTCAGCATCAATACGGCTTTTTACACCCATTTGTTTTGCCGTTGGTAACGTCAGCATCATCATCCCACGTACGCCTGTGTATGACCGCGCCTTAGGATTCCAATGCGACTCTTGATAACTAATTGCCGCTAAAAAACGCCAATCGAGATCTGTGCCATAACGTTCAAATATTGGCTGGTACTTAGGCAGTTTAGAAGCGATTGCTTTAATAAAAGTACGAGTATCTACATAATCAAATTCTTGGATATGGCCGTAATACTTTTCATCTAAGGTTAGTAAAGTGCCATCATGGTGAACTTCGCCAAAAAACTCGACTAATGAGGCCAAAATTGCATCATCGCCGCCTTTATTTAGCATCCAAGCGAGAGGTTCAGGTTTTTTTAAGGTAAAAGCCACGCTGATTTCAGGATAATAACGACGATTTATAGCCAAGGAATTGCTATCGGCAATGGTAAAGTCTATTCGTTCTTCTAACACTTCAACTAATAATTCATCACTATCGAACTTATCAGTTTCAGTCCAAGATAAATCCGGATACTGAGATTTTAACTGTTGTAGATATTCGGCATGGCTTGAATGCGCTGTCACTTGCAACTTACCGCTTAATTCAGACAGGTTTCTTGGCCACTTTTTACCTTGTTTAAACACCAACTTTTGACTGTTTTCGGCATAACTTGGGGCAAATCGATAGTGTTTTAAACGTTCAGGGGTTACCGACAAGCCCGCGGCAAGAATATCAACATCGCCATTATCAATTTTGGGGAAAAGTTCGTTAAGGGTATAACTAGGGACAATTTCTAATTGCACGCCAAGAAAGTCAGCGTATTTTTTCGCTAACTCATATTCAAAACCGCGTGAGCCCTGGGCACCAATATAATAACTATTCGGCCCAAACAGGGTACCAACACGCAAGGTCCCGCGGTCAAGAATCTCTTGCAAATTAGCCGGTTGATCAGCTTCTTTACAACCTTGTAAAGATAAAACTGATACCGCCAAATACAAGGCCATTAATGGCGCTATGTTTTTAAATTTATGGAATAAATTTTTCATATCAATTTCATTGTGAATGGATTTTGCTATTTTTTACAGTCTTTTTTTCATTAAATTTATTGGCCGTGCTAAATTAGTTTGGTAAAGATCGCGTTTTTACTTACTAAAGCGGGTGTTTTATTTTATAATGCGCGCAAAAATTCCACATAAATTAACCATGGTGACTTGTTTATGGAAATCCTTCGCGGCGCACCTGCGCTATCCGATTTCAGAATTACTAAATTACTTGCTCAATGTAAGCAATTGAACCTTCCTGTAACTGAAATTTACGCTGAATACATGCACTTTTCACATAACAGTGAAGCGCTAAACAGTGATGAATTATCAAAACTAGCAAAGCTTTTAACCTATGGTCCAACTATTGAAGAGCATGCTCCTGAGGGCACGTTACTCCTAGTAACACCTCGTCCTGGCACCATTTCGCCATGGTCTTCAAAATCGACAGATATTGCCCATAATTGTGGTTTAGAAAAAGTCATCCGCCTAGAACGTGGTTTAGCCTACTACATTCATACCAGTAGCGAATTAAATGCAGAGCAAACTCTGCAGCTTGCCAACCTACTTCATGATCGCATGATGGAAGTCATTTTTACCGACGTTAATGACAGCAACAGCTTATTCGCAAGTGCCGAGCCAACTGAATTTACTCGCATCGATTTAATTAACGGCGGCCGTGCAGCATTAGAAACCGCTAATATTGAATTAGGCCTAGCAATCTCCAATGATGAAATTGATTATTTATTAGAAAATTTCACTGCCTTAGGTCGTAACCCTACAGATATCGAATTGTATATGTTTGCCCAGGCAAACTCCGAGCATTGTCGTCATAAAATATTTAATGCCGACTGGACCATAGACGGTCAAAAGCAGCCAAAGTCGCTGTTTAAAATGATCCGTAATACCCATGAACTTAATAGTGATTACGTCCTCAGTGCATATTCAGATAATGCCGCAGTAATGGTGGGCTCTGAAGGCGGACGCTTTTTTGCTAACCCAATAACTAAAGCTTACGAATATACCCAAGAAGATATTCAAATATTAATGAAGGTTGAAACTCACAACCACCCTACGGCTATCTCTCCTTACCCAGGAGCGGCAACAGGATCTGGTGGTGAAATTCGCGATGAAGGTGCCACCGGCATCGGCTCAAAACCTAAAGCTGGCCTAGTTGGTTTTAGTGTTTCAAATCTTCGCATTCCAGGTTTTGAACAGCCTTGGGAAACCGATTTTGGCAAACCAGATCGCATTGTTAATGCCTTTGATATTATGATGGAAGGCCCGTTAGGCGGCGCCGCGTTCAATAATGAATTTGGCCGTCCGGCAATATTAGGTTATTTCCGCACCTACGAAGAACAAGTACAATCCTTTAACGGCCTAGAAGTGCGTGGTTATCATAAACCAATCATGCTCGCCGGTGGTTTGGGTAATATTCGTGATGAACATGTGCAAAAAGGTGACATTGTTGTTGGCGCCAGTTTAATTGCCCTCGGCGGTCCGGCGATGAATATTGGTCTTGGCGGCAGCGCTGCTTCGTCAATGGCCTCAGGCCAGTCAACTGAAAACCTAGATTTTGCCTCGGTACAACGTGAAAATCCAGAAATGGAACGTCGCTGTCAGGAAGTTATCGATAGATGTTGGCAATTAGGTGACGACAACCCTATATTATTTATCCATGATGTTGGCGCTGGTGGTTTATCAAACGCTTTCCCAGAATTAGTTGCTGATGGTGGTCGCGGTGGTCAATTTGAATTACGCAACGTGCCTAACGATGAACGTAGCATGTCACCACTTGAAATTTGGTGTAATGAATCACAAGAGCGTTATGTTCTGGCAGTAGCGCCTGAACGTATGGACGAATTCCAAGCGATTTGTGAACGTGAACGTGCGCCGTTTGCAGTAGTTGGCTATGCAACTGAAGAAAATCATTTAACGGTTACTGATAACCACTTTAACAATAAGCCAATCGATTTATCCTTAGATTTATTATTAGGGAAAACCCCTAAATTACATCGCGATGTGACTCGTAAAACCGAAACTGGCGCGGCGCTTGATTTAAGTAACATTAGTCTAGCCGATGCTGCCGATCGGATATTACGCTTACCAACAGTAGCCGAAAAGACCTTCCTAATCACCATTGGTGATCGTTCAGTAACGGGTATGGTAAATCGCGACCAAATGGTTGGACCTTGGCAAGTACCAGTAGCAGATTGTGGTGTTACCGCAGCAGCTCTCGACAGCTACCATGGTGAAGCGATGGCACTCGGCGAAAGAACGCCTGTCGCCCTACTTAACTTTGCCGCCTCTGCTCGTTTAGCAGTAGCAGAATCGTTAACCAATATCGCCGGTACTGACATCGGCGATTTAAATCGCATTAAATTATCTGCTAACTGGATGTCAGCTGCCGGACACCCTGGTGAAGATGCCGGTTTATATGAAGCCGTGCATGCCATTGGTGAAGAATTATGTCCTGCCTTAGGCTTAACAATTCCAGTTGGTAAAGACTCAATGTCGATGAAAACTAAATGGCAAAGTAACGGTGAAGAAAAATCCGTTACTTCGCCGTTATCATTAGTTATCACCGCATTCGGTCGAGTCGAAGATATTCGTAAAACAGTCACTCCTGAGCTACGTACCGATCAAGGCGAAAGTCGCATTGTTGCCATTGATTTATCTGCGGGTAAAAACCGTTTAGGTGGCTCATGTTTAGCTCAGGTATATAAGCAACTTGGCCAAACCACTCCAGATGTTGATAGTCCAGAAACATTAAAAGGCTTCTTTAATGCCATGCAACGTCTGGTAAGAGAAGAAAAATTACTTGCTTATCACGATCGCTCTGACGGTGGCTTATTTACGACGTTAGTTGAAATGGCTTTTGCCGGTCATACCGGTATTGATGTTGATATCACTAAATTAGCTGGTGATGACTTAAGGGTATTATTTAATGAAGAGCTAGGCGCAGTAATTCAAATTAAAGAATCTGATGTCGATGCTATTCACGCTATCTTTGCTGAATTTGGCATTTTAGAGTTATGTACTGATATTGGCCGCATTAATAACGAAGATCACATTCGTTTTAGCCGCGATGGCGTTGCAGTATTAGAAAACTCACGAACTTATTACCGTACAGTTTGGGCAGAAACAACATTTAAAATGCAGTCTCTTCGCGACAATCCAGATTGTGCTGAACAAGAACATGCACTTAAATTTGATACCGAAGATCCGGGCTTAAATACTTTATTAACGTTTGATCTGAACGAAGATATTGTCAGCGATCACATCGCAAAAGATGCCGTTGATGAAAGTAACCCTAAAGTTGCTATCTTGCGTGAGCAAGGGGTTAACTCTCACGTTGAAATGGCTGCGGCCTTTGACCGCGCCGGCTTCTTAACCATCGATGTTCATATGTCAGATGTCTTAGCCGGTCGTGTTGATTTAGCCGACTTTAAAGGTTTAGTGGCCTGTGGCGGTTTCTCCTACGGTGATGTATTAGGTGCCGGTGAAGGTTGGGCAAAATCGATCTTATTTAATGACAATGCTCGCGAAATGTTCCGCACCTTCTTCTACCGTGAAGATTCGTTCTCATTGGGTGTGTGCAATGGTTGTCAGATGCTTTCAAATTTAAAAGAAATCATTCCTGGCGCAGAACTATGGCCACACTTTGTGCAAAATCAATCAGAACGATTTGAAGCGCGTTTTTCATTAGTTGAAATTCAACCAAGCCCATCGATTTTCTTCAAGGGCATGGAAGGCTCTCGTATGCCGATCGCGGTTTCTCATGGTGAAGGTCATGCCGAATTCAAGTCCGATCAAGCAATTGATGATGCCAATGAGTCTGGCACGGTTGCGGTCCGTTACATTGATAACTATGGGCAAGTCACTGAGACGTATCCTTCAAACCCGAATGGTTCACCTGACGGGATCACGGCGCTTACTACCACCGACGGTAGAGTAACCATTATGATGCCACATCCTGAACGGGTATTTAGAACGGTTGCTAACTCTTGGCACCCTGATGAGTGGCTAGAAGATTCACCTTGGGTAAGAATGTTCCGTAATGCTCGTAAATTTACCGGTTAGTTAACCAGTATTTACGCCACTGAAAATGTTGCTAACAATTAAAAAAGCGCCTTACTGGCGCTTTTTTATTGCTAAAGGCATATCGGTAAAGTGAATGGCATTGTTTTCAATTGCGTCTTTAGAATTGGTCAAAACCCATTGACTGGCGATTAGAGAACATAAGGCAATGCCTGCGCCAGCAAAGAACACCCAGGAAGGTTGATACAACCATAACATGCCAAATAGCGCTGGGATAAACACTGCGGCTATATGGTTTATGGTAAAGCTGACCCCGGCGTTTGAGGCAATATCTTTAGGGTCGGCAATTTTTTGAAAATAGGTTTTAATCGCTATCGCCATGGCAAAGAAAATATGGTCGATTACGTATAAACCGCCAGCGATATTGGCATTTTCAACCAACGCATAACCACTAAAAACCAATATTAGGCCAGTATACTCAAATGTTAAGGCCTTACGCTCGCCAACTTCACCAATCCAGACGCCAATTTTCGGTGCTAAGTAAATATTCAGAATATGATTTAGCATATAAAGCAGGCTGATATCGGCTACCGAATAGCCAAATTTTTCGACCATCATAAAGCCGGCAAAAACCACAAAAATTTGTCGTCGCGCGCCACTTAAAAAAGTTAAAAAATAATACAAGGCATAGCGTTTTCGTAATACTAAATGTTTATGTTGAACCACTTTTTGAGGGAATATTGGCATAAACAACCATAACCATAGGGAGATAGCAAAACCTAATCCGCCGAGCACAAAATACGCATGGGTAAAAGCCATATCATAAAAGCTGAATGCCAGCCAAAGAAAGCCATAAACCACTAAGCCAGCCATAGATTTAATTGCAATAAGTTTACCCAGTTTTGCTGGCGCTTCTGCTTTTGAAAACCACTGTAAACTCAATGATTGGTTCATGGTTTCATAATAATGAAAGCCAGTAGACATTAAAATAGTCGTCGCATAAAGGCCATATTCAAATGGGAATAAACCGGTAAATGCCACACCTATGGTCATCAGGGCTAAAGAAACAAGGGCAAAATGTTGTTCTTTGAGGATCAATAAAATAAATACTGATGTAAACGCCAAAAACCCTGGAATTTCTCGTAATGATTGCAACATGCCGATTTCAGCGCCACGAAAATTAGCAACTTCAACGGTAAAATTATTCAACAAAGTCATCCAACCAGAAAAAGCTAAGGTCATGACTACCGTTGTTAGCGCTAAAAATACAAAGGGTGTACGCCAAGGGTGGTTAACATTGTTACGGTTAAAACTTGAGTTTTTTTGACCAAACATGATGAAGTTGGTCAGAGTAAAGAATTAGCGGCAATATTAACAATTTTTTAACATAATGACTATTGTAGTTTTGAACAAAATATCGGTATGCTATTAACTAAAAATAGCCGAAGAAGAATTTATGAAAAATCACGATTGTAGTCCGTTAACCGACTTTATAGAATATCCAAGTAATGAAATGCTTAAACGTTCCGAGCAGTTTTATGATGACATTAAGCGTCGCCATTCAATTCGTAGTTTTAGCGATCGCGATGTCGATAAGGCAATTATCGAGAATTGCATTAAAGCGGCAGCATCGGCGCCAAGTGGCGCGAACCATCAACCATGGCATTTTGTTGCAATTCACAGTAGTGAAATAAAAAAACAGATAAGACATCAGGCCGAATTACATGAGCAAGGATTTTATGATGGACGAGCCGGTGATGAATGGTTAGATGCTTTAAAACCATTGGGGACCGATGCTAACAAGCCTTATTTAGAACATGCGCCTTGGCTGATTGCTATTTTCAGTCAAAAGCGCGGTGGCTTAACAGTCGATGATCAAAACAGCAATTATTATGTCCATGAATCGGTGGGAATTGCGACCGGCTTCTTAATAAATGCATTGCATAGTTGCGGGTTAGCAACCTTAACCCACACCCCAAAGCCGATGTCATTCTTAAATAAAATTTGCAATCGAGGTGACAACGATCGAGCTTATATGTTGTTGATTGCCGGCTACCCAGCAAAAGACGCGACCATTCCGGCGCATGCCCAGTTAAAAAAACCGTTTACCGATATTGCTACGTTTTTATAAACGCAGCAATAAGTACCAAAACATTTTAAATTACTTAGTCGTTATTGTCGCCAATTCGATAGTAAGCGGTTCGCGAGGTCTACCACTGCGGCTGCCTAATTCTTCTAGCGCTTTTAAGGTATCCATACCGTCGATAACTTTACCAAATACGGTATGTTTGCCATCTAAAAAAGAAGTCGCTTTAAAAGTGATAAAAAATTGCGAGCCATCAGTGTTAGGACCTGCATTCGCCATGCTCAACATACCCGGTTCACTGTGGTTAGCATCTTGATGAAATTCACCTTGATATTTATAACCTGGATTGCCTTTACCAGTACCTTCAGGATCTCCACCTTGGGCCATAAAACCTGGGATAACACGATGAAATTTAAGATTATTATAAAAGCCTAACTTGGTTAAATAAATAGTACTTGAGACATGCATAGGCGCGTATTGCGGCATTAATTCAATAACTATTTTCCCCTTGTTGGTGACGAGTTGCCAAAAGTATTGAGTATCTTCAGCAAAGCTAACCTGTGGCGGTTTTGGTAAATGATGCTTCCAACGGTCTTTACTGGTATCAATATTTTTTTCGGCAATAAATTGCTCAATCGCCTTTACTGCTGGTTCATTATCGATACTAACAGCAATAAAAAGAGCAGCTAATGAAATAAAGTAAACGAATAATATTTTTTTAATAAATGGGTTCATATTTTTAAATAAGTTGTTGTTTTAATTTAGTATAGAGTAAACAAAAATAGAGTAAATGATTATAACCATTTTATTCAATGATCTTGCTCAAGTTTAAGCCGCTTTACATAGTCGATTAAATGCGGAAAAAATGTCAAAAATACCCGTTCATATTCTTGGTAGTTTGCCTTTACTTCAACAATGGCGCCACTTAAATTATTTTCAAAGCGAATTCGATGCGATATAGAG
>CALJHL010000020.1 GCA_938075435.1 uncultured Thalassotalea sp. | reverse complement strand
GACAGTAAAGTAACCAAAAGGTCTTTTTGACCGCTAGCTTTGCTATGTATTCTAGTTTAGAGCTGCCAAAATGCCGTAGGCATCACCTTACTAGCGCTAACGCCTGCTTTTAACGAGTTGCGAAGCAACTGAGTGTATGCTCTTGCTTCCCTCTCACTTTCCTTGCTTTAATTTTTAACTTGTCGAACGGCAAAACATGGATATTTTACCGAGTTTGCCTTTCATGTCGGCACGTTGCATGCAAACGGTTTGATGCAGTTAAGTTAAAAATTGAGCTAAAAAAATCCCCAACTAAAAAGTCAGGGATTTGTTATCAAAGTTTGGCGATTAGCCGCTTTAATGAATAGAACTTGGCTTGTTATTAAGCAAGTTTATCGGTAGCAACATGATACTTAGGATCTTCGATATAATTCACTTCAACTAAGTCCCCTGCCTTGGTTAATAATATTTTACATTCTTGACTTAAATGACGAAGGTGGAGAGTTTTACCTTTTGCTAAATAACGATCCGCTAAGGTATCAATTGCTTCAATAGCAGAATGATCTGCTACCCGCGAATTTTTAAATTCTACGATAACGTCTTTGCTATCACTAGCAACATCAAACTGATCCAAAAAGCTGGTGACAGCGCCAAAGAACAGCGGCCCATTCACTTCATAAACAGTCCAGCCATTATCATCAGTAGAACGAGTAACGAGTACGTGTTTGGCATGTTGCCAAGCAAATACTAGGGCAGAAACAATAACACCAACCACAACTGCCATCGCTAAATCAGAAATAACCGTTACTCCTGAAACTAATACAATTACGAAGGCATCGGCTTTGGGTATCTTGCCCATAATACGCAGACTTGACCATTCAAAAGTACCGATAACCACAATAAACATTACCCCGACAAGGGCCGCCAAAGGGATAATTTCAATTAAATCGGAGGCAAATAAGATAAAGCCCAGCAAGGCTAGAGCGGCGGAAATACCAGAGGCACGACCACGACCACCAGAATTGATATTGATCATCGATTGACCAATCATCGCACAACCACCCATGCCGCCGAAGAAACCGGTTACCGTATTGGCTGTACCTTGAGCGATACACTCACGGTTACCATGACCTCGAGTTTCGGTTAATTCGTCAATTAAAGTAAGGGTTAATAATGACTCTATTAAACCAATCGCCGCTAACACTAGGGCGAATGGCAGTATTATTGTTAAACTTTCAAAGTTAAATGACACATTAGGAATACTAAATGATGGTAATCCGCCAGCAATAGTAGCCGCCGGATCATTGGTCATGGCGCGAACGTAATCAACTACGGTACGAGCATCAAGGTCGAAACTAGCAGCAATAGCAGTAACCACAACAATAGCAACAAGGGAAGATGGAACCGCTTTAGTTAATTTAGGTAATAAATGGATAATTGCCATTGTTAAGGCAATCAAACCTAGCATAGTATATAGAGCACTACCGGTTATCCATTGCAACTCACCAGCGTCATCAAATACTTTAAATTGACCAAGTTGAGCAAGAAAAATGACAATCGCTAACCCATTGACAAACCCCAGCATTACCGGATGCGGAACGAGGCGAATAAATTTACCGAGTTTAAAAACTCCAGCGAGTATCTGAATAATACCGGTGAGCACCACAGTCGCAAATAAGTATTCTACCCCATGAATTGCGACAAGGCTGACCATGACCACTGCCATTGCACCTGTTGCACCAGAGATCATTCCTGGACGACCACCAAATGCGGCCGTGATTAAACCAACCATAAAAGCGGCGTATAAACCTACTAAAGGTTCAACTCCGGCGACAAAAGCAAAAGCCACCGCTTCTGGAACTAAAGCCAAGGCAACGGTTAAGCCCGATAGCACATCATTTTTCAGACTGGTAACTTTACTTGCATGTAATTCAAACATTATTAACTCACGGTTAGCTGCATGATCATGACTTTCCAACAACATATTGAAAAGTATAATAAATATAGTATGTTAAAATAATAAAACCGAATAGCTTGTAAAAACAGCGGTTTCAATACGGAAATAGGGGCGCAAATGTTAAAGAGTTTGTACAGTTTTGTCAATAAAATGACCTAGGTAGGCAGATATAAATCAGTTTTGCACTAGCAAGATGGTAGCGGCAGGTAACTGTACGGGCCTGTTAACAACGCTACCCTTGGTTTTAGATATGCGGGCGGAGTATGCCAGTCATTGCTTTGATGTGATCATCACGATCGTTTAAGGCTTTAATATAATGAAACTCTTCGCCACCTGCATCAAGAAACACCTGTCGACTTTGTTCTTCTAATTCTTCCAAAGTTTCTAAGCAATCAACACTAAAGGCAGGACTGATGACCGCAACTTTACGTACTCCTTGCTCGGCAAACTCTTTTAAGCAACTGTCCGTATAAGGTTTTAGCCACTCGGCTTTACCAAATCGTGACTGAAAACTTATACAGTAGTCACTTTTAGCTAAGCCTAACTTTTCGACAACTAGGCGAGTGGTTTTATGGCAAAAGCAAAAATATGGGTCGCCCCATTCAAGAAAAAGTTGTGGCATACCATGAAATGAAAGCACTAATTTATCTGGTTTACCATGTTGCTTGAAATGTTCGCTAATGCTATTAACTAAACTAGCAATGTAATCGCTATTGTCATGGTAGCCACTGATAAAATGTAAAGATGGGATCCAACGCCAAGTTTGAATTTCTTTGCTAACCGCATCAAAAGTTGAGCCTGTGGTCGGCCCAGCATATTGAGGATATAAAGGCAGGACAATAATCTTATTAACGCCTTGTTGTTGAAACTCTTGTAATGCTTTACTGATACTTGGGTTGCCATATCGCATGGCGATGGCAACGGTTACACTGTCACCGTGTTCGTCCTTAATATCCGCCGCTACTTTTTGTTGGATGGCGCGACTATTTACTAATAACGGTGAGCCTTGTTCGGTCCATATAGTCTGGTATAGCTTTGCTGATTTAGAAGGCCGTACGCGTAAAATAATGCCATGTAAAATTATCATCCAAACGACGCGAGGTATCTCAACGACGCGAGGGTCACTTAAAAACTCTCGTAAATAAATCCGTAACGCACCTTCACTCGGCGCATCTGGTGTGCCTAGGTTGGTGAGCAGCACTCCGGTTTTAACTACGCCAGTGTCGGCTGGGCCGGTGGTGATGTTTTTGTCGTGTAAATTTTTAGTATGATTGATATAACGCGACATTAATTGTTCTCTTTTTATATTTTTATCTTTATAAAACTAAAGCTGAGCTTCAATCGCTGTTATTAGCTCACTTGCTTGTGGCTCAACTTTGGATGAAAAGCGCTGAATACTTTTACCATCACTACTCACTAAGTACTTATAAAAATTCCAATAAGGCGCTGCTGTATGTTCGCCTAAATGAGCAAAAATTGGATGTGCGTCATCACCGCGCACCTCAATAGTTGCTAGCATTGGAAAAGTCACGCCGTAATTAATAAAACAAACTTTTGCAGTATTTTTCTCTTCATCTTCTTCTTGAAAAAAGTTATCTGATGGAAAGCCTAACACCACTAACCCTTGCTCTTTATATTGTTGGTATAAGGCTTCAAGAGCTTTAAATTGTGGGGTAAAGCCACAGTTGCTGGCGGTATTCACCAACAAAAATGTCTTGCCTTGAAATTCTTTACAAATATCCAAGTGTTGTTTTGAGTTTAACTTGCGCATCTTGTGTTGTAAAAATGCCGGGCATGATATTGGTTCGATATTTTCGACGACTTGATCATTACTAGGTACTTGCTCAGCAAACGCCAGGGCAGGCAATAACACCACGATGAGGATAAAACTTAATTTACGAAATTGATTAATGAATTGATTCATTATTTTCCTTAACATCTTAAAGGGTAAAGTTAATGTCTATTGTACGATCGTATTGATAATTAAGATCTGTTGTTGTGAATTTATTACCGCGATATTATTTAGCTCACCTTTATAATCACCGCTTTTCATGCCCGGTTGACCACTGTTTGAGATCACAGCGAAAACATTAACCTGCTCAACACTCGATAAATTCATTTGTGGACTCATCGCTTTACTGTCGTCAAGAGTAACGGTAATAGGTAAATCACTGGCTTTGATTTTTATCGCCGCTAACGGCATTCGAGGTCCAGATGTTGCAATAGCATAAATAAATACCGTTTTATCTTCATCATTGGCAATAGCATTAACTATATTATCGGCAATACTCACACTTAGAGATATCGCGGCTTGTTGTGCCCCTTTAGTATTGGTCGAGGCGGCAGGTTTTTCTGCCATAACAACACCATTATTAGCCGTTTGGTCTTGCATTGCGATGGCTTCATTAATCGCCGACTGCAATGCTTCGGTATTTACGTCAGGCACATTGTTATCAATAATTTTCTGCCAAGAAGCGGCAGCATAAGCAAAGCGTTGGTTTAAATAATGGTCCATACCAATTAGCATCAAGGTAGTCGCATCGAATTCATCGATTGCTAATGCTTTATTTAATAATGCGTCAACTTCGGCATTACGCTGTTGGTTATTTTGATAATATTTAGCTTGCGCTTGTAAGGCAAAAACATCGGCTTGTGGCCCTTCAATTTCAATGACTTTGTCAAAAGCGATCACCGCACTATTAAATTCACCAAGATTTATAAGGTACTGCCCTAAACGGAACCAAGCATCAGAATTACTTGGGTTCGTTTCAACTTCTTTTTGTAACGCTTTTAATTGAGATATCATCAATTCCGCTTTTCCCTCTTCGGTTTGCGGATGATTTTCTGCTTGCTGAGGACTTACCTCTAATAATGCATAGCTGCCAAATTTTAAATAATAGCTACCGGTAAAAACGATGATAAAGAGGCTGACCATAACCGGCCAATATATTGAAGTATGTTTATCTCGGGCTTGTTGTTCTTTCTCGGTGGCATTCATATCTTGCAATAAGCTACGATCGAGCTCCGCTTTCAAATAGCCAAAATTTTCTTCATCTATACCACCCTCGGCAAAATCTTTTTCTATTTCTCGCAGGTGCTCATGGTATAAATCTTTATTGGTTTGACCGCGCATATTTTTTTGATCTGCAATGTATACATCAGCCTTACGAAAATGGCGCCAAACTATATAAGCGGCGACTAACATTAGTTGTGCGGCAAAGATCCAAAAAGTAGTCATAATTTATTTGTCTTTTAAAATTGATTTTAATTGTTGTTGTTGTTCACTGGTTAGCTCGGTTGGAGTTTTATCTTTTTTACGAACAAATAGAAACACCATAAAGCCGCCAATCATAAAAAAGGCAACTGGACCATACCAAAGAAAATACGTTAACGAGTTAACTTTCGGACGATATAAAACAAATTCGCCATAACGATTGACCATAAAGTCGATAATTTCCATATCGGCGCGACCGTCTATTAGCATGTCATAGACTTCCTGCCTTAAATCTTGGGCGATTGGAGAATTAGAGTCGGCTAAGTTTTGATTCTGACACTTAGGGCAACGCAATTCGTAAATCAAATGCTGAAAGCGAACTTTAGTTATTTCATCGGGAAAATCGTAAGTGTCGATAGGTCCAGCAACCACTTTTGTGCTCAACATGATTGCTATCAATAAAGTCAGTAGCGCCATGGCTAGTATTTGCACTAGGTTGGTTTTAGGTAAAAAAATTAACTTCATTAACTTATGTCCCATTAGCTATCTCGTCTTCAATGGTATTGATCAAAGGTAAAAATTCACGTTGCCAAACGTTACGCTCTAATACCCCAGCAAACCGTTTGCGGATAATATTGTGATGATCGACCACAAAAGTTTCTGGTGCACCAAAAACGCCTAAATTTAGTCCTAACTTACCTTGTTGATCAAAAATAGAAAATTGATAAGGGTCTTCAAAATCGATTAACCAACGCAAAGCCGGTTGGCGTTCGTCTTTATAATTTAAACCGTATAAGGCGAACCGTTGATCTTTAGAAATTTTAACTAAAAATGGGTGTTCATATTTACAAGATGGGCACCAGGTAGCCCAAACATTAACGAGTTTAATGCCGGGCTTAAAGCTCGCAGTAGTCAGTTTCTGCTCGGCATTATTTAAAGCATTTAAGCTAAATACCGGAAAAGGTTTACCGACTAATGCCGACGGCATATCTTGCGGGTTTAATGACAAACCACGAAACAACAGTACCCCTAATAATAAAAACAGCAGCAATGGAATTAAACGTATTAATACTTTCATCAATTTGCTTCCTGACTCTGCACACCGACCCCAGCATTAGCGGCTATATCGAGCTGTTGCTGTGCTGGTGTTTTTACTGCCGCTGTTGATACGGTTTTTCGACGGCGATAGCGTTTGTCTAACATGGCAAATATACCACCTAGGCCCATAAAAATTGCCCCCA
>CALJHL010000019.1 GCA_938075435.1 uncultured Thalassotalea sp. | reverse complement strand
ATGGCTTCAAAGGTTTTTAATTCATCAGGCATGTATTCTTTCTCTTGCGCTAATGGGAATGGTGTATCTAAACCACAAACACGGCTAATAGGCGATTCAAGATTTAAGAAACAACGGTCTTGGATGGTGGCGGCAATTTCACCGGCAAAGCCACCCGTTAACGGCGCTTCATGGTTTATTAATAATCGCCCCGTTTTCTGTACTGAATCGGCAACGGTATCAACATCCCAAGGTAAAATTGAGCGTAAGTCGATAAGTTCGCAAGATACGCCTTCTTTTTCAGCGAGCGCCATGGCTTTTTCGAGGGTTTCCATTTGGGCACCCCAACCAAGTAAGGTAATATCAGAGCCTACCTTAACCACTTCGGCTTTTCCTAGTGGCAGTTGGTAATCTTCTTCAGGTACTTCACCAATAGAGGCTCTGTATAATTTTTTAGGTTCAAAAAATATTACCGGGTTTTTATCACGAATAGCGGCTAGCAATAATCCTTTTGCCTGGTAAGGGTTGCGTGGCACGACAATTTTCAAACCTGGCGTATGGGCAAAGTAAGCTTCTGGTGATTGACTATGATATAAACCGCCAGCAATACCACCACCGTAAGGAGTACGGATGATAAGGTTACCTACATCGAATTCGTTACCACTGCGGTACCTGAATTTTGCAGATTCATTAACAATTTGGTCAAAAGCTGGAAAAATATAATCGGCAAATTGAATTTCGGCAATGGCAACACTACCTTGAGCCGCAAGGCCATTGGCAAAGCCCATGATACCTTGTTCAGTTAGTGGTGTATTAAAACAACGGTCTTTACCAAACTTTTCTTGTAAATTACTGGTGGCTCTAAATACCCCGCCAAAGTGACCGACATCTTCACCAAAACAAACGGCAGAGTCATTCTCGGTCATGGCGATTTCTAAGGCATTGTTTATCGCCTGTAATAAATTCATTTGAGCCATAATTATAATCTCCCTGACGTTACTGGATAAGCATCTGGGTATTTCTTAATATGCTCTTTTAGTTCGGCTAATTGTTGTTGTAAATTTTGAGTTGGAACATCGTAAACATCATCAAACATGCTTTCTAAAGATGGTTTGGCAATGACTTCAGCTACCTTTACGGCTGCTAATACATCAGTACGTAAGCCTTCAAATAATGCATTGTCTTGGTCTTCATCCCACCATTTTTGCTTAATTACCCAGTTTTTCATCCGTAAAATTGGATCATGCTCGGCGTAAATAGCTTCTTCTTCGCGGGTACGATAGCCGCTAGGATCATCAGAGGTTGAATGCGCGCCTAAGCGGTACGACATGGCTTCGATTATTACTGGTTTATTTTCCGCTATGGCATATTTACGAGCATCTTGAGTTGCTTTTAATACCGCTAATAAATCGTTGCCATCAATTCTAATGGTTTTAATTCCGTAACCAACACCACGTGACGCAATGCCATTACCAACAAACTGTTGTGATGATGGTGTTGAAATAGCATAACCATTGTTACGACAGAAAAATATTACTGGTGCACGATGCACGGCAGCCATATTTAAACCGGCGTGAAAGTCACCTTCAGAAGCAGCACCTTCACCAAAATAACAAATGGTGCACTGCTCATTACCTTTAAGTTTTTGCCCATAGGCGTAACCTGCGGCTTGAGGGATTTGGGTACCTAATGGTGATGATATGGTCATATAGTTCAATGCGTTCGAACCATAGTGAATCGGCATTTGTCGACCTTTACCTAAATCAAGCTCGTTAGAGAACATTTGATTCATAAACTGTTCAAGAGGAAAACCTCTAAACATTAAAGCGCCCTGCTCTCGATATTGCGCCATGATCATGTCGTTATCATCAAGGCCTGCAGCACTACCAACACTGGCGGCTTCTTCACCTAAAGCCGTCATATAGAAACTGACTCTACCTTGACGCTGAGCAGCAACCATACGTTCATCCAAAACCCGATGAAATGCTAACGTTTTATATATTTTAGTCGCTAGTTCTTCATCTATTTCAGGCAACTCGGCATTTTCATAAGTGCTGCCGTCTTGTTGCAATATCTTTAGAATTGGAATTTCAACAGAGTGACCGTCAATAAATTCTGGTTGGTGTACAACCCGGCTTTGTTGATACTTTTCAGTGTCCATAAGCTTCTCTTTGTTATCCAGCCTTAATAAGGCGTTGTAAAAATCATTTCAAATACTCTTTACCTTTACGTTAACTAATGCTTAGTTAGGTAAATATGTTATAAATGATGAGTATTTATTCTATTTTTAGGTGTTATAAATTTGCCGAAACTTTACCGATAGGTAAATACAGATGCAATTTTTTGCTCAAATTAGCCATCTAAATAACACTTTTACTGGAAATCAAGGTTTACACTTAAACCGGGCAACACCTTAACGTAAAGGTAACCTTATTAGTATAACGGCTACTAGTGCTCGTTAGCCGTTAAGGTATATTCGTTGGTATAACCGTCAATAGTGCCCGTTGGCCAATTGCTACGTCGGCATTTGGAAAAATAATGGCTTCACCTGGCACGGTTACTTTATGCTCAACATCACCATCGGTAGCTAATACATAATCCAATTCATAATCAGTAAAATTTAACGCATCATCGGCAAAGTGCAATTCAAAATGCTCAGTTTCGCGATTAATGGTTTTATAAATTTCATAAATATTAAAATCCTCTTCATTGTAAGCTGGCAAATTTAAATTTTGGCCGCAAATTAATGCGCTAAGTGCCTGTTTAGTCTTGGCAAAGTCAGCCATATCGTTTTGTCCGAATGGTTGAACTTTCCCTAACTCCA
>CALJHL010000018.1 GCA_938075435.1 uncultured Thalassotalea sp. | reverse complement strand
GGCAAACATCATTCATTTTTTGCACAAACTCAGGACGACAATCAGGGTAAATGGCGTGATCACCTGAGTGAGCACCATAATATACTTGGCCAGCTTCTACCGAAACCGCATAACCTACCGCCATTGATAATAAAATCATATTTCGATTTGGCACCACTGTCGACTTCATGCTGTCCTCTTCGTAATGTCCTTCGGGAATATCAATGTCATCAGTTAACGACGAGCCAGCTAACAGTTCATTTATTGCACTGATATCGATAACTTTATGATTAATATTTAAGCTCTGACAAACGCTAGCGGCATACTGCAACTCTTTTACGTGTTTTTGGCCATAATCAAATGATAATGCATACACTTCTTTACCGTCTTTTAATGCTCGGTTTAATACTGTGAATGAATCCATACCACCGGAATAAATTACCACAACTTTGTTTGTCAAATTTTCAGCCATTTATCAGCTCTCTGCTGTATAATATTAAGTATTATCAATTTTACTCGAATTAGTTAAGAATCCAAAGCATATTTACTATGACTCAATATAAAATTAATGAATTATTTGAAACCATTCAGGGTGAGGGATCTTTTACCGGCCAGCCTTCGATATTTTTGCGTTTACAAGGCTGCCCTGTAGGCTGTTCATGGTGTGATACTAAACACACCTGGGAAATTAACCTTGATAGTGAAGTCAGCTCTGATGTAGTGGTTAATAAAAAAGCTGAAACTGATGAGTGGGTAAATTTGAGCAGTGCCGATATTCTTTATATTATTAAAACCAAAGACTACAAGGCAAAGCATGTTGTTATTACCGGTGGTGAACCTTGTATGGTGGATTTAATTCCACTGTGTCAATTACTTGAAGAGAACGGGTATTCAACTCAAATTGAAACCTCAGGAACCTTTGAAGTTATTACTACCGATAAATGTTGGGTTACCGTGTCGCCAAAAGTAAATATGCGTGGTGGTTATGAAATACTGGCTTCAGCCATGCGTCGGGCTGATGAAATAAAACATCCAATAGCAACAACACAACACGTTGAAGATTTAAAAGCGTTATTAATACAGCATGAAATTACTGAGACGCCGGTATATTTACAGCCGATCAGTCAAAAGGAGCGAGCCACCAAGTTGGCGATAGACTCTTGTATCGAAAATAATTGGCGCTTATCTATTCAAGTACATAAGTATATTGGCATAGAGTAATTGCTAAAAGTAGCCTAAGCATTTGTCTAATCGATGACCAAGGCTACAACCCTCCAACTACTTAATATTCAATATTACGGCTGAACGGCGGTAAAGAATCCAGTAATTCTTTACCATAACGCTTTGAGACTAGTCTTCTATCTAAAATACTGATCATCCCAGTATCCTTCTCATTACGTAATAATCGACCACAAGATTGGATCAATTTCTTTGAAGCATCCGGTACTGAAAGTAACATAAATGGATTGCCGCCTTTAAGTTTTATGTACTCTGATTGAGCTTGATCAACCGGTGATGTAGGGACCGAAAACGGCAGTTTGGTAATGATTAAATTGGTTAAATATTTACCCGGTAAATCCAGCCCCTCGGAAAAACTTTGGCTTCCAAAAATAATACTGGTTTTATCATCATCACATAGCTTCATATGTTGTTGTAAAATGTGCTGACGAGAATGTTCTCCTTGTACCATAATCTTTAAGTCTTGTTTTTCTCGCAATTTTTCAGCTACCGCCCCCATTTGCCAATACGATGAAAACAGCACTAAGTTGGCTTGATCATTTTTAAGAAGCGTTGGAATTTTTTTAATTAGCTCTTCGGTGAACTTATCACTGACATTCGGTTCAAACTCCATTTTTGGAATATGTAATACGGCATTTTCTTTAAAATTAAAGGGCGAGCTAAGTTTTTTATATTGGGTGCCATCATTATTGCCAAGGCCTGCTTGTTTACGAAAATGATCGAAGGAGTTTAGCGCGCATAATGTCGCCGAACATAAAACTGCACCTTCACATTTGCTCCATAAATTATCTTCCAACATAAAACCGACTTCAATAGGCGACGCACAAACCAGATAGTCGTCACGCTTTCCGGTGGTTTTTTCTAGCCACCTTGCTAATGGCGCGCCTTTTTCTGAGTCGGTCTTTTCATACATTTGCCATATTTTATTCAAGTTTTCTAAACGTTGTATTTCAAACCCAGACTCTGCTAACAAAGGCTCGGCTAAATACATTTGAACTGAGCCGTCTTTAACTTCTTCAAGCAATAAATTATAAAGTTTAGTCATTTCGGCTAAAGATTTTTTACTCGCCGAGCTAATATCTTCAGCCAGATTTTTTAATTCTTTAGGAATAATGCCATTTTCAAAACGATATTGTTTATCCTCACTAAAAAAGCTGGTGTGGTTGGCATCAAAAAAACTGTTGACCTTTTGTAAATCGGCAATCACTTCTTGAGTTAAGTCCGCTAATTTTAAAGCCGGAGATATGGCTCGTTGGCTTTTGCATAATTTCGAAACTTTATCACTGGTAATCGCAACTTTAGATAACCAATCGATAGCACCTTTTACGGTGGCCATTGCCGATGAATGATCGCGGGTAATGTCGGGTAAATGATGAGCTTCGTCGATAATATAGATACTTTCATCGGGATCGGAGAGAATAACGCCACCACCAAGATCTAAATCGGCTAACAATAAACTGTGATTAACGATTAACACATCGGCAGATTCCATCGTTTCACGAGACTTATGGAAGGGGCAATGCGTATGATCCGCTAAATGCTTTAAGCAACTGTGTTTGTCAGCTTGGATATGTTGCCATACCAGATCGGGAATTGGTTTCGGCCATGAATCACGATCCCCTTGCCATTTCCCCGATTGTAATTTTTCATTAAGAGTTTTCAGTAATTTTATGTCTGCTTGTTTTGGTTTTTCTTGCCAAAGCGCTGCTTGGCTATCATCTTCATTGGTGTGACAAGCTAAGGCTAAGCGCTGTTTACACACATAACGTTGTCGACCTTTCACTAAACAAAATTGAAAATCCAAACCGGATTTAGCTAATACGAAGGGTAAATCTTTTAAAAATAATTGTTCCTGTAATGCCACCGTAGCGGTAGATATCACCACTTTTTTTTGCCGACTCATTGCTAAAGGTATTGCGCCTAAAAAATACGCCAAAGACTTGCCCGTTCCTGTGCCGGCTTCAATGACAATGTGTTTTCGCTCTTTCGAATATTCCCCCGCTAAGGTTTTGGCAATCTCGGCTATCAAGTAAGCTTGCTCTTTTCTAGGGGTGAAATTTGTTAGATTTTCGCCAATGCGTTTATAGGCATTGCGGATAATTTCCTTGGTTTTTGCACCTAACATGATTTTTATGTATCCATTGTCTTAAAGCTAGCTTAATATACTGTATATACTAACAGCTTTTCTGATATTATCGACCTAAAATGGCCAATTCGTTACAAAAAGGTTTTCTACTTACACGGCAAGCTCAAGACTTACCTCAGGGCTTGCGTCTGACCTATTGGTTAAAAGGTCATAATGGCCCAATTAAACTAACGATAGACGATGAAAAAGCCATATTTTTTGTTGAACAACAACAAGTAGAACGGTCACAGCAACTATTAACGGCGGCAAAAATTGACTGCGTTATTAAAGCGTTAACATTAACCAACTTTGCCGGCAGTCAGGTTCATGGCTTTTATTTTTCTAAATTAAATCAATTTTATAAAGCCAGAGAGCTGTTTCAACGCGCTGAAATTAAGTGTTATGAAGACGATATACGCCCGGAAGATCGGTTTTTAATGGAGCGTTTTATCACTGGCACTATGGCTTTTAGTGGTCAGCAATTGCCTAGTTTTAAATTCGAGAGTTACGCCGATGTAAAGTGCAAAGCCGCCCCCTATCAAGTCAACTTAACCATGCTTTCAATCGATATCGAATGTGCGATGGATGGCAGCCTTTATTCGATAGGTTGTTATAGCGATAACGTTGAAAAAGTATTTATGATTGGCGCGGTTGAACCGCAAGCAAAGCCTTATATAGACTGGGTAATTGATGAGTGTGACTTACTGTTAAAGTTTGTCACCTGGTTAACTGAATTCGATCCCGATATTATTATTGGTTGGAATGTG
>CALJHL010000017.1 GCA_938075435.1 uncultured Thalassotalea sp. | reverse complement strand
AAGTTGCGCCGATGGTAGTGTGGGGTTTCCCCATGTGAGAGTAGGTCATTGCTAGGCTCCCATTCTAAAAGCCCTCTGCTAACGCAGAGGGCTTTTTTCATTGTAAAATTAAATTAATATGGCCACAGTACGCTGGAGGAGGTCCCGGATGTCGCTAGTGCTCCTCCGGGATGACGTGGTGTAAATTAAATAACCCCGCGCATCAACTTTAAATCAAAAAAACATCGCGTATTCACTGTCTTTAAAAGATACGCCGTCATCCTGTGCGAGTCTAAACGAGACTCGGGACCTCCTCAATTTACAACGAGCTTCTAAAAAGTGCTCACCGAGGATGACGTGGTTTAAGTTAACTAATATTGCGGCAGATATAATATGTGATGTGGTGGAATAAATTGAACATTATATCTATAAAGTGTATCTAACAGCTCGGCTGTTTTACTGATATAATAACCACAGCTTATTTAATCTTAACTAAACCTAACTAAAACCTACTAGGGCAGTAACATGAAATTATTAGTACGTAACCTTGCACGAAGCATCCAGGAACATGAAGTAAGAGCTCTATTTGAAGCCCATGGTAAGGTGCAGTCTTGTACTTTAGTTATGGATAATGTCACAGGTGCTTCGAAAGGCTTTGGTTTTGTTGAAATGACCAACTTAGGCGAGGCTAAAGCGGCTGTTAAATCTTTAAACGGATCAGATGTTAAAGGTAGTAAAATTCGAGTCAAGAAAGCTGAAGATAAACCAGTAAACCCAGCTTAATTCTTACCGGTAATACTATGAAAAAAGGACGCTTAGCGTCCTTTTTTAGTTTTAAGTTCTAGAACAGTTGTTAAGATAGCTTAGAGAGTTAATTTTAGATTTTATATAGTGCTCAACCGATTTGCTAGGATCCGCATTAATTTTTTCAATCTATTGATAACTTTTTTTGAAATGTTCTACCCACATTGCTGTTGCGCCGCATATTGCCACTGGCATAAGCACTAAGTTTAAAATTGGTATCATTGCAAATAACGTTACCGTTAATCCAAAACTAAAACATTTACCTTTATGTTCGGTAAGTTTCAGGCGCATTTCATCGAAGCCTATTTTATGATTATCAAATGGATAGTCACAATATTGAACGGCCATCATCCAAGCGATAAAAGCAAACCAAATCACTTGCCCAACAAAAGGTAGCAGCCATAAAACTATGAAAAAACCGATAGCTCTTGGTAAATAATAAACCAGTTTGCGCCATTCTCTTTTTAAGGTACGAGGTGTATCTTTAAGTACATCTAAAAAGCTGCCATCAGCAATACTTTTACCGGATAAATGTAGTTCTATTTTTTCAGACAGTAAGCCATTAAAGGGCGCAGCTAACCAATTGGCAATAGTTGAAAAGAAAAAGGAAAAGCAAATAACAGCGGTTAGGTAAAGCAAGGGTTCGGCGATATAGATTAACCATGAAAAGGCCTCGGGTAACCAACTTTCAAAACTTGTTATAAGTTCAGAAATATAACCTACTAAATAATAAAAGGCACCGCCGAATAAAATTAAATTTATTAATAATGGAATAACCACAAAGCGACGGATCCCAGGGGTGCGGATCAAATGAAATCCGTGCATAAAATAACCGGCGCCACTTTGGGCTATGTGGGGTTGGGTATTCGATGTCATTAAAAGTGTCCGCTGATGATTATTCTGTTTTAAGTATAAGCAGAGTATATTACGCGAAATAAAATAATTGAAGCTATTTAATGTTACAAACCATACGAATATTTGCTAAAGTGAGACAATAATAGCCCTGCGAACAATAGCCACTAGATATATTGTCGCATCAAAATAATAATCATAAAAACTATTCGATTACATGCGCTTAAAACAAATCAAACTTGCCGGTTTTAAATCTTTTGTTGATGTTACTACGGTGCCATTCCCTGCAGAGATGACCGCAATTGTTGGCCCCAATGGTTGTGGTAAATCGAATATTATTGACGCAGTTCGCTGGGTATTAGGGGAAAGTTCCGCTAAAAACCTGCGTGGTGATAGCATGACCGATGTTATTTTTAACGGTTCTTCCTCTCGTAAACCAATTGGTCAGGCAAGTGTAGAATTGGTATTTGATAATACCGAACAGCGCTTAACGGGCTCTATGGCTGATCGCAGTCAGATTTCAATTCGCCGTATTGTAAATCGCGACTCTCAAAATACCTACTTTCTAAATGGCAGTAAATGTCGCCGTAAAGACATCACCGATATTTTCTTAGGTACCGGCTTAGGTCCGAGAAGTTATGCCATTATTGAGCAAGGTACGATATCTAAATTAATCGAGTCGAAGCCACAAGAGCTGCGAGTGTTTCTTGAAGAAGCCGCTGGAGTTTCAAAATACAAAGAGCGGCGCCGGGAAACTGAGAGCAGAATAAAACATACTCGTGAAAATTTAGCTCGATTAACCGATATTCGTCAAGAACTTGCTATTCAAATCGAAAAATTACATGGCCAAGCGCAAGCCGCTATTCGCTTTAAAGAGTTAAAAGCTAAAGAGCGTTTATTAAAAGCTGAAGTTACGGTGTTACGTTGGCAGGAGTGTCAGCGCCAACTACAAGTCTTTAAAAATAAGCAAACGTCGATAGAACAGACATTGCAACAGCTCAACGACCAACAACGTAGTGCTGAATTGTCTGTGCTTGCTACTCGGGCGACTCAAGATGGCGGTAATAATAGTTTATCCGAGTTGCAACAACTAAAGCTAAATTTAAATACCCAGATAACTCGCTTAGAGCAAAATACTAAGTATGCTAAACAGCAGCAGTTAAAGTTATCTCAACAAAGCGAACAGCTACAACAAAGCATTACTGATTTAACCGAGAATATAAAAAAACAGGCGCAAGAAAAGCAACAGCTTTGCGAGAAGATGCAACATATCATACCCGAGGTAAGAAGTGTTACTGAGCAACTCGAATTACAGCAACAGCAATATAATGATATTCAACATCGACAACATGCATGGCAACAGCATTGGGATAATTTTTCTCAGCAGCGTGCAAGTTATGAAAAACTGGTTAATGTAACCAACACAAAAGTTGAGGCAACCAATCAATTATTGGCTAAATCTGAACAACGCCTTGATGCCATTCAAGAACAGTTAAAACAGGTTGATTTATCTGCATTATCAGTACAACTGCAGAGTTTGCAAAGTCAGCATAGCGTGCAAAATCAATTGGTTGAAGCTTTAAAAGTTGAACGCCAACAGCTCCAATCGGCTCAAACTCAGTTGCAAGCGAATTTAACCGACAAGGTTGAGCTTAAAGAGTCATTAAATCAACAGTACCTATCGTTAAGGGTAGAGCGGGATGCGTTACTGGGCACGTTTGAGCCGCAGACTGACTGGCAAATTAAACAGCAGCAAGAGTTGCGCAAGCAAAATATCGACATTAAACAAACATTATTGGCACAATTGCAAGTTAACTCACCTTGGGAAAATGCCGTTGAAATGGTGTTGGGATCTTGGCTACAAGCAAGTTGTGTTGATACTTGGCCGACAAGCTATATTGAAGAAAGCGGCTTGCTGGTAAAAGAAAATTTAGATTGTCCGGTGCAACAAGGCTCGTTAGCAGCGCAAGTTAATAGTAACAACCCATTTATCCATCTGCTGAACTCGGTTATTACCGTCGACTCAGTCGAATTAGCTCAAAATAAAGGCGAACAGTTATCGGATGGGCAGTCGGTAATATGCCCTCAAGGTCATTGGTATGGCAAGTCGTGGTT
>CALJHL010000016.1 GCA_938075435.1 uncultured Thalassotalea sp. | reverse complement strand
TAAAGAACTGGAATTATTACCTGAAAAAGATGAAATAGTACTGCGCTTTCATCAACATCTTGCTTATCATTTTGACCAAGCTTAATCGCTGGATAACTTGACGAATAGCTGGCGACTTTAAAACGACTTCATTAACAATGCAGTCGTTTTTTAATGGCTTTTTTTCAACTTTTACAACCATTAATCGCCACGGCAAGTAGTTGTTTTGCCGTTTGTGAACATTGTTGTTCTTGTTGGCTGTACTCATTTATTGGGGTCACCCGGTTGCCCCATTTAATGTAAGCCGCTGCCCAAGTTAAACCTGCACCAAAAGCGGCAGACATAATGTTATTGCCCGGTTTAATCTTACCTTGTTCCACCGCTTCACAAAGGGCAATGGCAACTGTTGCTGCCGAGGTATTGCCATAACGGTGAATGTTGACCATCACTTGCTCGTCTTTTAATTTCAATTGCTTTTGTAACGTTTCAATAATACGTACGTTCGCTTGATGAGGTACCAACAGATCGATGTCGGTAATTTCTAGCTGAGCTTGAGCCAATACAGTTTCAGCCGCTTTGCCCATGCCGCGAACAGCATGTTTAAATATTTCTGGACCCGCAAAATCAATTTGTAATGCAGTTGGTGGGTTTTCAAAACGATCCATATCGGTACCAAAATCGGCAATTTTTAAAATGTCACGAGAATTGGAGTTACAGCCCATTTCGGCGTTTAATAAGCCACATTTTTGCTCGGTTGCTTCCAATACTACAGCGCCGGCACCATCGCCGAACAACACTGCGGTATCGCGATTGTTCCAATTTAAATACCAGCTCATCCGTTCTGCGCCAATAACTAACGCCTTTTTAGCTGCACCAATGCGAATTTGTGCCGTGGCATTTTGTAAGGCGTATAAGAAACCAGTACAAGCCGCGGATAAGTCAAAACAAACCGCGCCATTAGATCCAAGTAATTGCTGAACTCTCGAGGCGGTATTTGGCACAAGCGTATCAGGGCAACAGGTTGCAACGATAATTAAATCGATTTCGTCAGCTTCAATACCTGCACTAGCAAGTGCCTGCTTAGCCGCCAGGGTGGCCATTTCGGCGGTATTGATATGCGAAATACGTCGCTCTTTTATGCCTGTTCTTGAGGTGATCCATTCATCTGACGTGTCGATGATACTGGCTAAGTCATCGTTAGTTAAAATAGCTGGTGGAGTGTATTTTCCCCAACCAATAATATCTGCGTATTGCATTTTTTATCCTCTCATACCAATATTATAACGGTATAGCATGTTGAAAATTATCGATTCGAAGTTTGTTTTTTATTAAAGCATTCGCTTGCTGTTCTTGCTATTAATTTTGCCATTAAGGAGTCGCCCTTAACCAGTGCTAAAAACATAAAAGTAAATAGCAAAAAAGTGGCAGCCACTACCGAGTAGGACAAAAATATGCCAAATGGCATGATTAAAAGGGATTTTTTTAATGGTATAAAATACAGCTCCAAGGCTGTAAGCGACACCGCCGGCAGCTAATAATATAAGACCTTCAGTTGCCACCTTTTCCAACATTTCTGGAGTCGCAATTAAAATAAGCCAGCCCATCGCTAAATAAGTAAGCAGAGAGATTTTTGGAAAACGATGCTTAAATTTTAATTTAAAGTAAATGCCAAAGATTGCCAAACTCCAAACCACACTAAGAATGGTATAGCCCCAGACCCCTTTAAGACTAATAAGCATAAACGGCGTATAGGTACCAGCGATCAGTAAATAAATAGCGCAGTGGTCGAACTGTTTTAACAAAGGCTTCAATTCAATACGGCTAATGCTGTGATAAAACGTTGATGAGGTAAATAATGCAATCAGGCTCGCCCCATAAATAATAGCACTTGTTAAAGCAAAACTATCTTTGGCGATATAAATCATTAAAATTAGCGCCAATACGCTTAGTAGCGCAGCAATGCCATGCGATATTGCATTGACGGCTTCTTCTTGCGGAGAATAGCTGGTGTTCGCTTGATTTATCTGAATTTTCGCTGTCATAAATTGCAATAATTTTTTCTAAAAATAAAGGTCAATAACTAGTATGACCAGTTGCCCCGAGTTTTACAAATAATGATTTAAAAAGGAAAAATTTGGCGCTAAGTCATAATATTTTCTCAGTATTGATTTTCCCTAACTATCATTGTTGGTATTAGTAAGCTATACACCACAACAATCTCGATTTTACTCTTGCTCTTTAGTCATATATTACTATAGTTTTAGGGGGAAATGGAGGTACTGCTGTGGGGAGCTTTATTCGTGAACTTAAAAGACGTAACGTTTTTAAAGTAGGTATTGCCTATTTGGCTCTGGCCTGGTTGGTCATTCAAATTACCTCACTTGCCGTTCCTGCCCTAAACTTACCTGCTTCTGCAAATTCACTGGTATTTTTTCTCGGTTTGATTGGTTTACCGTTTGCGCTATTTTTTGCTTGGGCTTTTCAGTTAACTCCCGATGGCATTAAAAAAACTACTGCACCTACAGCTAAAGAAAGAATCGTCAAGAACACTAACCGTAAATTAGATTTTATCATAATCGGTCTGTTATCGTTGGCACTTATTGTTGTCAGTTATGATAGCTATTGGTCATCAATAACTACTGATAAGTCGACTAAAGGCGATTTAAAGGCTACCGCGCCATCCATTGCAGTATTACCGATTGCGAATATGAGTACCTTTATTGAGAATACCTTTTTTGCAAATGGTATTCATGAAGATATTTTGACCCACCTTTCTTATATAAAAGGTTTACGAGTGGCGTCAAGAACCTCGACTTTAAAATACTCGGATATGAGACCTTCGATAATTGAGATAGGCCAAGACCTTTCTGTCCGTTATATGTTGGACGGCTCTGTGCGGCGTATGGACAATCATGTGCGGGTAACTG
>CALJHL010000015.1 GCA_938075435.1 uncultured Thalassotalea sp. | reverse complement strand
TATCAGAACAATCAACACCACCGACGTTATCAACGAAGTCGGTATTCATCCGCCCGCCATTAGCAGTGTATTCGATCCGACCGAGTTGGGTACAACCTAAGTTACCACCTTCACCAATAACCCTTGCTTGAACTTGATTACCGTTAACCCGTAATACATCATTGGCACGATCGCCAACTTCAAGATGACTTTCGCTGGTACTTTTAATGTAAGTGCCAATACCGCCATTCCAGAACAAGTCGACCTTCATCATTAATACCGCTTGAATTAATTCATTCGGTGCCATGTTGATTTTTTTAGTGCCAAGCATTTTTTTAATTTGCGGTGTTAGTTTTATTGACTTTGCCGCCCGCGAAAATATTCCGCCCCCTTCAGAAATTAACTCGCGATTGTAATCTTCCCAGCTAGAGCCGGGTAAATTAAATAAGCGCTGACGCTCTGGGTAACTGGCTTTTGAACTTGGCGTTGGATCAATAAATATATGCATGTGATTGAACGCCACTTGCAAACAAATGTGCTCTGATAACAACATACCATTACCAAACACATCACCGGCCATATCACCAACCGCAACACAGGTAAAGTCAGTGGTTTGGCAATTTATACCTATTTCTCTAAAGTGGCGCTTAACAGATTCCCAACCACCTTTGGCGGTAATCCCCATTTTCTTATGGTCATAACCAACACTACCACCGGAAGCAAATGCATCGCCTAACCAGAAACCATATTCTTCCGCTAGACCATTGGCGGTATCCGAAAATGTGGCAGTTCCTTTATCGGCTGCAACCACTAGGTATGTGTCATCTTCATCAAGACGGACGACATTATTGGGATGAACCACTTCACCACCAACAATATTATCGGTGATGTCTAACAATGCCCGTATAAAGGTTTTGTAACATTCACGTCCAGCTTCAAAAATATCATTACGAGTGCCGCCAACTGGCAATTTTTTACAGTAAAAACCACCTTTGGCGCCAACTGGCACAATCACGGTATTTTTTACTTGTTGAGCTTTAACCAAGCCTAATACTTCAGTGCGGAAGTCTTCTCGTCTGTCTGACCAACGTAAACCACCACGGGCGACTTTACCGCCGCGTAAATGCACCCCTTCAAGTTGTGGTGAATAAACAAATATTTCATATTTTGGTAATGGTTTAGGCATTTCCGAAATAAGTTCAGGTAACATTTTAAATGAAATATAAGATTTAGCCTGATCTTGCTCATTCGGTTGAAAGTAGTTAGTACGCACCGTAGCATTTATTAATTCTACATAACGACGAATAATTCGGTCATCATCTAAGCTTGATACATTATCAAGCGATGTCTCGATACTTGCTAAAACCTTAGTTATTGCTTTGTCGTTACTTTTCTTATTCGGGGTAAATTTAAGTTCAAACAATTCAATTAATAATTCAGCAAAGTTCGGGTAGCTAGTAAAGGTTGACTCAATATAGCTTTGCGAGAAAGTACTACCAATTTGCTGTTGATATTTAGCATAAGCTCTTAATATAGAGACTTCTCGCCCCGCAAGCCCAGCACCTAAAATTAATCGGTTAAAGCCATCATCTTCTAAATCACCATGCCATACTCTAGCGAAGGCATTTTGAAATAAATTTTGCACTAACTCTAGATTAAAGGCTTTGGTATTAGTTAGCAGCATAGAAAAATCTAGGATCCAACACATCTCACCTTTGGCATCGCGGATCATGTACGGGCTTTCACCTATCACTCGCAAACCAAAATTTTCTAACATTGGCAATACGTCAGAAAGATGTAATGGCTCACCTTTATGAAACAGCTTTAATTTTACAAAACGACTTTCTGCTTTTTCTTCAAGCGGTTGATAAAACAACATCTCTAAAGGATTACTGGCAGATATGGCTTCTAACTTTTCTATATCGACAATGGCCGTTCCAGGTAGCACTTCATCTTTATAAGATTGTGGGAAACTTACGTATTTGTGGCTTAATGTTTTACCTAAAACTTCACCTTTATTTACTTTTAAGGCATCGGCGAATTTATCATCCCAACTACGGGCGGCTTCATTTAAGTTACGTTCAATTTCTTTCACATCAATATCTGCTTTGGTTGATTCGACTCGGACTATGTAATGGGTTCTTGCTTGCACTGACTCAGAGAAGAAGGTATTAAATTCGACTTCATGTTCACTACAAAATGCATCTTTTAAAATTTGCTGGGTTTCAATGCGTAGTTTAGTGTTATAACGTTCTCTCGGTACATATACCATACACGAAAAGAAACGATTAAAAGCATCGCGACGAACGAACAAACCAGTTACATCGCGCTCTTGCATTTGCAATACGCCTTTAACGGTAGTAATTAATTCGTCTTCTTTTGACTGTAAAATCTCATCTCGAGGGAATGTTTCAAGAATATTAATTAAGCTTTTGTAAGAATGTGAACCAGGAGCAAAGCCGGAGTTATCACAAACTCGTTGCACTTTATTGCGAATAATGGGTAGGTTTAAGGCACTATTATTATAAAATGCCGAACCATATAAACCAACGAAGCGCTCTTCTGATATAAAGTTGCCTTCATCGTCAAAATTTTTAATGAAAATGTAATCAAGGTGAGCTGGGCGGTGTACGCGTGATCGAGTATTGGTTTTGGTTAAAATTAATAAATTTTTACCTAACCATAATTCTCGAGCAGTTTCGGAGTACTTAGAAAGTAAGCGTTGTTTGCTGCCTTTATAAGCTTTCATTAAACCAAGATCCGAATTTTCAATCGGTTCAATAGCCACATCACCCTTTAGATGTTTTAACGCATAGGCTCGATAGCCCATAAAGGTAAAGTTATTGTCTGCAACCCATTGTAAAAACTGTTTCGCTTCGCTAAATTCGGTACTATCGACGTGTTTTTTAGCGGCGTCTAGATGCGTGATTGCTTGCGCAAATTTTTCACACATTGGCTGCCAATCGGCAACCGTTAGCGATACATCACTATACACCGAGTGTAATTCTGCGGTCAGGTCATCAATTTGTTGTTGGCTCGTTAAACGATCTATTTCAATAAAAAACACCGTCTCGCAAATACTATCCTCTAAAGGTTCATTTGCCGCACCGACCGTGATCACTTCGCCATTGTAGCCACGCACAATATTAATAGGACAATTAAGAATTAGATGGGGAGACAAGCCCAACCGGTTTAAAGCTATACGAGTAGAGTCAACCAAAAATGGCATGTCTTGGATTATCACTTCGATGACGGTATGACTAGATTTCCAGCCATGCTTAGAAACTTCTGGATTTAAAACGCGAATATAAGCATTATCTTGCTGCTGGGAATTTAATGCTTTCCACAAACTTAAGGTCGCCCCATAGACGTCACTATCGTTACGCGCGGCAAGATCGTCTTTCGATATATTGCTAAACAGTAAACTAGTAAATTGTGCTAATAACGGTGCGGTTTCGCTTGGCACCTTATCATGAATAAGTTTTGCTACATTTTTAAAAAGTACAGAAGATTTATTATCTAATGACGCCATGTGTTGACCCTCGGATTAAGGCGAAATGTAATGGTAAAACTAAACTTTCAGCCTAGAATTCATTTTTTATAACTTTAGAATAGTCTATGGGGCGGATTCTATTAAGAAAATTTGCACAATGCGAGCACTTTATTAGAGTAAAAATACCAATTATTTCAAGAGTGTTACCTATTTGTAAGTGTTTATTCAATAGCGATAAATAGAAAATGGCCTTTCGGCCATTTTAGTGATTAATTATGCAGTATTGTGAATACTGTTTTGTAAGTATTTTTTTTCATATACAAATTTTCACCTACAAAAATCAACTTTTCTTGCGCCATAAGAACGTCGATAAAGCAGGTAAGATAATTATAGCGGCTAGCATATTTACCAAGAACATAAAGGTTAGTAATATTCCCATATCCACTTGAAACTTAAGATCCGATAAAATCCAAGTAGAAACACCAATCGCCAGCGTCACTCCGGTAATTAATACCGCACTACCACGCTCTTTTAATGCCGATAAATAAGCATCGGCCATTGTTTGCCCCTGGCGTAAACAATGTGACATGGTTGAAAGAATATAAATACCATAATCAACGCCAATACCGACACCTAAAGCGATCACCGGTAACGTCGATACTGTCAGGCCGATATCTAAATACGTCATTAGTGCTTGCGCTAAGGTAGAAACCACAAATAATGGCAGGATCACCACAGTAGTGGCGCGCACCGAGCGGAAACTAATCAAACATAAAATAATTACCGCACCAAATACATAAATCATCATTGGCAATTGAGCTTCAGCTACAGCCTCGTTAGTTGCCGCCATTACCCCAACGGGACCAGAAGCAAGTTTGAAGGTTATTTGCTCGGTATTTAATTCCGCCGAATTTTGTTTTACCGCGGCGACGATGCGATCTATGGTTTCGGCTTTATGATCTTCCATAAACAGAATAATTGGCATCGCACTACAGTCAGTATTTAACAAACCACTACTTGACGGAACTCTG
>CALJHL010000014.1 GCA_938075435.1 uncultured Thalassotalea sp. | reverse complement strand
GAAGAGATTCAAAATCAGGGGGCTCAGCCAAATATGATGGAAAGCAGAATAGACAACGGCAGCTTTTTGAATGCGTTACCAGCAAAGTACCGGGAAGCACTGACTCTGACTAAATTGTTAGGCTTCACTTGTGCTGAGACGGCTAAACAGTTGGGCATTTCAGAAAGTGCCGTTAAGGTTCGTGTACATCGAGCCATTAATAAACTTAGGCAGATATTGGAGGCTGAAAACTAATGCAGAAAATGGAAACATTAATTGAGGAACTCAGCCAAGATCTTGAACCTGTCAAACGGATGCCAAATGTAAATTTATTGGCCAATGCTTGGTTTATAGTGAGTGCCATTTATGTCGTTGCGGTGATACACTTTTTTGGTCCTATAAGGCCAGGCGCTTTGTATCAGCTTATTTCATCACCTCGCTTTCTGGCTGAAACTCTGTTAGGTGTTGTGGCAATCTTCTGGGTCAGTTTGCAAGCTTTTCGTGATGCTGTACCCGGGGTGCTAAGTCCGCGCTTTATGCTAGGCGGTGTTATCCTGATGCTGCTTTGGTTGGCTCAGTATGTTATCGGTTTGATATCCCCTACATTAGAGCCTTCTACCTTGGGCGAACGTAATTTATGCCTGTACGAAACTATGATCTATTCGCTTCCACCCATTTATTTGGCCTGGTTTTTGGTTCGCCGCTTTTATCCGCTACATCCGATGCGCACGGCTATTTCGATTAGCTTAGCTTCCGGAATGATGCCCGCATTGTATATGCAGCTTGCCTGTATGTATGCCCCCTCACATATCCTTAAATTTCATATAGTGCCCGGCCTGTTAATGGTACTTGTTGGTGTGGCGCTAGCTTGGTATTGGCGGCCAATTAGCAGCAAATCACCTTAAAACGGTAGTCGCTTGTTTTGGCTGTTAGTTATATGACTAAAGTAAAAAGTCAGTGAGTAGTGGCACAGTGATCTTGGAGAATAACTTAAAGTGTAGTGATCAAGTCATTTGATCACTACATAAGGATTGCAGGAGGTTAAGGCTCGTTTCTGCCAGGACCTAGCAAAGGGCACAGGAAGTAGACGTCTTCCTCATCCATGTAGCCATTTGGATTGGCATCCACCCACCAACGACCACCAAAATAGCCGGTATCCGTAGGGCCAAATTCAGTTTGCAAGCCTGTTGGTCCAGCCATTTCTAAGCGTTGAAAGTTTTCGGTTCCATTGTAGGGCAAGTCTTTCAGGACGATGGTATCGTAATAAAGATGCTGAGAGGTGACGTAAATGACTGGCATTCCAGCTGCTCCTCTACCTTTGGTTCGCTCTTTAGCATATACATTGGACGCCGTCAGGGCAATAACGCTCGCTAGGGCTATCGCCGTTAATGATTTTAATGTATTCATAATAATGCGTTCCTCTTCGTTCGTTAAGGTGCTTTTTAAGAAAAGCACCATGGTACTTAGGCGAACCGCTGTTAGCCGATGCTGATTCACCAACCCTTGACGGGCTTAAAAGCGAATACGTTCGGCAAGATAAAATAGTTACAGGAAAGCAAAAATAATTCACAATCATCAATACCCAAATTTTTGCCTATAACAAAATTATAATATTTAATTGCACAGAATGTTATGGACGCATAGGGACAAATTATGATTTTGAAATTACAGTTCCTCACCGAGTTAATAGGGCTTTCGACGATACCGGACCCTAACTATAATGCGTTGTATTTGAGATAATTGTTATATCTAAATCGGCTCAAATCCGTGTTGAAACCAATAATTGTTAGCCCAATAACTATTTTTAAATCAGAAATAGTCACCCTTGACGGGAAGAGGCATGAAGGAATTTTGAATCTCCTAGAAAGACTCCGACATGACGCTGGAATAAACCCGTTTAAAAGAAAATTAGATCTCCGAACCGAAGCTGTTGTTTAGATATTTTTGTACCAATTTTAGCTTGGCGTTCAGTTGTCCTTGGTAAAGTAAAACCTAATTTGGAACGAAATGTCACATAAATAAAATCTGAACAGTCGATGCCATTTTTACCTCGCCCACCGGACTGATAACGAGTTCCTCTCCATTGTGAGTATTGAGCCATTAGCCTCTGTTTCACCAGAGAACTGTTGGTCATTTTCACCGTGTGATTAAGTTTATGAACAATAATTTTTTCGGATGGAGGCGAATATAGAGCTGAGCAACCAGTTAAGGATAATATCGAAACAATTAACAGGTGAAATTTCATGTGCTCATCAGATAATCCAAATCAAGTAGATATTTCGTAGTATAAACAGAACAATAGTAAGTCAAATCTACAGCCAGCTAATATCGATAACTCCAAACAAGCTTTATTAGGTTTAATAATGTTTTCTTGGACCTTGACCCTTATACCCCCCAACCTTATAATCCCCACCTTTAGATAATACCCCTTGTTGCGGAGATTTCCTTGTTTATAGATTCACATTGCCATTTAGATAGGCTTGACTTAAGCGACTTTGATAACAACCTAGATAATGTTATGTACGCTGCGAAAGCTGCAAAAGTTGATAAAATGCTATGCGTATCAGTTACTCTTGAAGAATTTGCCAATATGGCAGAAAAAACCGCCAAATATGACAATGTGCAACTTACTTGCGGAGTTCATCCATTAAATCAAGACGATTTAGTTGATCAGCAATATTTATTGCAGTTAGCTCGCCATGATCGGGTTGTTGCTGTTGGCGAGACGGGTTTAGATTATTTCTATGCGCCGGAAACCCAAGAAGTTCAACGGGATGCTTTTCGAAAACATATTCGGGTTGCTAAACAGCTCGACAAACCGATTATTATTCACACTCGCGATGCTCAACAAGACACCCTTGATATCATGCGTGAAGAAGGCGCAGAACAAGTTGGTGGCGTTTTGCATTGCTTTACTGAAAGCTGGGAAATGGCCGAACAAGCCATAGCAATGGGTTTTTACATTTCCTTTTCTGGGATTGTTACCTTTAAAAATGCCTCGGCACTTCGCCATGTTGCTCATCAAGTCCCAGATGATAAATTTTTAATTGAAACAGACTCACCTTATTTAGCGCCTGTTCCACATCGAGGTAAACAAAACCAACCAGCATACGTTAGTGAAGTCGCAAAGATGCTTGCTGATGTCCGTGGTCAAACCCTCGCTGAAGTTGCTCGCCTGAGTAGCGAAAATTATTTGCGATTATTCAAGCTGTAAAAATTATGTTATTCGCTTAAATCGTGGTGATTTTTTAGTAATAATTTCCTCAAACTCAGAGCTCTTTACTCGTTTGGCTCTAGTAATTTGATTGTTTGAGTTGTGAGGAAGTTTTTAATCAAAAAAAAGGCCCGATACTAGGTGTATCGGGCTCAGGGTAATGGCTCAAATGGTATGAGCCAGCGCTAATAAATTAAATTGCTAAAAAGAATTTACTAAAAATATTATCTCAGCACTAATTAATAAGTGTAGTGTAAAAATTATTAAAATCTAGCATTTATACATATATTTTTTTTTATATTAAAAACAATTGGTTATGTGCTTTTTGGGGCTGCTTTCATCCTTTATTACGGAATAATTTAAATGGCTTCCTAACAACTTCCTAACAGTTTACGCACAGCTTGTTAGTGGCTGGTTAAGGTGTGTTCTCAGTTTTGCTCAAATCGCTTGTTAACCACATAAATTGTTTGTGGTACTGTATTCTTTATAACAATAAAAATTTTAAGTACTGCCACTATGCTCAACATTATCTGGTTGTTTTTCTTCGTTATTGCCTTTGTCGTTTCCTTAATTCAATGGTTATATTTTGGCAATGCTGGCGTCTTTCAACAATTGCTTAATAGTATCATTGCAATGTCAAAAGTGACGGTTGAAATCGCCATCGGCTTAATTGGGATCTTAAGTTTTTGGCTTGGAATGATGAAAATAGCTGAGCAAGGTGGTGTGGTTGCTTGGATCGCTAAAGCAATTTCACCGTTATTGGGCCGTTTAATGCCGCAGGTTCCTGCAAACCATCCGGCATTTGGCTCGATCACCATGAATTTATCGGCCAACTTCTTAGGACTCGATAACGCGGCAACGCCACTTGGCTTAAAGGCGATGCAAGATTTACAAGAAGTGAACCCTTTGAAAGACACCGCCAGTAACGCCCAAATTCTGTTTTTAGTACTAAATACTTCTTCGGTTACGTTATTTCCCATTAGTGTATTTGTCTATCGAGCCCAACAAGACGCTGCCGTGCCTACCGATGTCTTTATTCCTATTCTGTTAGCCACCTTTGCTTCCACTCTAGCCGGGCTTATTAGCGTTGCTTGTTTTCAGCGAATTAAAATTTATAAAGGGGTTATTTTATTGTACTTAAGTGCGGCGATGGCGATTGTCGCTTCATTAGTGGTGTACTTAACCCAATTAACCGCCGAGCAATTATCGAGTCAGTCATCGCTAATGGGAAATTTTTTAATTATTGCGACGTTAATTTGTTTTCTATTGATTGCTCATTTTAAAAAGATCACTGTTTATGATTGTTTTATTGAAGGTGCCAAAGAAGGTTTTGCAGTGAGTATTAAGCTTATTCCTTACCTGTTAGCGATGCTATGTGCCATCGGGGTGTTTAGAGCTAGTGGTGCTCTCGATATGATTGTCGACAGTATTCGTTATTTGGTGTTGTTGGTGGGCGGCGATACTCGATTCGTAGATGCTTTACCGACTGCCTTGATGAAGCCCTTAAGTGGTTCAGGATCGCGAGCTATGATGATCGAAACCATGAATACCTATGGCGCGGACTCATTTGCTGGGCGTTTATCCTCAATTATTCAGGGCTCAACTGAAACTACATTTTATGTACTTGCTGTTTATTTTGGTAGTGTTGGCATTCGCCATTCTCGTCATGCCATTACTTGTGGCCTAATTGCGGATGTTAGCGGCATTGTCGCCGGGATCAGTGTTTGTTATTGGTTTTTCGGGTAAAATCCTAACAGTTGCCATCTTTACTCTGATTCAAACGGCTGTATGTCGAACAATCTTGCCTTTAAATTAAATTAATCTGCTTAATTTCCTAATCCTTTAGTGTTATTGTCGACAATTTTGCGTTTATTCCCTTGACTTGATTTTCAATGAGCGTATTATTTAGTTCATAAAGTCAATGTGTCGACAATTTGTCGTAACAATAAAATTATCTAAAGAGAATTTTATTACTAATGAATTATATTAATCCTGCCAGGCAAGCACCTGTAACGACTGCAGATAAAGTCTTTGAAACTATGCAGCATGAAATAGTCGAAGGACAAATTTTAGCGGGCAGTAAAATTAGTGAACCAGAACTTGCAAAAAAATATCAAGTCAGTCGTTCCACTCTTCGTGAAGCCTTGAACCGCCTAGAAAAATGTCACCTTATTGAACGCAAGCCTAATGTTGGCTCGCGAGTGGTTGAATGCACCGTGAAAGGTTTGCTGGAAATCTATATTGTCAGGGAAGCGTTAGAAGGCATGGCATGTCGTTTAGCTGCAACGGCTATGGCAGGTACTGAAATAGCCGAATTACAAGCTATTTTGACCATTCATGGTGAAGAAAAACAACTGCAAGATGGTGTTGCCTATTATCAAGAAGAAGGTGATCTAGATTTTCATTATCGGGTCATTCAAGGCAGCAATAATCTACAACTTATTAATATACTTTGTGGTGAATTATATCACTTAGTGCGCATGTACCGTTGCCAGTTTGGCATGAACAGCCCGCGCGCTACTCGTGCTTATGATGAACACAAAGCAATCTTACAGGCAATCGCCGATCGTGATGGTGAATTGGCTGAAATGCTAATGCGTCGACATATTGCCGCATCGCGTAAAAACATTGAAAGAAAACTAGAAAAGGACAGTGAATAACATGACAACTCAATTATCTCCAGGCGCTAAATTTCGTTTAGCTCTACAAAACAACAAGCCCCTGCAAGTTGTAGGTACTATAAACGCATATTGCGCGATGATGGCTGAACAATTAGGTCATCAAGCTATTTACCTTTCTGGTGGTGGTGTCGCTAATGCATCTTATGGTTTACCCGATCTAGGTATGACCTCATTAAACGATGTCATTGCTGATGTACAACGTATTACTTCAGCATCTAGCTTACCGCTTTTAGTAGATATCGATACCGGTTGGGGTGGTGCATTTAACATTGCTAAAACTGTTCGTGATATGGAAAAAGCCGGTGCTGCCGCGGTTCATATTGAAGACCAAGTTGCCCAAAAACGTTGTGGTCATCGCCCAAATAAAGAAATCGTTTCAACCGAAGAAATGGCTGACCGGATCCGCGCCGCAGTTGATGCCCGTACCGATGCAGATTTCTTTATCATGGCTCGTACTGATGCCTTCGCACAAGAAGGTTTAGAAGCCGCACTTGCACGAGCGAAAGCCTACGTTGCCGCGGGTGCCGACGGTATCTTTGCCGAAGCCGTTAAAACCGAAGAACATTATCGAGCATTTACCGAAGCTCTAGATGTTCCGGTATTAGCTAATATTACTGAGTTTGGTCAAACTGAACTTTGGAATAAAGAGCAACTTGGCGAGTGGGGTTGTGCCATGGTGCTTTACCCATTATCAGCATTTCGGGCAATGAACAAAGCCGCTGAGCTTGTTTATAAAACATTATTAGCCGATGGTGACCAAAAAGCCGTAATTGATAACATGCAAACTCGTATGGATCTTTACGACTACCTTGGTTATCACGACTACGAGCAAAAGCTTGATGCGCTTTTCTCTGCAGGTAAAAACAAGTAATTAATCGTCATTTTAACTATTAAAAAATTAATACAAAATTATTAGGAAAAAATTATGGTAGATAAGAAATTAAGTGTCGCAGGCCTACGTGGCCAAAGTGCCGGTGAAACAAAACTTTGTACAGTTGGTAAATCTGGCTCTGGTTTAACTTACTGTGGTTACGACGTATCAGACCTTGCAGATAACGCGACATTTGAAGAGGTAGCATATTTACTATTCAATGGCGACTTACCAAATCAAGCGCAATTAGATGCCTATAAAGCTGAACTAAAAACGATGCGTGATTTACCACAAGCTCTGAAAGAAGTGTTACAACACATTCCAAGCACGGCGCACCCTATGGATGTTATGCGTACCGGTGCATCATTCTTAGGTAACATAGAGCCAGAACATGATTTTTCTGAGCAAAAAAATACCGCAAACCGCTTATTAGCAGCCTTCCCGGCAATTATGACTTATTGGTACCGTTTCTCTCACGATGGTGTTGAAATCGACTGTGTAACTGATGAAGATTCAATTGGTGGCCACTTTTTACGCCTGTTAACGGGTAAAACGCCATCTGAATTACACCGTCGTGTTATTGATGTATCACTTATTCTTTATGCTGAGCATGAGTTTAACGCCTCAACATTTACTGCTCGTGTTTGTGCTTCAACGTTATCAGACATGTACTCATGTGTTACTGCCGCGATTGGCTCACTACGTGGTCCACTTCATGGTGGTGCTAACGAAGCAGCAATGGACATGATCCAAAAGTTCGAGTCTCCAAGCGACGCGAAACTGCAAATGGCTGGCATGCTTGAACGTAAAGAAAAAATTATGGGCTTTGGTCACGCGGTATACCGCACCTCTGATCCTCGTAATGTCATTATTAAAAAATGGTCAGAAAAATTATCGGTTGAATTTGGCGACTCTTCTTTATACGACATTTCTGTTGCTTGTGAGGAATTCATGTGGGATAGCAAAAAATTATTCTGTAATGCCGATTTTTTCCACGCCTCGGCTTACCACTTTATGGGTATTCCTACTAAACTATTTACACCGATTTTCGTCTGTTCACGTTTAACTGGTTGGGCTGCGCATGTAATGGAACAACGGGAAAATAACCGTATTATCCGTCCAAGTGCCGATTATACCGGCGTAGACCCACGCACAGTCGGTCCAATAGCCGAAAGATAATTTGGTGGGTATGGCTTGCTATTTGGCTCTATTTCATCGCTTAGAAATGATTACATATATTCATATGGCACATTTCTAAACTTGAAATAAGGCCAAATACCGGCGCCTATTAGTACTAATTAACTAGAAAAAGAATTAGCCAGTGATCTGGCCAATCTTTTAAACATTATTCTTTGGATAACGTTATGAACTATGAATACCGTAAACCGTTACCGGGCCAAAATATAGATTTCTTTGATACGCGAGCTGCTATCGAAGATATCGAGCCGGGTTCGTATGCAAAACTACCTTACACCTCACGTGTATTAGCAGAGCAACTTGTTCGTCGCTGTGCTCCTGCTGATTTAACTGATGCGTTAAAGCAAATAATACATGGTAAACAAGACCTAGATTTTCCTTGGTATCCTGCTCGTGTGGTTTGTCATGACATTTTAGGGCAAACAGCCCTAGTTGATCTTGCTGGTTTGCGGGACGCTATCGCTGATCAAGGTGGTGACCCTGCTAAAGTTAACCCTGTTGTACCTACCCAGCTTATTGTTGATCACTCTCTTGCTGTTGAAGCGCCAGGTTTTGATCCACAAGCGTTTGAGAAAAATCGCTCGATTGAAGACCGTCGTAATGAACAACGTTTTCACTTTATTGAGTGGACTAAAACGGCGTTTAAAAACGTCGATGTTATCCCTGCCGGTAACGGTATTATGCATCAAATTAACTTAGAGAAAATGTCGCCAGTTATTCAAGCTCGTGATGGTGTCGCTTTCCCTGATACCTGTGTTGGTACTGACAGTCATACTCCGCATATTGACGCCTTGGGTGTTATTGCTATTGGTGTTGGTGGTTTAGAAGCTGAAACCGTTATGCTAGGT
>CALJHL010000013.1 GCA_938075435.1 uncultured Thalassotalea sp. | reverse complement strand
AACTTTATCTGGTCACACACTTATAGTTTTGAGGAACGAGGAACTAGGCATGCCTTCAAGTTTCGGTTGCTGTTCGGGTTTCGGTAGTTTTAAGGAAGGACAGGTGCTAAGTACGAGGTGCATCTAGGCTAGTTTTCTAGTTTCGCTAGCTGTTCAGGCTCAGATAAATTTAACGGGATTATTGGTTTCATTACTATTTAAACTCCCACACCAAATCTAAAACCTGCCCCTCGTTCCTAGTACCTCGTTCCTAGCACCTTCTTTTATGCCCTCGTTCCTAGCACCTCGCCTTTACGGCTTAGCGATTAACCTTTTTCTTTGCGACAATATCAACTTGCGGGTAAATTTATCTTTCGGATTGGCGAGTACTTCTTTAGTGTTGCCATATTCAACCACTTTGCCATCACGCAACACCATTAATTTATCGCAAAAATGTTCTACTTCATCAATATCATGAGAGATAAGTAAGTACGCTAATCCCATTTGCTCTTGCAAATCTAACAATAAATTAATCATTTGCGCACGTATTGATAAATCCAAAGCCGCTAAGGCTTCATCTAAAATAACCAATTGCGGTTGCAAAATAATTGCCCGAGCTAATGATATACGCTGTTTTTGGCCACCAGAAAACATATGCGGGTAAAAATGCATATGATCGGCAAGCAGGCCCACTTTTTGTAATGTGGCGCGTATTAGGTTATTACGTTCTTTTAAATCGAGGCTAGTATTTAATTTTAAAGGCTCTTCAAGCTGCTGGCGAATAGTCAAACTGGGATTGAGGGTATCGGCGGCATTTTGAAATATCATTCGTACATGCTGACAACGCTGTTTGAAATTGCCGGTTTGTAATAATTGCCCGTTTAAAGATATTTCGCCAGTAGTCGGGCGTGCCGCACCAACCAATAACTTCGCTAAGGTTGATTTACCAGAACCAATACTGCCAATCACCCCGAGAGTTTCTCTCGCCTCTAGTTTAAACGACAAAGGCTGTAATACTTCAATTGACTGCTTTTTAAACCAATGAGTTTTTATTTTATATGATTTACTCAAATTGTTTACTTCAATCAGGCTGCTCATATCAATAATCCTTACGGTGTGAGAAGTGGCAACTCACTTGATGGCCATGATAAGATTCAATTTGTGGTGCAGTCACACATTTTTTTTGCGCATTTGGACAACGAGGCCCTAAGCGACAGCCGATCGGCAAATGTTGTAATACCGGAATAGTGCCCGGCAGGGTTGGCAACCGAGATTTGCTAACAATCTGTTTTTCAGCTGTTGGCGTACTATCCATTAACGCTTTAGTGTAGGGATGAAATGGCGTATTAAAAATTTGATCTGTACTTCCCGCTTCAACAAACTGGCCTGAGTACATCACCGTTAAATTATCGGTCCAATGGCTGATTTTTTCTAATTCGTGACTGATCAGTAAAATAGACATATTTTTAAGTTGGTTTAAACTCGACAACAATCTAAATATTTGCGCTTGATTAATCGCTTCCATCGACGCGGTAGGTTCATCGGCAATTAATAGTTTCGGCCGTTTAGCAAGGGCGATTGCTATCATCACCCGCTGACATAATGCGGTATTTAATTGGTGCGGATAACTATTTATACAAACGCTGTGTTGCTTAATACCAACCTTGTGTAATAATTTAATTGCTGCTGCCCGGCGCTGTTTTGCCCGTTGCCAAAAATAGCCGCTAAACTGGCGAGGATCTAAGGCTTCCTCAATTTGATCACCAATACTATTTGTTGGGTCTAAACAACTCATCGGCTCTTGGAAAATCATCGCCACATCTTTGATAATAATCTGCTTACGTTCTTCTATTGGTAGCCGCAGTAAGTCAATGCCTTGCCAATGAAATCGGTCGGCGGTTACATGCCATTTATCGTCGAGAACGCCAATTATCGCTTGTGCAAAAATCGACTTACCCGAGCCCGATTCGCCTACTAAACCACGAAACTCACCTTCTTTTAATGACAGTGACACCCTATCTACGGCCAGAATATCTTCACCTTGAGTGGTTAGTTCAATACTGAGGTTGCGAATATCAAGTAAGTTCATTAGCTATCTTTTTGTATTTTTAAAGAATGACGTAAGCCTTCACCAACTAAGTTGGTAACGACCACAGTGAATAAAATTGCCAGCCCAGGAAAGTATGTCGTCCATGGCGCAATGTAAAATAAATCAAGAGAATTTGCCAACATTGAGCCCCATTCGGGCATTGGAAACGGCGCACCTAAGCCAAGAAAACCTAACGCGGCAATATCAAGAATTGCAGCCGATTGCGCTAATGTTGCTTGAATAATTATTTTGTCTATTATGTTGGGAAAAATTGAGGTAATTAACACCCGTATTTCAGAAGCACCATCTAAAATTGGGATCAATACATAGGCCTTTTTTTGCTCTTCTTTAACCGCAATTCGAGTAACGTGAACAAATTGTGGAATTGACACTAAGGCAATAGCCCAAAGAATGTTTTCTAAGCCTGGGCCGAGTATGGCAACAATGATAATTGCTAACAATAATGACGGGATAGATAAAATAACATCTAAAAAATGGGTTAAAAAACTCGCCTTGATACCACGAGTTAACGCTGAAAAAGAGCCAATGACCACGCCAATTATTAACGCAAAAATAACTACTAAAAAACTTAAACCAAAGGTTAAAGATGTACCGTGCACTAGACGGGACAACATATCTCGACCAAAATCATCGGTACCCAGTAAATAATTTAAATTACCATCATCATTCCAAGCAGGTGGGGTGAGTAGGGCATCGCCAACCTCCAAGGCTGAATGTGGGGTAATAAATTGGCCAAAAATAGCCAATATCACTAAAAATAAATAGCAACTTAAACCAAGCACCGCCATTGGGGTTTTGTTGAATGTTATCCACAGCTGTTTCATTGGCGATGGAAATTCTTCTTCTAAATAAGTGGTCTCACGCGCCATGTTTTTTATGCCTTTCAAGTGGATTTATCGCAGCGTAAATAAAATCGAATAGAATATTGATGGTAAAGGTGAAAATAGCTAAGGCAATTAAGCCACCTTGAATCGCGGTATAATCACGATGAAAAATACTATCAATAAGCCAACTACCAGCTCCCTGCCATTCAAAAATAACTTCGGCGATCATTGCTACCGTCACTAGGTTGGCAAAATGCAGACCCATTTGTCGAATAATATGCACTAAAGAATTACGAACACCGTGGTGTAAAATAATTTTAGCTTTTGACAAGCCCTTCGCTTTCGCCGCTTTTATAAAATTTGACTCCAATACCTCCAGCATCGAGGTCCGAGCTAAGCGAATAAATAACGTTGTTGGCGCCGTTGCCACAGCAAAAGCCGGTAGCACCAAGTGCATTAACGCATCTTTAAATGCTAGGTATTTATACGGGGAGTCGCTTAATAAAATATCGACAAATTTAAAACCGGTTACTTGCTTAATTTCAAACAACAGATTTAATTGCCCCGAAGTCGGAAACCAAGATAAATTAATCGAAAACACTAAAATAAAAATTAGAGAAAGCCAAAACACCGGAATCGAATAGCCAACCATAGCAAACACTAAAATGGCCTTATCGGCGGGCTTATTATGATATATAGCCGCTAAAAATCCTAACGGTATGCCAATCACCATCGCAATGAATAAAGCTGCCAGACATAACTCTATAGTTGACGGTAAATAGTGTCTTAAATCGGCGCTAATGGCGGTTTGATTGGCCATTGAGATACCAAAGTTACCTGACAGTAGTTGCCCTACATAGGCAAAATACTGATGAATTATCGACTTATCCATTTGATATAATTCATTTAAAGCCGCCAATTCTTCAACGCTGGGGTTAATCTGACCACTAATATTGTTAATGGCTTCTCCAGGGAAAAAATAACTTAAACTAAATGATACTATCGTCAGCATTAACAAGGTAAAGAACAGTAAATTTAACCGTCGTAGAGCAAAAATTAACACTACATTTTACTCCCATCAACTTTATGGACATTTTCAAAACTGACACCACCAAATGGCGGAAGAATGTCACCTTTTACATTTTTCAGCTTTGCTAACGAGCGCTTAGAGTGGGCAATAGGGATCAAAGGCACCTGATCGACTAATATTTGCTGGGCGGCATGATAAAAATTAAAACGCTCTGTTAGATCATTGGTTAATAATGATTTTGCTAATAATTGGTCAAATTGTTGGTTACACCAAAAGGCGCGATTACGACCCGTTGCCATGGCCGAACAACTTAATAATGGTGAAAAAAAGTTATCTGGATCCGGGTGGTCGGCATTCCAACCAATAAGCACAGATTGATGTTCGCCTTTTTCTATTTTTCGTAAAAAGGTGGTCCATTCGTAACTAATAATATTGGCATCTATACCAACTTCAGCCAGATCCGCTTTAATTAATTTAGCCATTTTTAAAGAATTAGGATTATAAGAGCGTTGCACTGACGGTGCCCATATATCGAAACTGAAACCATCGCCAAGACCGGCATCGGCTAGCAATTGTTTAGCCATCTTAATCGAATAAGGAATACTGCTGATTTTATTGGAATATGCCCAAGACAAACGTGGCAGCATCGAGTCAGCAGCTTCTGCTTGGCCATAATACACCGACTTAATAATGGCCTCTTTATTTATCGCATGGGCAATGGCTTTACGAACACTAGGATTATCAAATGGTGCGACTTGGGTATTAAAAGCAAAAAACGCAACATTAAATGCGGTCACTTCATCAATCATTAGGTCGTCGCGACTGCGAATTTCTTGCTGAGCAATAGGATATGAAATAACGTCACATTCATGGGTAAACAATTTGGTTAAACGATTGGTTTTATTTGGGGTAATATTAAAAATTAGTTGTTCAATAGCAACATCTTGGCGCCAATATTCAGGGTGCTTTGAATAGCGAATAATTGCGTTGTTACGATATTCTTTAAACTTAAAAGGCCCAGTTCCTATCGGCAAGTTATCAATGTTTTGCAGAGTATCTGCCGCCATTAATTGTTCGCTATACTCTTTCGATAGAATTACTGCAAACGGTGTCGCTAAATTTGATAAAAAAGTGCTGTCAGGGTGAGATATCTTAAAACGCACCGTGTAGTCATCAATCTTCTCTATTTCGTCGACTAATTCGGCAAAATTAATACTTTTAAAAAACGGGAAATTACCGTCAACCACTTGGTAAAATGGGTCAGTTGGGTCGATAAGGCGATTAAAACTAAAAATCACATCATCGGCATTCATCTTCCGGGTCGGGGTAAAATAGTCAGTTTGATGAAAACTGACGTCCTTGCGCAAATAAAAGGTGATCATTTTGCCATTACGGGTTACGTGCCAAGATTTAGCTAAACCTGGAATGCGTTCTAAATTGTCATTATCAAAGTTAATTAGGCGATTATAAAGTTGCTGGGTGGTGGCATCGGTAGTGGTGCCATCAGTGATCAATTGAGGGTTAAAACTACTTGGGGAGCCTTCCGAACAATAGATAAGACCTTTGGTAAAAATGGTATCGGCAGGCGTAGGTCCACAAGCCGCGAGTGTTGTTAACGCTAAATAAAACGGTATTATTATTTTTATTAACCGTGCTTTATATTTCATCCGAATCACTGTTTTCCAGTAGGTTATATTTCTTTAAATAACCTCTTAATTGATGATAGGTTAATTTTAATGCTTCTGCTGTTTTCTTTTGGTTAAATTGGCTAGTTCGTAGCGCATCTTTAATAAGATTAACTTCATAGTCTTGCGATAAATCCTTTAACGACACCGGGTACGAAAATGCAGGGGTAGCAGCTTGTATCGCTTGACTAGTCGCGTCGTTGCCAGCACTGTCCAACGCGTTATTGTTATTGTTATTGTTATTGTTATTGCTGTCGCTAGTGGCTGGTATAGTTTGCACAGTCAATTGCCGATCAGCGGTTTTAACCCGAGCATTTGGCCGATAAGGCGATTCAAACGGGTTAATTACTAAATCACTTACCGGTAAATGTGCATTGTTATGCCGGTAGACACTGCGCTCAATAACATTTTTTAATTCGCGAATATTGCCCGGCCAGTCATAACTAAGTAAACTCTTTTTAACCTTTTCGGTAAAACCACTAAATAATTCAAATTCTAATTCGCGCGCCATATTAATGGCAAAGTGCTCTGCCAATATTAAAATATCATCGATGCGCTCGCGCAGCGGCGGCAGAGTAATAACATCGAATGCTAAACGGTCGAGTAAATCGGCACGAAATTCGCCTTTTGCAGCGAGGGAAGGTAAGTCTTCATTGGTTGCGGCAATCAAGCGGACATCAGACTTTACCGTTTTTGAGCCACCAACACGTTCAAACTCACCATATTCAACCACTCTTAATAATTTTTCTTGAATTAAGCCAGAGGTATTCGCCAGCTCATCCAAAAATAACGTACCGCCACTGGCTCGTTCAAAACGACCTTCATGACGCTTACTTGCCCCCGTAAATGCCCCGCCTTCATGGCCAAACAGCTCACTCTCGAGTAAATTCTCATTAAGAGCTGCACAATTAAGCTTTAGGTAGTTTTGATCCCAGCGTTTTGACAGGTAATGCAGGCGGGCGGCAATGAGTTCTTTACCCGTGCCTCGTTCACCAATGATTAATACTGGTTTCGATAAAGGCGCAACTTGCGAAATGTGCTCTAATACTTCTAAAAAGCTATTCGATTGGCCAATTAAGTTATCTTGTTGTTTAAAACGGGTCATAGCCGACCTAATTATTGGTTTTTTTCACTAACAAATAGTGTATTTCATTACTGTTGAACTGAGAAGTGTTTTTTAAAATAAATTTTATCTAATAAAAACAATGAATTAAACAAAAGTTAAAACTTGGCATCAAAAGTGAATGTACCTAAGCAGTTATAAAAATTTAAATTACACAAAGTTATTAAAATTAAAGGACGTTATTATGGGTATTTTTTCAAGATTCACAGACATCATTAATTCAAACATCAACAGCATTTTAGATAAAGCCGAAGATCCAGAAAAAATGGTGCGTTTAATCATTCAAGAAATGGAAGACACTCTGGTTGA
>CALJHL010000012.1 GCA_938075435.1 uncultured Thalassotalea sp. | reverse complement strand
TAGTGAATCAATTAAGGTGAAAGCGAGAATATGGCAAGCCGGCGAACCGCCAAAACAAGCCATTAGAGACATCAACCTTAAGTTTAAATCACTAGAAAACGAATTGCGCAGCATGGAACGATACGTTACCTCACCAGAGTTCACGGTATCGAGAGAAATTAACAAACTCTAAGCACCACAACTCGCAAATAACTAGGGTCAGAGTCACGTTAAATTAAACGCGGCTCTGGCCTTAGTCATTTATCGACTCTGGTATTCGTCATTTGGTTATATTTGCGATTACTCATTTAGCACAGAGGTAACCATCTTAGACTAGTATCTTCTAAGTTAATGTTTTACATTTATCTATCGGTTTTTAAAAGCTCGAAGGTCGCAGTAAATTAATGAATTTGGTATTAACATGGCTTTGATTAACAAAAAACAACTGGATCGTTTTAAAACCCAACTTAAAAGCTCCGCCAAAGAGCTTATAAATCGCGGTTTAGATCAACATATCAACCTTGCAGTTACTGGCTTAAGTCAAAGTGGTAAAACCGCATTTATAACCTCCTTGGTCAATCAATTGATTAACGAGGGCAGTGGTAAGCCATTAAACTTTTTTAGTCCGGTGCATCAGGGCCGATTTATTGCCGCAAAACGAGTGCCGCAGAATAACCTTCACATTTCGCGGTTTGACTATGACCATGGCATAGCAAACCTTGCCTTGAGCGAACCTATTTGGCCGGAGGCGACCAAAAATATCAGTGAATTACGCCTTGCGGTGCGCTATTACCCGAAAGATTCTATTTTAAAATACGCTAGCGGTATGGCCACCCTGTATATTGATATTACCGACTACCCGGGCGAATGGTTACTGGATTTACCTATGCTTAATCAAACGTTTGCACAATGGTCTAATTATATGGGACAGTTGTTAAACGAAGAACCACGGCATCAACTTAGTAAAGATTTTTTAAATAAACTCAAAGATATAGACCCATTAGGCTCGGTAAATGAAAAAGAACTTGCCGAGTTAGCCAGCGAATATACCGAGTTATTACATAAATTTCGCCATGAACTCGGCATGTCGGTAATTCAGCCTGGTCGTTTTATTCTGCCGGGAGAACATAAAGACGCACCAATTTTACAATTTATTCCTTTTCCATTTTTTGCCGAACTCGCTAACGATGACTACCTCACCGCGAGTCAAGATACCTTTATTGGCATGCTCAGAGCACGATATTTAGAGTACCGTGAACGCATCGTCAGGCAATTTTACAAGCAACACTTTGTTAAATTTGATCGACAAATTATTCTTGCCGATTGCCTGGCCCCATTAAATAAAGGGCCCGATGCGTTTAATGATTTACAGCAAGCGATCAGTTTGATAATGGAGAGTTTTGCCTATGGTAAAAGCAATGTTATCAGTCGCTTATTTGCCCCTAAAATTGACAAAATATTATTTGCAGCAACCAAAGCCGACCATGTGACCGCCGAGCAACACAGCAACCTCACTAGCCTGTTAGAGCAGCTGGTATTTAAAGCAAAAAAATCGCTAAGCTTTAATGCCATCAACATGAAAACCTTGGCGATAGCGTCAATAAAAAGTACCGAGCAAGGCCAAAGTGAATATCAAGGTAAGCAACTCAATGTCCTGCGGGGTAAGCGTTTAGATAATCATAAATTAATCACCCTGTATCCCGGCGCGGTACCCGAAAAATTACCGGAACGCCAATACTGGCAACAACAACGCTTTAATTATATTGCCTTTAAACCATTAAAACCGATTGCCGATCATCAAGCGCTACCCCATATTCGCCTTGATCAAGTGTTAGAATTTTTACTTGGAGATAAAATGAAATGACCACGGACGACGACAAACAAAAATATCAGCAACAAATAATGTTTTCTGAGGGGGACACAACACAAGATAGCGGTTTTAAAGACCCGGCATTTAAACGTGGCGATTTTACCGAGCAACAACAACCGCAAGTTATTTTACCTGAAGCGGCGTGGCAGGAAGTGGATGATGCCTTCAACGAACAGCCCAAGTACGACACCCCTAGTCGGCCTCGCTGGCTTTGGCGCATAACCGGCTTTTCTTTAGCTGCAGTCTTAGGTTATGAATTAATTGAATTTTTTATTAGTGGCTTTAATAGCTCGCCAGTGATCACCGCCCTGTATGGGGTGTTATTTGCGGCGATATCAACAATATCAGGTCTAGTATTATTTAAAGAGTTACGCGGCTTAAGGCATTTTAAACGCCAACATAAAACCCAACAGCAAGGTAAACAATTACTTAACAATGAAATTACCCTAGACAGCAGTGAATTTTGTCAAAAAATTAGCACTAACCTGTCATTAGATACCATCGCCGAACAACAACAACTTTGGCAAGACGCTATTTCGCCAGAGTTAAGCGAACAAGAAATTCTAACCCTGTATTCGCAACTGGTGCTTAATAAAGTCGACGAACAAGCGCTTAGCCAAATAGCCAAATTTTCCACCGAGGCCGTGGTATTGGTGGCGGTGAGTCCAGTGGCTATCATTGACATGCTGGTTATCATGTGGCGCAACTTACGAATGATAGATAAAATTGCCGGCTTATATGGCATTCGCTTGGGTTACTGGAGTCGGATTTCGTTAATTAAACAAGTATTTATGAATATGGTTTATGCCGGCGCCAGTGAAATTATTGCTGACATTGGTCTTGAAGCGCTTGGCGTTGAAACATTAGGAAAACTGTCAACTCGAATGGCGCAAGGCCTAGGTGCTGGCATGTTAACCACCCGCTTGGGTATTAAAACGTTAAACCTATGCCGACCGTTACCATTTACCGACACACCGCCTGGTATTAAACAAGTAAGGCAAGAAGTCCTGTCGCAGGTAAAGGCCCTGTTAATA
>CALJHL010000011.1 GCA_938075435.1 uncultured Thalassotalea sp. | reverse complement strand
TAATTCACGCATAACATAGAATTTGAGTAAGATTCGAAACGATATCACTTTCCAAGTTAAAAGTACGCGGATAGCGCGTCGACAAAATACCGTCATCCATGACGCTTGTCGACATTAGTGCATCCATGTACGTTGTTTTTGTCTAGCGACAATAGCGCTTTGGCCCCACCTGATCCCATGCCGAACTCAGAAGTGAAACAAAGTTGCGCCGATGGTAGTGTGGGGTTTCCCCATGTGAGAGTAGGTCATTGCTAGGCTCCCATTTAAAGAAAGGCTATCCTCACGGATAGCCTTTTTTGCTTTAAATTATCTAGCATGACCTAAGTAGGTCAACAAAATATTGCTCCTTCAATTTTGTCATCTAAGCCATCCATGGCTAAAACCGCTTTTTGCCATCCTTGGCACCGCGGCATTAGTGCATCCATACACGTCATTGCTAGGCTCCCCGGCAATTGCTCCTGCATTGCTCTAATTACCTACATCCTTGTAGGCACATTCTAAAAGCCCTCTGATCGACAATTGATCCTGCATTGTTCTACCTAAGTACTTATATGTACACCTCAAAAAGTATTGTGTTTTTTGAGGTGTACATATATGTGCCGTATTAGGGTAACGCAGAGCAGTTACCGAGAATAACCATTCTCGGCTTTATCTCCTGAGTCGCTCTACCTTCACCATCCATGGTGTCGTCTGCAATCAATTCTTTGTCTATAAGCTTTTTAATTCTCACTGAGTGGGAAATTAATTAATACAATTGGTATTCCTTCTTAGTTTGATTTATAAAATACAGTAGCGCCTTTACTTCTATTTATTTCAAATTGCGTTTATAATCAAAATATCAATATAAAAAATAAAATAGCCGATGATTTTTTCCCGAAGTAGTAAATTCTCTATTCATAACTCAATTCCTTTTGCTGCTGATAATGTAGATTTTATCTATTCAGCAAAGCAATTTCGAACCGAACTTTTGGATTTGATAAAATCAGCTAAACACCGCATTTACTTAACGGCTCTATATCTTCAAGATGATGAAGCTGGTCGTGAGATTTTACATGAAGTGTATGCGGCTAAACAAAGAAGACCAGATCTTGATGTTTGTATTTTTGTTGATTTTCATCGGGCTCAACGTGGCTTGATTGGTGAAAAAAAATCATTAGGTAATCGACAGCTGTATTTAGATTTGTCAGAGCAATATGAACACGACATTAATATTTATGGCGTCGCAGTTAAACAAAAAGAATTTATGGGTGTTTTACACTTAAAAGGTTTTGTATTTGATGATGTCTTACTATTTAGTGGCGCCAGTTTAAATAATATTTATTTACATGTTGAAGAAAAATATCGTTGTGATCGCTACCATAAGTTTAATAATTCTGCTTTAGCCGACAGTTTTTGTAATTATCTACAAAAGTATTTCGTACAAAGTTTGTTAGCGCCAAAACTAAATCAACCAATCGTGCCTAATAAAAAGCAAGTAAAAACGCTAGTCAAACAACTGAAAGTACTTTTAAGGCGTTCTTTTTATGTCACTAACACTGCCACATCGACCAAACAAGAATTATTAGTAACACCCTTGGTTGGGCTAGGGGCCAGAGGTAATCAACTAAATTTAACTGCACGAAAAGTATTTAAAGTAGCCAGTCAAACGTTAGTAATTTTTACGCCTTATTTTAATTTCCCGAAAGCATTAGCAGCTGATTTGCGAGGCGCCTTAAAGAAGGGGGTAAATGTCACTATAGTCGTGGGCGATAAAAGAGCTAATGATTTTTTTGTCGCGGACCCTGAAAAGTTTTCAACCATTGGTATTGTTCCCTACATCTATGAAAAGCTGCTTAGGCACTTTATTAAACGTAATCAAAATTACATTGATAATGGCCAATTAAATATTAACCTATGGCAACATGAAGAAAACAGCTTTCATTTAAAGGGTGTTGTTGCTGATGATATGTACCATTTAATCACTGGCAGTAATTTAAACCCCAGGGCTTGGAGTTTAGATTTAGAAAATGGCTTATTAATTTGTGATAGAAAACAGCAGCTAATGGCGCAATGGCGTAAAGAGCTGGATGGTATCTTAGAGCATAGCCGACGCGTAACCTCTGTCTATGATATAGAATCGGTAAATGATTACCCTGAAAAGCCTCGAGAATTATTACGAAAAATTAAATTAACTCAATTTGATCGGATACTTAAACATTTCTTATAATCTGCGAATTTCTAGATCAAGTGTAAATTTGTTCTGCAGGATTAAATAACATCCATGAGGTTAGTACATATTTGTCATCCGAGATCGGGACGTTACCACGGTGGGTGTGAGTAAAACCACAAGGGGCGATTACAATAGAACCTGCTTTCGGTTTAATGCTTCTTTTTTGATAATAAAAATCAGTCTCTCCACCTTCTTCAACATCATTAAGATAAATTAAAAATAGCATTACTCGGTGTAATGGATGATTACCTTTTGGCTGTGGGTATATTTCTGAGTGCCAATAACCATAGTTACCCTTGCCCTTGTCATACTTCTGGGCATTAATCGGGTCTAGTCGAAATAGATACTTCATTAAATTTAAAGTGTTTGGTTCGCCCATTTCTTTAAAATTACTTTCCGTTAAAGTGGTCGGTTGACCAGTAACGGGGTGCTTCAAGGTAATGGTAATGCCGCTTATCAATGCAAAAAAATATTTATTTAAATAATTTTGTATACAACCAGTGGTGGCTTGCAAAATAGTTTGTAATGGTTGCTGAAATTCAGGGTGAGCGTTTAAGTATATATCGCGACTATCTTTTTTACTTTTGTCTACACCACTGCCGGTACGGCCTTCTGTTTGATGCGGGCTTTGCTCAAATTGTTTGATAAAATTTGCGCAAAATTCAGCAGAAAGAGCGTTTTCGTAAACTTCAATAAAGTCTGTCATGAGATAATACTAATACCAATGATACAAATTAAGTTTATTATTTTCGCCACTATGCCTTAATTCTGATAAATTAACCAATTATTGTTAAAAATTACGAAATCCTATGTTTACAGAAAATATCAGCCCTCGCTTTAGTGATACAGACGCTTTGGGTCATATTAATAACACCATGATCCCGATTTGGTTTGAAGGGGCAAGAAATCCAATTTTTAAAATATTTATGCCGCAATTAGATTTAAAAAATTGGCCGTTAATTTTAGCTAAAATTGACGTTGAATTTCACCAGCAACTTTATTTTGAAAAAACAATTGTAGTAAAAACTTATATTGGCCGGCTTGGAAGCTCATCCTTCACTGTCTATCAAGAGCTCTGGCAGGGAGGTGAAAAATGCGTTAGTGGTAACGCTATTATGGTTAATTTTTGCTATCAAAAACAAAAGTCACAACCAATATCAGCGGATATCCGCGAACAATTGAGTTTACACCTATTTAGTGAATCAAAATAACTATAAGCAGATGTTTTATTATCATTTCATGGTAAAATAAGTTGTTTTTCATTTATCACTTCTAACCGTAATTAATAGCAAAAAATAATATGAATGTTACCGGATTAAATAGTATCGAAAAGAAAGCTGCTTTATCACTTGCCACTGTGTTTGGCATGCGGATGATTGGCTTGTTCATGATTTTACCTGTGTTTGCTATTTATGGTGTAGATCTTATAGGTTATAGCCCGATCTGGATCGGACTTGCTATCGGTGCATATGGATTAACCCAAGCTATTTTACAAATACCTATGGGTATTTTATCTGATAAATTCGGCCGTAAGCCAGTGATTATCAGCGGTCTGATAGTTTTTTGTATTGGTAGTATTATTGCCGGCTTATCGGATTCTATATATGGAGTAGTGATAGGTCGGGCCATTCAAGGCATGGGTGCTATTGCTAGTGCAACTCTCGCCTTGGCTGCAGATTTAAGTCGCGAAGAACAACGACCGAAAGTGATGGCAACCATAGGTATGTTTATTGGTTTATCATTTGCTATTGCTATGGTAGTTGGACCAATTGTTGCCAAAAGCTTTGGCCTTGCTGGACTATTTTACCTCACTGCAATACTCGCCATCGTTGGTGTGTTGTTAGTCGTTTTTATTGTCCCCAGCTCTATTAACATTGCCGCAAGAGGCGATCATGTCGCCATTCCCAACAAACTTATAAACCTTGTCAAGAATCCGCAATTATTCCGTCTTAATACCGGGGTATTTGTACTGCATTTAGTACTAACGGCAATGTTTGTTACTTTACCTATAATGCTAACGAATGTTGGCTTTATGGTGGATGATCATTGGCAACTGTATTTACCGGCATTATTAGTGTCTTTTGCACTTATGGTGCCATTTATGATTTGGGCAATAAAAAAACAAAAAGAGAAATTAGTCTTTTGCTCTGCGATACTATTAATGACTATCAGCCTGTTGCTGTTGTGGCAAAGTCATGATGATTTATTTCTTATGGTTTTATTTGTGATGTTATTTTTTACCGCTTTTAACTACTTAGAAGCCACTATGCCTTCAACTTTATCGCGCATTGCCCCTGCCGGAGAAAAGGGCTCGGCTATGGGGATGTATTCCAGTAGCCAATTCTTTGGGGCTTTTTTTGGCGGTTTACTCGGCGGCGTTGTACAAAGTTACTTTGATGGAGCCACCATATTTTTAGTTTGTGCTATCGCCTTAATTGGATGGTATGTACTTGCTTTGGGCATGACCGAAGTGAGAAAATCGAAGAGCCTTAGTTTTAAAGTCAACTTTAATGATGAAGCCCACGCAGTATCTTTAGCTGAGCAATTATCCACAGTTCCTGGTGTGGTCGAGTCCACCATAGTTTATTCAGATTCAGTCGCGTATTTGAAAATAGATGACAAACTTATTGATATGACACAGCTAAAAGCAATCTTACGCTGAGCCCCATTAGCTAACAGATAGTAAGAATTTTAGGTTGTTGGTTATTGTTTAAATGAATAAATTTACCTAGCTCTAAGTTGTCATCATGATACTTACCGATTAATGTCGCAGCTAAAGGGGCTTGTGGGGTTATAATTAGTATTTTTTGACCCTCGAGGTCGATCTTTAAACCGCCAGCACAAGGGCCAATAAAGTATATATTTTGCTGTTCAGAACTTCCTATCGTCAGTAAACAACCTAAGCCAATCTCATCATCTTGACCATATTTTTTCAGCTCTAGCCGTTGATATTGTTTGATTTGCGCTTTCAAATTTTCGGCCCGTTTTGACTGGCCATGTGCTAAATAAGACGCTTCAATGCCTAACGTATCATATTGGGTTTCAGCCACACTTTGATCATCAATAGCATCTAAACGAGCGACTTCAGCAGAATTTATTGCATTGTTTAAATCGTGTTCTAATGTCTCTACAATCCTTACTAGGATCTGTTGCTTTTCTATCATAAATCCGCCAATAATTTTGTTGTTGTTTGCAATTTTTTTGGCCCCTAAAATGAAAGCTTCAACACTGGCTTACAAAAGTTAAAACTTTAGTTAAACCTTGCTACATATATCAGTATAATACCAAGTCCAATAAGTTATTTCCCTCTTATCGAAAATTTAATGGAATTGGTATAGTACGTTAAAATTTCAGCATTTATAAAGCTAAAACACTTATTTTAAGGATTATTGTATGCAACCGGCATTGGCTATCAACGGCTTAAAAAAAATATATAAAGGCGGTTTAGTCGCAGTTAAGGGCATCGATCTTAAGGTTGAAAAAGGAGACTTTTTTGCTTTGCTAGGTCCCAATGGCGCGGGTAAATCTACGACCATTGGCGTGATTACGTCTTTAGTGAATAAAACTGCTGGCTCTGTAAAAGTTTTTGGTCATGACATAGATAGCGAGTTGGATAAAGCCAAAAGCTTTATTGGTTTAGTGCCTCAAGAATTCAACTTTAACCAATTTGAAGCGCCAATGAAAATCTTGGTAAACCAAGCCGGTTACTATGGAGTACCAAGGCATATTGCTCTACAGCGTGCCGAGAAATATTTAAGACAACTGGATTTATGGGAAAAGGCTAATGAGCCATCTCGCAATTTATCCGGTGGAATGAAGCGACGGTTAATGATCGCCCGTGCCTTAATGCATGAACCTAAGATCTTGATTTTAGATGAGCCAACTGCAGGAGTCGACATTGAACTACGTCGCCATATGTGGGATTACTTACGTAGGCTAAATAATGAAGGCATTACCATCATCTTAACCACTCATTATTTAGAAGAAGCGGAAATGCTATGTCGTAACATTGCGATTATCGACAACGGTGAGATTATTAAAAACACCAGCATGAAGTCTTTATTAGCCACCTTGCATACAGAAACCATTGTGCTTGATATTAGCCTAAATTCCAAATCGATAGATTTATCTGGTTTTCAATCTCGCTTAACCGATGAGCACACCTTAGAGATCGACGTGGATAAGTCGCAATCGCTTAATGATGTCTTTACCCAACTTACCCAACAAGGCATAAATGTGCACAGTATGCGTAATAAAGCCAATCGCTTAGAAGAGTTATTTGTTACTCTTACCGCCAATAATAAAGTACAGTCAGCAGGAGCTTTAAGCTAATGATCAGCTTTTCGAATCGCATTGCTTTAAGCAGTATATTACGTAAAGAAATCCAACGTTTTATGCGTATTTGGGTACAAACCTTAGTACCCCCCGCTATTACGATAAGCCTATATTTTGTTATTTTTGGCTCATTAATTGGTTCTCGTATAGGTGAAATGGGCGGTTTTGATTACATGTCATTTATCGTCCCAGGGTTAATTATGATGTCGGTTATCACCAATTCCTATTCCAATGTCGCCTCATCATTTTTCAGTGCTAAATGGCAACGCAATGTTGAAGAGATGTTAGTTGCACCGGTACCGAATTGGGTTATTGTTGCCGGCTATGTTGGTGGCGGTATGACACGGGGCATACTGGTTGGCTCAATTGTAACCCTGATCTCTTTATTATTTGTTGATATTCAAATTCATAATATTTGGGTTATTATTGCAACCGTGATGTTAACATCTGCGGTATTTTCTTTAGGAGGGTTAATTAATGCCATATTTGCAGGCAGTTTTGACGATATCTCAATTATACCGACCTTTATTTTAACACCGTTAACCTATCTCGGCGGAGTATTTTACTCAATCACTCTATTACCCGAATTTTGGCAGGGTGTTTCACAAATTAATCCAATTGTTTATATGGTAAATGCTTTTCGCTACGGATTCTTAGGAATAAGTGATGTTAGTTTAACGCTTGCTTTCGCTGTTATTTTAACATTTATTGTCAGTTTATTTAGTATTGCAATGATACTTATTGCAAAAGGTATTGGGTTAAGAAGCTAATGAGTATTGGTGATTCCAAAGCTATTGTAAGCAATCAACAGGGCATTAATGAAAATTTAGATGCGATTGTTAATAAGCATTTTAATAGTGAATTTAAAAAACCTATTTCTATTCATACTCAACAGGCTTTTGATCAAGTTGACGCATTGGTTAAAAACTTTGCTGGTGCAATTATTCTTGATTCATGTTGTGGGGTTGGGCAAAGCACCCGCATTATTGCCAAGCAGAATCCAGATGCCTTAGTAATAGGCGTAGATAAATCTGATAATCGACTCAGTCGTAATGTCGAACAACAATTGCAAGTGGATAACTATCATTTAGTGCGCGCCGATCTTAACGATTTTTATCGACTGGTTGTCGCGGCAAAATGGCCGGTAGATAAACACTTTATCTTGTATCCAAACCCTTGGCCTAAATCTAAACATGTAAAGAGGCGTTGGCATGGGAGTGCGGTATTCCCATATATTATTCAAGTTGGCAAAACTATAGAGTTGCGCAGTAACTGGTGTTTGTATTTGCAAGAGTTTCAAGCCGCTTTAGCCATTGCAAATATCGATTCTAAACTGACCGAAATAGTGAGTGCACAACCGCTTACGCCCTTTGAAGCAAAGTATCAAGCAAGTGGGCAGCAGTGCTGGGCTTTAACTGCTAGAATAAAGTCTTAGCTTTTTTATCGAAAAACTCTTTGTAACTAGGTACTATGACCTTAACACCTTGATTTTATAGCAATGAGCTAAGTTAATTGAGTAACTAATTGAATAATTAATTATGTTCGGTGGTTTAGCAATAATAATCTTAATGTTTTAGGGCCAAACAAAGTCATGAGATCAACTGTCTCGAATAACGTGGTTTTTTAAAAATTATGAAAATAAAAAAACGCTCAGCAGAAGCGACTCTTGAATCGTTACATCAAATATTTACGATCCCTGAGGCACCCGATTCAACATTAGGTCGAATTGAAGCTGAAATATCACAAAATCTAAATGGCTTTCTAAGTAACCATATTGTTGCTAAAGAAAAACCATTAATGGATATTGAAAAAGACTTTGCAGATTCAAATATTCCCGAGCAACCGGAATATGTTTCAGATCATACCTATCATTTACTCGACAAACTGATCTCGCAATCGGTGCATACTTCATCACCTAGTTTTATTGGTCATATGACCTCGGCTTTGCCTTATTTTATTTTGCCGTTATCAAAATTGATGACAGGTTTAAATCAAAATTTAGTGAAGATAGAAACCTCGAAAGCATTTACGCCATTAGAGCGACAAGTTCTGGGAATGATGCATCGTTTAGTCTATCAAGGCAATGATAGTTTTTATCAGCAATGGATGCATAGCGCCGAACATTCATTAGGGGCGTTTTGTTCTGGTGGCACGGTCGCGAATATTACTGCTCTCTGGGTGGCTCGTAACCAATTACTAAAAGCCGATGGCGATTTCCCTGGCGTTGCTCGTGCCGGATTATTTAATGCATTAAAACACTATGGTTATGATGGACTGGCTATTTTAATTTCTGAACGCGGCCATTATTCATTAAAAAAAGCGGCTGATATTTTGGGTTTAGGCCGTGATAGCGTTATCGCTATTAAAACCGATGACCACAATCGCATTGACTGCAAAGCACTGGCAGAAGAATGTGCTCGCTTAGAAAGTCAAAATATTAAAGTGTTAAGTATTGTTGGTATTG
>CALJHL010000010.1 GCA_938075435.1 uncultured Thalassotalea sp. | reverse complement strand
CGGTTCGCGGTAACATCGGTGTGCGTTATGTAACAACCGATATTGAGTCAAGTGCCTATAAAAAAGAGCACGACAACCCTGATTGGAATTGGATCACCATTGAACATGATTACGATGACTTTTTACCTAGCTTAAATTTAGCCTTTGTCCCTCATCAAGACGTTGTAATTCGTACCGCTGCCGCTAAAGTGATGTCACGACCAAGTCATGGCCAATTATCTGCTAGTTACCGTGGCAGTACCAATAACAATGGTGACATAACCATTAGGTTGGGTAATCCAAAATTATCACCATATCGTGCCAACCAATATGATTTAAGTGCCGAGTGGTATTTCAATAGTGAAGGTTTATTGGCGTTTGGTATATTTTATAAAGACGTTGAAGATTTTATCATTACTACTTTAGATTCACGTGTAGTACCTGATGTGAATAATGGTTGGGAAGTAGACGTTAGACAACCAATTAATGGCGACGAGGCAACGATTCAGGGGGCTGAATTTAGCTATCAGCAAGCGTTTACAACATTACCAGGTTTCTGGAATGGCTTTGGTACTGCAATTAATTATACCTACAACGATAGCGAAACCAAAATCGAGAACGTCACCACTGGTGAAAACATGACTATGCAAGGGTTATCTCAGGATACCGTGAATGCCACTATTTACTGGGAAAAACATGATGTTAACTTACGTTTAGCGTACAACTATCGTAGTGAATATTTTAGAGTGTTTTCATGGTCTGGTGAAGCGGTATATGTTGATGATTATGACCAATTAGATTTTACTGCGGGTTACCGATTCAACAAAGATACCTCGATAGGTTTCAACGCCAGAAACTTAACTGGTGAGAAAACTTATGAATACGTTGGTAACAGTTCTCGCGCCTACTCAGTTACTGATAACGGCAGTAGTTATAACGTCACGATTAAGCATAATTTCTAAAATGAATGGATGAATACTACCAACCGAAAGCCATAATTAATGTGGCTAATGATGGTAGTTTTTATCACTGTTTAATTGCTACACCAAAATATATAACGTAACTCATCAAGATGAGAGAGTTACTTAGAGGGAAACACCAATGAAATTACAAAATATTGCTATGTTATCGTCAGCGTTGTTCGCTATTACAGGATGTAGCGATGATAATGATACATCTGGCCCAACGGACGTTTTTACCAAGTTTTTAGCATCTATTGAATATCAAGATGACAAGTTAAAAATGTGTGTTGAAACTGCAGTTGCCGAGCAAGAAATTCAAAAATCGAGCGACTTATTAACATTTACCTGTAGTGACGCAATTGAAAGTGTCACAGGTCTTGCCCATTTTAAAGGGCTACAAAGCATTGATTTAAGCTCATCGGGTTTAAGCTGTGCAATGTTAAATGAGTTTGATCAACAATTAATAATAGATGCTGCTGCTTTAGGTGATGATACCGCTGCTGTTACTGTGCAACCAGAAGCATGTTTCTATAATTATTTAGAATTTGCCGATCAAGAATTTCGTAACTGTGTCGTTGAGCAGTTTACTATCAATGGTTGGGCTGATGTAAGTGAAGTGACCAGCTTAACGTGTGAAAATCCTGCCATTTTATCAATGTCAGGGGTTGAACAGTTTGTAAATTTAACCGATTTAAATCTCGCGGATACTTCGGTTAATTGTTCTTCTGCAGCCGAGTTTGTAGCTGGCAATGAAACGGTTACTTTAACTCCTCCTGCGGTATGTGTTATCGAAAATATTGATATGAGTGATGATGTGGCGTCTTGTGTCGCAGCTCAAGCCCCAGAGTCTGGTTTAGTTGTCGATCTAAAAACGTTACGATGTGGCTCGCCTGAATTTACTGATGTAAAAGGATTAGAGAAACTAACCTCATTAGAGGAATTAATTCTTACCGATACCAGTGTAGACTGTTACGTAAACCGTGATTTTGAAGCTCTGTTACTCGAAACCGTTAATTATTCCAAACCTAGTGCTTGTATTCTTAATCAAGAAACCTTAATTGCCGACGTGATACGAGCAACCGGTCCGCAAGATCCAATTTTTGCCGACTCAATTCTGCAAAGTTGTTTTGACTTTTATCAAGAGGCGAATCAATGGACTATGGTGGGTGAGGTAACTACATTAGCGTGTTCAAGTGCCAATTTTAAAGCAATTGCTTCGTTCCAAGGTGCTGAAAACTTTATGGAACTTAACTTATTTCATGCCAATAAACCGGCGATTACTAGCGAACAAGATCTACGTTATTTAGCCGATTTAGAACAGCTTACCGACGTAAACTTCCAATTTGCCATCCCATTAAAAGATAAAGGCAAAGAAGTTGTCGAGTATATGGCTAGAGAAATGCCACAGCTGCAAAATTTAAACCTTAATGGTTTTAAAAAGATTAATATGGCCGATTTTAATATATTTGATACTGAAGAAAGTGACACCGATGGTATTAAACTGTTAAAACTGACGGGTTCACAACTAACAGATGAGCATGTTACAGCACTCAGTAATATCAATTCTTTAGTAGAGCTGCACATTGGCAATAACCCTAGTATTACGACAGTTTTACCCCTAAACGTATTACCGAATTTAAGCACTTTGCATATTGGCCACAAAAATACTGCCAATATTAAATGTTCTGATATCGACACGCTTACTGGTAATGGTATTGAGGTTATTACAACTGGTTTTACCTGTGTACCTTAAAAGTATAAATATCCCGTCCTAAAATAACTTTACTCTTTTGGGATTTAATTATGGATGGCACTTTTGTGCCATCTTAAAATATACAGACTCATCGCAATCAGCAATGGCCCTTTGAGTAATACTTGAGCTTTGCTTGGGAAATTTAAAACCAACATTAATTCGCAACGAGGGAGAGATTAATGTTGGTACGGCTTGCTCTTAAAAGACTTGCTCAAGAGAGGTTCAAGTTTAGAGGCAACATTTAGATGCCTGTAAAAATTTCTTGCGATTTGGCAGAAAAAAAGCAGATACATTTTAACCCTTCAAAGTGCGATAACCACTAAAAAACTTGTGAAAAAGAAACGAATAAAGAGTTGAAATTATAGCCTGTTGAGGAATTTGTTTTACCATTCACAAAAGCGATTTTGACGGCTTGAAATCTTGATACTGGCATGCCAAAAGATAACGCAGATAATAATGAATGCCTCTTATCATTCTTATCATCACCATTCACAGTTGATTGACCACCGATACCATAACCCGCACTTATCGATAGCCATTTACCGGCATTTAAACTGTAAATTAAGTGAGATTGAATTGCATAAAGTGGTTTTTGCTCTCTTGTTTGCTGCCGATAAAAATCATCGTTATCGGTATAAAAAAATACCGAGCCGGTAAGCTCATATGACCAATCACCACTAGTGTGAACAACCCCTAGTTGAGGCCGGATTATGTACCTATTTTCACCTAAGTTAATCAGCTTATCATCATAATATTCACCTAAAGGAACGGTTAGCGAAATCGCCGCGCCAACGACAGTATTATTGTTTTTTTCAGCCAAATAAGTTTGCATTCCTTTGGCATCGGTTGCGGGTGTCCCAACAAGGTTTACCGACAACCTAAATTTTGGATCGAGCAAGCCTTCTCGGTTTAACCTAGCTGGCTCGCCATCGAGCAGCCCTTGCCACTCTCCTTTTGCATAAGGGAGGGTCATATCAAATCGCGCTAATTTATCAAAAAATTTAAATGAGGTTACATAAGAAACCGCGACAAGATCCATGTCTAGTTCAGCGTCATCAACTAACATCACTGGGTCAAAAGAGATATCACCTGATGTTCGCGCATAGCCAATCGCCAATACTTGTAAATCTAGCGGGATAGGAGTCCAACGGCGCGGTTCTAGATCTTGAGCGAGTGATGGAGTCGAAGTGAAATAGCTGATCAATATTATTTTTATTTTTCAATGAGTAAGTCTACGTTATTTAGTTTTTTAATTATTAATGCTGCAAAGTAGCGTCATTGCAATTTTTCTACAATTAACCCATCAGTATTATTGGCATATACCCAGTGTTTAGTGCTGGTAAGTCATTAAAACTCATCGACGGCTTTGGGCTTTAACGTCATCGATAAAACTCTGCCAGGTTTCATTAGGCTGCCAGATTGCTAAGAGATCGAGTTTGGCTTGTTCTTCAGGCTCGTTTAATTGCGTAACTCGGTACAAATACGTAAATACGGCACCGCGCCAATTCAAACGGCAATGAGTTAAGGTTGAGCCCTTACTGCTGTAGTATTGCTTCATTACGGCTACGTATTCGTTGAAATTTTCGACGGTTGGGTTTTCCCAGTCAACTTGAATATTATGGTAATTAAGCTCCATAGCTTTCATTAAGTTGGATTCTTCTGTTCGGTCTCCCGGGATTAGATCAATAACGTTAGTGACGCCCATCGCTTTGAGCGTTTCGAACTGTTCTGCATTCGGTAATCCCGAGCTGAGCATTTTGGTGCTGTTAACCTGATAATTTTTTAAATCAGATAATTGCGAATTCAGCGCATTTTCAAATGCTTTCGCACCTTGAGGAGCTGGCGCTAAAAAAACGACTGCGATTATTGTAAAAAGAATATATTTCATTTTCTGCTTCCTGGTTCAATAACAAAGAATAGTTGCGGTATTGCATACCAACATACAGTATAAACAGGGTTTTAGCTGCATTCAAAATTTGCTGTATTGCTGATCAATCAAACAATCCTCTAAGTTAACCATTGTTACTGTTAACACTCTTATGATCAAAAAATTTAACCGGTATGGTTAATTGCTAATACCGCAAAATCCTAAGTAAAATATTTAATCAATACTATACTCTGGTCATAATATGCTTAGTAGAATATTTTTCATGCCTGAAAATATAATTAACAAAGCGGCATATAGCAGAAGTGCCGTGAACTTATATGATTACCAAAAATGTTGTGATGACTTTCACTGGCATATCGATCCCAATCAACCCCTCAATATTGCTTATCAAGCCCTTGATAAACACCTTAATACCAGCATTGAAAATAAAGTAGCATTACGTTGGTTAGGTAAAAATCAGCAACAAATAGATTTTAGCTATGGGGATTTAGCTGAACAAACAAGCCGTTTTGCGAGTGTACTAGCGCAGCTTGGCTTTGAACCTGGGGTGCGTATATTTAGTCTGGTAGGGCGATTACCACTGCTTTATATTTCAGCATTGGGAACCCTGAAATTTGGCGGGGTATTTACGCCATTATTTTCGGCATTTGGTCCTGAGCCTATCCGTTCGCGCATGGAAATAGGCGAGGCTAATATTTTGCTCACCACCAAGAATTTATACAATAAAAAAATTGCTCATTGGTGGCATGAATTGCCCCATCTTAAAATGATTTTGTTTCTTGATGGCCCTGAAAACTTAAGCTCTGAAAACTTAAGTCAGGCAAATTTAGAACCCGCAGAGTTAGGCCAAAACTGTTTTTTCTTAACTCAACTACTCGAGAATGCCGACCCAAGCTATCCTTGTGCTAACAGCCATGCTGAAAATATGGCTTTATTGCATTTTACTAGCGGTACTACCGGCAAACCTAAAGGTGTTATTCATGTGCATCAAGCGGTACTTGCCCACCAAACATCGGCTCAGTATGCCTTAAACTTACAGCAAGATGATCTTTATTGGTGTACCGCTGATCCTGGCTGGGTAACCGGAACATCATACGGCATTATTGCTCCGCTTTGTTTGGGTGTCACCATGATTGTCGATGAGGCCGAGTTTGATGTTGAACGCTGGTATCACATTTTAGAGCAGCAAAAAATCACGGTTTGGTATACCGCACCAACGGCTATTCGTATGTTGATGAGAGCAGGAGCAGATATTCGTGACCGTTATGATTTATCCGCATTAACATTTATTGCCAGTGTTGGCGAGCCTTTGAATGCTGAGGCGGTGCGGTGGAGTGAAAAAGTGTTGGGTATACCTTTTCATGATAATTGGTGGCAAACAGAAACCGGTGCCATCATGATCGCTAATTTAGCCAGTCAGCCAATAAAACCTGGCTCTATGGGGTTGCCTCTACCTGGCATAACCGCCGCTATTGTAAACCGTAATGCCGAAGGTGGCATTGCAACGATAGAGCAAGATATGGAGGTTGGCGAGCTAGCATTGCAACAAGGTTGGCCATCAATGTTTCGCGGCTATTTACATCGAGAAGACAAATATCGAGGTTGTTTTCAAGATGGTTGGTATTTAACTGGCGATCTGGCTAAACGTGACTCACAAGGTTATTACTGGTTTGTTGGCCGGGTTGATGATTTGATTAAATCGTCTGGCCATTTAATTGGTCCATTTGAAGTAGAAAGTGCCCTGATGGAGCATGACGCTGTCGTTGAGGTCGGGGTGATTGGTGTGCCCGATGACATCGCGGGAGAAATAGTAAAAGCCTATGTATCATTAAGGCCAGACATTGATCAAAGCGAGTCGAATCTAGCGGTTTTACAAAAACAGTTAAAAGGCTTTGCTCGTAAAAAATTAGGCGCGGCGGTTGCACCTAAAGAAATTATTTTTCGGCAAAATTTACCGAAAACTCGCAGCGGCAAAATAATGCGGCGATTGCTAAAAGCACGAGAGCTTAATCTGCCAGAAGGTGATATTTCCACCTTAGAAAGTGATGAAAAATAATTATCGCTAGCAATTATCTATAAGCAAAAGAGTAATGAAAAATGACCGATAAATTACATCTTGATAAAACCCATTTACTTGCACAGTTAAAACAAATGTTACGCATTCGTTTGTTTGAAGAGAAATGTGCTGAGCTTTATGCACAAGAAAAAATACGCGGTTTTTTACATCTATATATTGGCGAAGAAGCTATCGCCGTTGGTGTAATGGCTGCACTTTCAACACAAGATGAAATAGTCGCTACTTATCGTGAACATGGTCATGCCCTAGCTCGTGGTTTATCAATGAAGTCGGTACTCGCTGAAATGTATGGGCGCACTAATGGCTGTAGTAAAGGCCGCGGTGGCTCAATGCATTTGTTTGATAAACAACAACATTTTTACGGGGGTAATGCCATTGTCGGTGGTGGTTTACCTTTAGCTGCAGGTTTGGCCATGGCCAATAAAAAACAACATACAACAGCAGTCACGGTGTGCTTTTTTGGTGAAGGTGCCGTTGCTGAAGGGGAGTTTCATGAAGCCATGAATCTGGCGGTGTTATGGCAATTACCGGTGTTATTTGTTTGTGAAAATAATGCCTATGCCATGGGAACGGCATTAGTTTTGTCTGAATCAGAGACTAATATTGCCAAAAAAGCCCATAATTATGGCATGCAAGCGGTACAAGTTGATGGTATGAATGTGGTGGATGTTGAAGCCGCTGCAACTAAAGCGGTTGAGCTAATTAGAACGCATAGCCAACCCTATTTTATAGAGTGTAAAAGTTATCGTTTTCGTGGTCATTCAAGTTTTGATGGCCAGCTGTACCGTGCTAAAGAAGAAGTCGAGTTATGGCAAAAACACGGTCCAGTGGTGCAATTAAAGAATTGGTTAATCGAAAATAAGCAGCTTAATGATCATGAATTGCAGGATATTGAATTACAAATAAAACAAGAAATTGATGAGGCAATTGAGTTTGCCGAGCAAGGGCAACTTGAGCCAGTAGAGGATCTGGGTAAAGATGTTTACAGCCCTAAAACGCTGCAAATAAAGCTTAAGGCTGCCCCGAGCAATGGTGAAAAAACAACCTATCGGCAAGCTTTACGGGCCAGTATTGAACAAGGTATTAACGACGATGAACGAGTCTTTTTAATGGGCGAAGACGTTGGTCATTACGGTGGTTGTTATGGCGTCAGTAAGGGCATGTTAGAACACTTCTGCGCTGAAAAAATCATTGATACGCCTTTGTGCGAGTCAGGCTTTGTTGGTATTGGCATTGGCGCCGCGCTAGGTGGTATGCGACCAATAGTGGAAGTGATGACGGTAAATTTTAGCTTGTTAGCGATGGACCAAATCGTTAATAGCGCGGCAACGTTACGGCATATGTCTGGTGGACAACTGAATGTGCCACTTGTGATCCGAATGGCATGTGGTGCCGGGTTGCAACTGGCCGCACAACATTCACATAGCTGGGAAAATTTTTACGCGCATATTCCCGGTTTAAAAGTATTAAGCCCAGCCACACACACTGACGCCCGCTTTATGCTACTGCAAGCGCTACAAGATCCAGATCCGGTACTTATTTTTGAACATGTAATGTTACTAAATAGCCAAGGTAACGTCTTAAGTGAGCCTGAAGCGGATATGGAAAAGGCACTAGTTCGCAAGCAAGGTACAGATATAACCTTACTTACCTATGGTGGCAGCTTACCCAAAGTATTAATGGCTGCAACCGAGCTTGAAGCGTTAAACATTAACGTTGAGGTCGTTGATTTACGTTGTTTACGTCCGTTAGATCTCGCCACAATTTTAGCCAGTGTGCAAAAAACACATCGGGCCATCATCATTGATGAAGCATGGAAAACCGGTAGTTTAGCCGGAGAAGTCAGTGCCATTATTATGGAACAAGCGTTTTGGTTTTTAGATGCGCCAGTACAGCGAATTTGTACGCAAGAGGTGCCAATTCCCTATCCAAGTCATCTTGAGCAGGCGGCTTTACCGCAAGTAGAACAAATCGTTAATCGTGTGCAACGCTTGCTTAAAGGTGAATTATAAAGCTCATTTTAAACGTAAAGTCGAGGGAAGTTAGGTATGACTAAATCCATAGATATTACCATGCCGTCATTAGGCGCTGATATGAGAGAGGGCATGTTAGTGGAGTGGCTAATTAAGGTGGGCGATAAGGTCAAACATGGTGATGTTATCGCGGTGCTTGAAACCCAAAAGGGTGCCATTGATATGGAAGTGTA
>CALJHL010000009.1 GCA_938075435.1 uncultured Thalassotalea sp. | reverse complement strand
ATTTTTGGCGTATGCCCTAATTCTTTTACATACCTGGCCCAAAAATGCGCAGAGCCACAGGCTTCAATGACAACCTCGCTAATCGGCTGTTTCGCTAGCTCATCGAGAAAGGCTCTGTCTAGTGAATGCTTTATCCGTAAGTACTTTGTGGTTTGCATTTAAGGTACAAACATGAAAGGAATTCTTTGCTAAATCTATTGCGATAACGTTATTATTCATTTTGTATGGATTCCAGGGTAAAAGTTTAGTCACTTATTACGTTACTCTCTCCTAGGGAGGGAGTCCATACATCGACGAAGGTCGCAATCCCCTTACTTCATAATGAGCCTTTAATATAGCCACTTTGAAACTAAAGGAGGTTGTGGCCTACACAATGACGTGCATTCTTTCTGATTATGTGCGTGCTTCTACGGCTTATTTCAACAAGTAAGTGAGTGACTATAGTTGGCACAATTGCCGTTCAGAGTCACCTTGAAACTGGATGAGATCCCGTTCCAAAGCACAACGGGAAGATGGTGTATTTCAACAAGGAAGTGAGGACTATAGATAGCACTGAACGGACGAGTTGAAGGATTCAATTCAAGCAAAAAACTAATGTATAGAGGCACTATATGCTGAAGGAGGTCCCGTGTCTCGCTTTGGGCTCGCACAAGATGACGTGGTTAATTGTTTATAATTACAAGTTTTTTTGTCCCCATTTTTTTATTATTAAGCTAGAATGAAATTAGTACAACTTAACAATAAAGGATTATCTATGATTAAATTATGGAAAATAGTATTACCACTAGCGTTACTTAGCTTGCCGCTGGCAAGTTTAGCTAACTCGCCCGTTTGGAAAGTAAGTAAAGCGGGTGAATCGATTTTCTTGGGCGGAACTGTCCACGTCTTAAGTCAAAATGATTACCCCTTGCCAAAAGCCTTTGAAACCGCTTATGAACAAGCCTCAATTTTAGTGCTTGAAATGGATATGAGTAAAGCGCAAGGCCTTGAATTTCAGCAGGCTATGCTCAAAAAAATGACGTTTCAAGATAAACGCACTTATGCCGATGTACTCAAGCCTGAAACCGTCACTAGCTTGAACAGTTATATGAATGAGCGAGGCATTCCCGTTGCTAATTTGCAAAAATTTAAACCGGCTTTACTGTCTATTACTTTAACCATGATCGAATTAAATCGTCTCGGGTTAGGCGGTACTGGAGTTGATGCTTTTTATAGTCAACGTGGTTTAAATGACAACAAATCTTTTTTGTTTTTAGAGCTACCAGAAGAGCAGATAGATTACCTTGCTAACATGGGCAAAGGTTATGAAGATGAGTTAATTAACTACACTCTAAAAGATATGGCAACATTGCCTACTGTGATGCAAGAAATGAAAGATGCTTGGCGAATTGGTGATAATAGCCAATTATATGAAGTTGGCGGCAAGGAGTGGCAAGAAAAATTTCCTACTTCATATCAGCAATTAATCGTTGCCCGTAACAATAATTGGCTGCCACATTTAGAGTCTTATTTTAACACCCCTGAAGTCGAACTGGTATTAGTTGGCGCTATGCATTTAGTTGGTAAAAATGGGGTGATTGAGCAACTGCAAAGCCGGGGTTATACGGTTACTCAGCTCTAATCGGCTTCTGTAAACATAAAGCGGTTTTCAATAGCATGGCTATTCATTACCGCTTGGTTATTCTTAAATTGCAGTTCCCCAACTTGAATACAGTAGAGTAAATAAAGTAGCCCACAAAACTAACGGCATAAGTGCTGATTTGAAACTGAGACTTGTTGAGTTTTTAAGGGGTAACTTTTTATTACCACTAACAATGGCAAGCAACACGTTATCGCCACGAAAAAAATGCAAAATACCAGCTAGCGCATGGACGGCAATCAGGATAAGCAAAATATTGAAGTTGAAGTGATGTAGGGAATCTAGTTGTTCGGCAGTGCTTTCACTAAACAGTGAATATAAAGGACCTTCACTAAACACATCATCACTAGCAAATAAGCCACTAAATAATTGCACCCCGAGACTAATCAATAAAGCCAGTACCATATAGCCGCCAACTGGGTTATGACCGATATGAGGTGTGGTTATTGAATTACCCCGCCACGCTTTAATTACCGCCCATGGGCTTTTTATAAAGTGCGTAAATCGTGAAGTATCACTACCAATAAATCCCCACAGTAATCGAGTGCCCCAAAGAGCCAACAAGGCAAAACCACAAATAAAATGTAATTCAAAGTCTCCCTGTTCACCGCTATACCACATTAAAGCCAGCAATATCAGCTGGCTAAAATGATAAATTCGGGTGAAATTATCCCAAATTTTAGTCGATTGCATTAATCGTCACAATCCATCTTAAATGCTTTATGGCCTTTCTTAGATATTTTACTGATCTTACCTAAAGCAGATTTTTGCGCCGCGCTAGAGTCGGCGGCTACTAATTCGGCAACCGCTTGTTCGAGTACTTGAATACCCTTTTGGAAATCTTCGAACTTGGTTTGTTGTTCTGTGGTTAATTTATTACCAGTAGCAATGCTAAGAGGTACATGTATTTGTGCTTTTTGCACCGATGTTAATAATTGCTCAGCGATCATTGTAATTTTTTTACTGTCTTGAGCCTTGCCCGCAGCTTTTATCGCTTTCATGCTTTTTTTCATTTCACCCATTACATCGGCTAGCTCAGTTTTGCCGCACTGTGCTTCAGTAATTTTAGGGGCAAGGTCATGTTCATGATCACTGTGGGCGAATGCTAAAGTGCTTAAAGATAAAAGCGCAGGTATTAATAAAAGTTTCATCATATTCCATTTAAGTCGTTAAATAATCTGCTGTATTTTAATGAAATTTTTAACAAATTAGCAATGGTCTTGATGAAATATTTTAAAAGAATTTTCTAACTTGGTATTGGCAAATAATTTAATACACCAGTAATTACATTAAATGTTATACTGAAAAAAAACCAATATAGATAAACTAGTGAAGCATAAAGACCCACATCATCAGCGTGAATCCGCCAAATACGACAAGCCAATTGCGAGTCGAGAATTTCTGTTAGCCTTGTTAGAGCAAAAAGCTCACCCGATGAGCTTTGTGCAGCTGTGTAAAGAACTGCAATATAAGGATGATGATGCCATCGGCTTAAAGCGACGCCTAAGAGCGATGGAAAATGCTGGGCAATTAGTATTTACTAAATTCAAACAATACGCTGTTGCCACTAAGTCAACGGTGATCACTGGGCAAGTGATTGGCCATCGTGATGGCTTCGGATTTTTAAAACCCGATGACGGTGATAAAGATTTATACATTCCTTATTATGAAATGCGCAAATTAATTCATGGCGACGTAGTGGAAGCCCGAATTACCGCCAGTGCCGACAACAAAGGTCGACAAGAAGTTAAAGTGCTAGATATTTTAGTGCCTCGCAAAGACAAAATTATTGGTCGCATGTTTGTCGAAAAATCAGTAATAACGGTGATCCCTGAAGATGCTCGAATTAATCATGAAATAATTGTCCCTGCAGAAAAGCGCCTTGCGGCTCGACAAGGGCAAATGGTGGTGGTTGAAATTATTCAACGACCCACTAAACACAGTGCGCCATTAGCTAAAGTTACCGAAGTTCTCGGTGAACATATGGCGCCGGGTATGGAAATTCAAGTTGCCTTGCATCAGCATGATTTACCGCATACATGGTCAGATGAATTGTTGGCGGAAATCTCGACGCTCTCTCCAGAAGTCGATGATTTATCTAAGAAAGACAGAGTTGATTTAAGACAATTGCCCTTAGTCACCATTGATGGTGAAGATGCGCGCGATTTTGATGATGCGGTTTACTGTGAACCAAAGAAATCTGGCGGCTGGCGTTTATGGGTAGCCATAGCTGATGTCAGTCATTACGTACGTCCTGGTACAGCATTGGATGGTGAAGCAATTAAACGTGGTAATTCGGTTTATTTTCCTCAGCAAGTAATCCCGATGCTGCCAGAGATCTTATCTAATGGTTTGTGTTCATTAAATCCTGACGTTGATCGTTTATGTATGGTCAGTGAAATGACCGTCAGTGCGCAAGGTAAATTAACCGGTGCTAAATTTTATCCGGCGGTTATGCGCTCTCATGCACGGTTTACTTATACCAAGGTCGCGGCGATATTAGATGGCGATACCGACTTACGCAGTCAATACCAGCCATTAGTTGGCGATTTAGAACAACTGCATACTATGTATCACGCTTTGGTTGCTGCTCGTCGTAAACGTGGCGCCATTGAATTTGAAACCGAAGAAGTACGTTTTATTTTTAATGCCAACCGAAAAATTGACTCTGTAGTGCCTGTGGTGCGTAACGATGCCCATAAAATTATTGAAGAATGTATGATTTTAGCTAACGTGTCGACAGCTAAATTTGTTGAAAAACACCAAAAGCCCGGTCTATTTCGAGTACACGATAAACCCAATGAAGATAAATACAATAATTTAGTAAGCTATTTAAGCGAATTAGGTATTGTCATAAATAAGAAAGATGAGCCAACCTCAGCCGATTTTGGTGAGATCCTTACCAAGGTAGCTGATCGACCAGATTATGAGTTAATTCAAACCATGCTGTTACGGTCGATGAAACAAGCGGTTTATCAAAGTGAAAATCTTGGCCACTTTGGTCTGTCTTTAGCGGCTTATTCGCATTTTACTTCACCGATTCGCCGCTACCCTGATTTGGTTATTCACCGTGTAATTAAAGCGGTATTGGAACAACAACAATCGAGTTCAGTCAATATTGGTTTTTATCAATATGATGAAAAAGAAGTGACCGAATTGGGCGAACATTGCTCAATGACCGAGCGACGTGCTGATGATGCGACTCGCGAAGTATCGGACTGGCTTAAGTGTGAATTTATGCAAGACCATGTTGGTGACACCTTTACTGGTGTTATTGCCACCGTGACTAATTTTGGCTTTTTTGTGCGCTTGCAAGATTTTCATATAGAAGGCCTAGTACATATCAGTTCTCTGGGTAAAGATTACTATAAGCATGACGAAGTCAGAATGTGCTTAGTCGGGGAACAGTCTAATAAGAAATATCATGTTGGTGATATTTTGGATGTGAAAGTTGCTGCGGTAAACCTTGAAGAGAAAAAAATCGACCTTATCCTGGGCGGCGATAATGCCCTAGAAAATGTCGGTAGAGACCTTAGTAAAAAAGTTAAAAACAGCAAGAAGAAAAACTCTAAAAATAAATCTGGCGAACAGAGAGCTGGTAAGCAAGGTTCGTCAAAAGCAGCGGCTGATAAAAAATCCAAGGCTAAAAATAAAAGCCGGCCCGGTAAAAATGCGAGGAAGAACACAAAATAACGCCGGCTGTGGCGGGTAAATTTTCCAAATCACCTTGATGTTAAGCATTTCAGGTGATGACATTCATTAAAGAAAGAAGATATTTATGGCAAAAAACGACGAGTTGGTCTTTGGTTTACATTCGGTAAGTGCATTGCTAGAGCATGCACCAGAACGCTTTATTGAACTTTGGTGTTTAAAGGGCCGAGAAGATGATCGGATAATGCCAATTATTAATTTAGCTCGTCAATTTGGCGTGTCAGTACAATTTATGCATCGAAAAGCCTTAGACGACAAAAGTGAAGGTGAACAGCACCAAGGTGTTATTGCCAGAGTAAAACCTGGAAAATTATTCACTGAAAATGATCTCGAAGACATCGTTGAGCAAACGTTAGGTAAGAATGAACTACCGTTTATATTAATTTTAGATGGCGTAACAGACCCTCACAATTTAGGTGCTTGTTTACGCAATGCCGATGCCGCTGGAGTGCAAGCGATTGTGGTACCTAAAGATAATGCGGCTCGCATAACAGCAACGGTTCGTAAAGTTGCGGTTGGCGCGGCAGAAACAATTCCACTTGTACAGGTAACCAATCTAACCCGCTCAATGAAAGCGTTACAGGGGATGGGCATTTGGATAATAGGTACGGCAGGCGAAGCAACCCAGTCATTGTATGATTGTAAATTACAAGGGCCTATGGCCTTAGTGATGGGAGCTGAAGGTAAAGGCATGCGCCGTTTAACTCGTGAAACTTGTGATGAATTAATTAAATTACCCATGGCAGGTTCAGTATCGAGTTTAAATGTATCGGTAGCGTCAGGGATTTGTTTATTTGAAATAGTGAGGCAACGGTTACATAGCTAATTATTTAGCTTGAGCATGCTTGTTAAAGCTAAAAATCAACTAATATTGAATCGCTTAGGTTGTTGGTTTCGGCCTGTTCGTGCATAAATGCAAAGATCAACAAAAATAACAACAACAGCATACTGTCTTTAATCGATCTCATTGTATTTCACTTGCCTTCTGAATTCAGCCTACCCTGGGTTTAAGCAGGTATTAAGCCAATAATAAATATTGATGATTAAACAATAAGTTATTAATTTAAGCCTCAAAAAATTTTTAGCAGATGTAAAACATTCTGACATTTGATCAGCGCTTTAACTGTCGTTGTTAGTGAGACCAATTTACTCGCGCCATGCATTAATAACTTATATTTATTAGCGGCTAAACTAACCCTTGCTTTACTTGTCCGTTTTACCTACTGATAAATTCTCTTACAGAGAGTCATACTAAATGATTACTGGTACTATAATTTTCAATGTTAGTGACAACTATTGAGTTGTTATCCTCGCCAATCGAGTTAAGGAGATTATATCACCTTCTATTCGTTGCCATAAAACCAGTGCCAGACTATTATCGTCAGCACTTCGAAAGGCGCGCTCTTTGCTAATTTGGCCATTTTTAAAGGTCATCGCCAAGCTAGTGTTATGCTCGGTATGCAGATAAATATGATCCGCATTTACAGTTCGTTTTAAAAAATACAGTCCTGTTGAATTTACTATCCAATTTCCCTATTCTTTTCGTACTAACTCAGCGGTTATCAGCTTCGAATTTTTTTGCTCATAAGCAAGATACCATAGACCATCTTGATCATGCCGACTATAGTAGATGCCTTTGCCATCTGACTCTCCTGTGCGAAGTAACCACCGTCGTCAGTCAATTGTTCAAAACGTTTTTGTTGTATAAGGTAGCGCCATATTTGCTATTGGTCGCTGCGATTACTGGTAATGAGCACAGAGTTACCATCGTTGGTGAAACTGCCATTAATGTAGTCAAAACGATCTCGGTGCATAGGAGTTAAAGAGTTAGTTTGCGAGTTACCTAGATAAAGCAACTTATTATGGTGCCGTTGAGAGCTTATTGAAACTAAAAATTGCTCACCTTGCTACGACCAGTTCGGTGATTCAAAGATTTCCCCCAATTGCCTCAACGCAATACTCATTTGATTATCGCTATCGAGTAACCAAAGTTGAAAGGGCCCTGTCGATTGGAAGTGGGTAGCCACTTATTGGCTGCCACAGAATACGCCCCGTCAATTTCACGACCAGATGAGGTGATGGCATCAAGCACATTTTCCTGCGCTGCCAGTGAAATACGGTGTAAATACTCCATTGTTTGGCGTTGTGCGAAGGCAAATGAACCTTGCCCGTCGTGCATTGGACTAATATTAGTAATGCCCTGACCATGATAAAGTGGAATCCGCTGCGCGGTTAAACCGATTAAATAAAATACGGTAATATTCTTTCATTTAATTTGTGGCTACGAAAAATAAAAAAATAGGCAACATTGACGATAAAATAAATTCAGATTTAGTAAATAGCAGCGTTATGTTTATATATATTATCTTTATATTTTATCTCTCTTTTTTATCTGTTGGCTGTTTAATCTACAGATCAATGGTCTTTTGGCTGTTTTTTGAACGATTGAGGGTGAGGTGCAATGGCCATTTTAGTTGTTTGTGCAGCAGAGAATTTTTTCGATTTAATGTTTACTAGTTTTGAAATTGAGTTTATTTCGTTGGAAATATTATTATCTAAGCACGACAATTTATAATCTTGGGGCTTAATTTTACCAAGTTTATTTTAGGTGCTTGCATTGATAGCTTATTTTACCTACAATACGCGTCCTTAATTCAGCCTGAACTTTTTTGTTCCTTGCCTTTACACTGGTGTTTGGCTGAGCCAGCAATAAGGCTACTACCGTAAGGAGCTCGTAATGCGTCATTACGAAATCGTATTTATGGTTCACCCTGATCAGAGTGAACAAGTAACTGGTATGATCCAACGTTACTCAGACATGATCACTACTGCTAGTGGCACAATCCACCGTCTAGAAGACTGGGGCCGTCGTCAATTAGCATACCCAATCAACAAATTGCACAAAGCTCACTATGTTCTTATGAACATCGAAGCGCCACAGGCAGTTATTGATGAACTTGAAACTTCTTTCCGTTATAACGATGTTGTTATTCGTAACATGATCATGCGCACTAAAGGCGCGGTAACAGAAGCATCGCCTATGGCAGCTACTGAAGACCGTCGCGAAGAACGCCGCGAGAGAAAAGAAGTTACTACTGAAACAGCTCCAGTTGAAACAGCACCAGTTGCTGAAGAAGCTGCAAGCAAAGAATAGTAATTTGTGACTGAGAATTGTCTGCAGTTGATAGGTGAAGTTGTCAAAACGCCAAATTTATCGACTAGCCCAGCAGGTATCCATCATTGTAAGTTTTCACTTGAACATCGTTCTGTGCAAATTGAAGATGGCTTATCTCGACAAACATTCGTAAGAATGCAAGTAGTGGCTACAGGACAATGGTCAGAACACTTAACTCGTGATTTAACTGTTGGCAGTAATATTAAAGTGCATGGTTTTTTAAATCGTCACGAAACCAGAAGCGGTAACCCGATTTTGGTATTACATGCTCAACAGATAGAAATGATTAATTAGGAGAAACTCCATGTCTCGTTTTTTTAGACGTCGTAAATTCTGTCGCTTTAGCGCAGAAGGTGTGAGCGAAATCGATTACAAAGATATCGCAACACTAAAAAACTATATCACTGAAAGTGGTAAGATTGTTCCAAGCCGTATCACTGGTACCAGTGCTAAGTATCAACGTCAACTTGGTCGTGCGATCAAGCGTGCTCGTTACTTATCATTATTACCTTACACAGATCTTCACAAGTAACCTAAGGGGCTATTGAAATGCAAGTAATTCTTCTTGATAAAATTGCCAAGTTAGGCGGCCTGGGCGATCAGGTAACTGTTAAATCTGGCTATGCACGTAACTTCCTTTTACCACAAGGTAAAGCGGTTATTGCATCTAAAGCAAACGTTGAACACTTCGAAACACGTCGTGCTGAACTTGAAGCAAAATTAGCTGGTGTTCTAGCTACTGCTCAAGCTCGCGCTGCTAAGTTAACTGAGTTAGCTGAAGTTACTATCGCTTCTAAAGCGGGTGACGAAGGTAAATTATTCGGTTCAATCGGTACTAAGGACATCGCTGATGCGATTACTGAAGCTGGTGTTGAAGTTTCTAAAGCAGAAGTTCGTCTTCCTTTAGGCTCAATTCGTGATACAGGTACTAACGAAATCGTTATTCACCTTCACGCAGACGTAGACACAACGGTTAACGTTGTTGTTATCGCTGAAGCTTAAACAAAATTTATTTTTGTTTTAAAAAAGCACCTTCGGGTGCTTTTTTTTTGGGACCATGGATGGTCCTATGCCGAAAGAGCTGGGAGCGAAATTTCGGTAATTAGTATTAATCACCCGTCGGCGCTTTGGCTGGTATTGGCCATTGCTGTGCATCGATAAGACCTCGTTCCGCCATTCCGCCAAGACCTTGTATGCCTCCAGTATGTAACATTACGACTTGGGCGTTCTCAGGAAAATAGCCCTGTTCGAGTAAATCCAAAAAAGCCAGCAGCATTTTACCTGAATATACCGGTTCAAAAGGGATCTTGGTGACTGTACTAAATTCTAATATTCGCTTCGCGTCGGCAATTTTATATTTGCCATAACCGCCACGATGAAATTGTTCGAATATTTGCCAATTATTAAATACAGCAGGCTGTGTTAATAATTGCGTTACTTGCTGTTGTAAATAACCTTGCTGTTTTAATACCGCAATACCAAGCAATTGATGGCGGTTTTTATCTGCCTGTATAAGACCGGCTAAAGTGCCACCACTGCCAACAGGAGTCAGTAAGTAATCATAATCGAGTTGCAGCTGCAGTTCATCGATGACTTCAGCCATGCCCGGCAACGCTAATGTGTTACTACCACCTTCGGGAACAATTAATGCGTCTTCATGGTTATTTTGTAGTTCGGAAAGGTAAGCGCTGTCGTCGCGAAGCTTATAAGTTTTGCGATCAACGAATTGCAGCTCCATCCCCCAATACTTTGCCCAAGATAGGGTGAAATTAGATTGGTATTGTGGTTCGCCGCGAATAATGCCAATACTCTGTAAATTATTACTTTTACAAGCATATGCTAAGGCATGAATGTGGTTTGAAAAAGCGCCACCAAAACTAATAATGGTGTGTTTGTTTTCTGCCAACGCCGACTTAATATTATATTTGAGCTTACGCCACTTGTTTCCTGAAATAATCGGATGAATTAAATCGTCACGTTTGATGAATAATTTGATCTTAAATTTGCTGAGCAGTGGATGATATACTTGTGTCACTGGCGTTAGTTGCGTTGCTTTGCTGATCAAATGGGATCGCTCACTGATTTAGTTAATATAAGTTCTCGGAATTGCTATTATAACATTGTTGCTGTAAAAATGATGTGTTGGACTATTTCATCTCCTTATCAACAATAAACTCTTGCACCTTGCAACAAATTAGCGATAATGATTAAAAGACAAGGACAGAAACCTATTTCAAGGTAATAATAATAAATGTTTAATGGAATCAAGAAACTCTTTGTCAAAAAATCAACGTCAGCACAGTTTGGTATTGCCATACGTCGCCAAATTGGTAGTTTTACCCTAGTTGATAACAACAAAACAGAAGTAGACGAGTTTTACACTGATACTAACGATAACCCTAGTGCCTGGCTAAAAGAATTATTCGCTAAACACAACTTCAGTGGCCGAGGTTATCTAGTATTGTCTCCAAGTTATTATCATAGTGTGCAAATTGAAAAGCCAGATATCCCCAATGATGAAATAGCCCCGGCCTTGAAATGGTTAATTAAAGATATCGTCCCAATTGAACCAGAAAACATGATAGTTGATTATAGCGACTCGGAGATTGTGATTGCGGGTAAAGCAAAAATCAATGTTGTTTGTTGTGATGCTGGTCAGTTAAAAAAAATCACCGATTGCTGTAAACGTAAGCGTGTTAACTTAACGGGTATTACTACCGATGAATTTGCCTTTGCTAATTTATTAACGATTAGCGAGCAGCCGAGTATGTTGTTATGTCAACAACCTTTTGAAGATGTGTTATTGATTATTGTCCAGCAAGGAAAAATTTATTTGAGTCGCCGTTTACGTGGCTTTAGTGACATAGGCGGTTATTCTGAACAACAATTAATGGCTGGGATTTGTGAAGCGTTAAGCCTAGAAATTCAAAAATCCCTGGATTATTTTGAACGGCAATTAAAGCAAATACCTTTAACTAAGGTGCAGGTACTTTTACCGGTGTTGCACGAAGATTTTATTATTGAAAAATTACAGCTTAATTCTAATATTCCAGTGACCAAGCTGAGTTTAGCCGAACCTTTTCAACAAAAGCGCCATTGTGCCGCGAGTCTTGGGGCAATTTTAGAGATAGCCAAGCAAGAGGTGGAAAATGACTAAAAATCGGATCAACTTGCTTAATGACGAATTGAAAATGGCGAGCTCATGGCTAAACTTAACTAATGTAGTTAAGGCTTGGGCTGTGGTTTTTTTCGGTTTGTGTCTACTTAGTTTTAATAATTACCTGAGCTACTCTAGTCTAGAAAAAGAATATTATCAGTCAAAAGATAACAACCAACGACTGCAACAGCAACTCAAGCAACAACAAAATCTGCTCAGCATTCGCACAATTGATAGTAAGCGGATCAATGAATTGAGCTCTCTAAAATTACAACTTACCAGCAAACAAAGTTTACTAGGGCAATTAACGGATCATAATCAGGTGCAAATTACTGGTTTTACAGGGGTAATGACTGAGTTTATTAGCCACCAAGATACAGAAATCGACTTACGTCATATCGCTATAATTGATGGTAAAATTAATCTGAGTGGTTTAGCTAACAATGCAGGCTCAATACCTCGTTGGTTAGCGAGTTTTAGCGGTAGTACATTTATGGCAGAACAACGATTTTCCTATCTTAATTTGGCGGCAACTCAAAATCGAAAAATTCAATTTAGTTTGCAATCCAATATTCTCAAGAAAGGTAATAAATAATGTTAAATTTATGGTTTATCTTATCTGAAAAGTTTTTGAAATTAAGCTTACGAGAACAATACTTAATTTTGCTGTCTGGAACGGTGATTTTATTGTTATCTTTTAGTTCTTTTGTTTTTGATAATGAGCAGTTAAAAGTTGAGCGAATTAATCGCTCCTTAAGTCAATTAACCAATGATAACAATAAAATAGCCATCGATTTACAACACGCAAAAGCCGATATTAGTAATGATCCAAACAATAAACTTCAACAAGAAATAACCCAAGCGGCCAAACAACTAGCCGAAGTTGATAAACAGTTATACTCGTTGACACCAGAGCTTATTTCGCCTGTTGCAATGCGCAAAGCATTAACAGCAATGTTAAAATCAACCGATAAGATTAATATTATTACTTTTCAGTCTATGCCCGTCGAGCCTTTAATTACCAGCTCAGCGTCGGCTGAAATTTCGCAACAACAAAAGGTTAGTTTGTTTCGCCATCGAATAAAAATTTCTCTTAGTGGTCAATATCTAGCATTGCGAGACTATTTAAAAGGCATTGAAGCTATGCCTTGGACATTTTATTGGCAGCAATTTGATTATCGAGCCGATGGTTTTGATGATGGCCAATTAGATATTGAAATTTATAGTCTTAGTAGCAATGAGGAATTTATTGGTGTTTAAGTTAGTTGATGTAATAAAGGTTAGAGTTGCACCATTCAATTTAAAAGTGACAAAAAAAGCAGTTATTGGGTTAAATATATAATGACAACTCCGCGATTAAAAATGCGCCTTGGTGATTTGCTCGTAGTCGAAGATATTATTTCAGATGATCAACTTAAATATGCATTAAATTTACAAAATTCTACCCACAGAAAACTAGGTGATTCGCTAATTGATCTGGGTTATATCAACGAGACTCAGTTGTTAACCTTTTTGTCGAAACAATTAAACTTACCTTTTATCGATATCAATCAACGATTTATTTCTCCAGATGTGATTGAGGTCTTACCCGAGATCCATGCACGTCGACTGCGGGCTTTGGTTTTAGAGTTTGATCAACAATCGGTGCTATTAGGGATGAGTGATCCCGCTGATTTAGACGCTTTGGATCAGCTCGAACATCACCTTGCGCCGCGTACCTTAAAACTAGCTGCGGTTAGTGAATCACAATTACTCACCGCCTTTGATAATCTCTACCGGCGCACGGCAGAAATAGCCTCGTTTGCAAGTCAATTAGAAGAAGAATACCAAGAAGGTCACGATTTAGATTATTTGACCAGCAGTATTCAAGATGATGGCAGTGATGCCACGGTTGATAAACTGCTGCAATCGCTATTTGAAGATGCAATTCAAATGCGCGCTTCAGATGTTCATATAGAGCCTGACAAAGATAAGTTAAGAATTCGGCAACGAATAGATGGGGTATTACAAGAAAGCATTATTCAGCAAACTAAGATTGCTTCGGCGTTAGTATTAAAGCTTAAATTAATGGCCAGTTTGGATATATCAGAAAAACGTTTACCGCAAGATGGGCGATTTCATATACGCATTAATAACCATGAAATTGATGTGCGCTTATCAACGATGCCAGTGCAATTTGGCGAGTCGGTAGTGATGCGTTTATTGGATCAAAGTGCTGGTTTAATTAGTTTTGAAGACACCGGCTTACCAAGCCATCTGATCCACCGGTTGCGTCAACAGCTTAGCCGCACTAACGGTATGGTATTAGTGACTGGGCCAACCGGAAGCGGCAAAACAACGACTCTTTATGCGGCACTTTCTGAGCTTAATGGCGCAGATAAAAAAATTATCACCGTTGAAGACCCCGTTGAATATCGTCTGGAGAGGATCAGCCAAGTACAAGTTAATACTAAAATTGATTTAAGCTTTTCTCGAGTGCTAAGAACGGCATTACGACAAGACCCGGATATTTTGATGATTGGTGAAATGCGTGATGCAGAGACCGTCGAAATTGGTCTGCGTGGTGCATTGACTGGACATATGGTTCTGTCGACGTTACATACTACCGATGCAATATCGAGTGCTATCCGGCTGTTAGATATGGGCGCGCAAGGTTTTTTAGTCAGCAGTGCATTACGAGCCATTGTGACCCAGCGCTTAGTGCGACGCATTTGTGCTGGTTGTAAATGCGAAGATCATTTGAGTGAACAACAGCAAGTCTGGTTGGAAGGATTAACAAAAGCATCGGTTAGCAATACATTTTATCGGGGCAGTGGTTGTCAGTCTTGTCACAATACCGGTTACCGCGGCAGAGTCGGCGTTTTTGAGCTGTTAGAGCTAGATCACAAGATGATCAGTGCGTTAAAACGTGAAGACACTGAAGCATTTACTTTAGCTGCCAAGCAGAGTCGCGATTATAAACCGTTAGCTCTTTGTGCATACGATTATGCCATCGAAGGGCTAATATCGGTTGATGAAGTCCTGCGTTTAGCTGAAATAATAGAGACCAATCAGTAGATATATTCATATGGCGATATTTCAATACATTGGTAGGAATAGTGAGGGGCAAAAAGTTTCAGGGGTTATTGATGCCAACTCAAGTTCTGCTGCTGCCGGAAAATTACTCAATAAAAGTATAATTCCACTCACCATTAAAACCGTGCAAACTAATCCAGCCGATGACACTGAACATAACTTACAACATTTGTTAACCTCTAAAAAAGTTAGCACAGATGAAATGTTGATGTTCTGTCGACAGATGTATGCCCTGATGCGTTCCGGCATTCCTATTTTAAAAGCTGTAACCGGCCTAGCGCAAACATCGAAATCGGCAACTCTTAAAAAGGTCCTTATCGAAATTCATGAACAATTAGAGCGCGGCTATAACTTGTCGGTGGTAATGAAGAACTATCCTGATGTGTTTAGTAAGTTAATGACCAGCATTGTCCTGGTGGGTGAAAATACCGGCCAACTCGACCAATCGTTTGCAACCCTGGCGCGATATTTAGAACGCGACAGTGAAAGTAAAAAGAATATTAAACAGGCTGTTCGTTACCCACTTTATGTACTGATTACCTTAGTTATTGCGGTATTCATCGTTAATATTTTTGTGATACCAGAATTTAAAGACATGTTTAGCCAACTACAAACTGAGTTACCTTTGCCTACTCTGTGGCTAATTTCCAGCTCCAATTTGTTCGTTAATTATTGGTATTTTCTTATTTTGTGCATGGCTGCGCTGATTTTTTTAGTTAAAAGTAATTTAGCCACAGATGAAGGGCGTTATAATTGGGACCGAAGAAAGTTAAAGTTACCAATTGTTGGCGATATTATTGAACGAATATGTTTAGCTCGCTTTGCTCACAGTCTATCGGTAGTACTCACTTCTGGGATCCCCATTACAACGAGTTTGAGTTTAACTGCCGATGCAATAAATAACAGTTATATGGCCAGTAAAGTCAAAGCCATGCGCAAAAGCGTTGAATCTGGAGAGTCCTTGTTACGCACTGCAACAGCGAGCCAGTTGTTCACCCCTTTAGTGCTGCAAATGATCAATGTTGGAGAAGAAACTGGCCGACTTGATACCTTATTAGCAGAAGTGGCAGATTTTTATGAGCGTGAAGTCGATTACGATTTAAAGACCTTAACCGACCGAATCGAGCCTATTTTGATTAGTTTAATTGCAGGATTAATTGTCATGTTAGCGATGGGCGTTTTCTTACCAATGTGGGATTTATATTCTGCGGTGCAAGGGTAATTAACCAATAACTATCTGATAGGATCAGATCCTGTAAGGATGAGCAACTACTGGCAATAACGCGAAAGGCAAAAGATGGTTAGTCACAATTGACCAAAGTTTTATTGCTTGAAATAAAAGAATTTAAATTTAACTGAAACTCTATTACAGTAGTAATACAACAAAAAATGGAAGAGCTATGAGTAATATGAACAAAGTAAAAGGTTTTACTTTAATTGAGTTATTAATCGTAATGGTGTTATTGGGCCTCTTTGCGGTAACCGCAATTCCTAAGTACCTCGATTTAACAGAGAAAGCCCAGCAAGCCAATATTGAGGGCATGGCCGGAGGTTTTGCAACGGGTATATCCTTAGCTCGTGCGCAGTGGGAGGCAGAAGGTCGCCCGAGTGATGGCATCAACAATGTCGTTGATTACGATGGCAGTGATTTATTGCTTACCAAAGCCGATAAAGCTAATGGTGTGCGTGCCGGTTATGCGATTGGTTTATCTCCTGGAGACGTCACTTTAACCGCCAATGATTGTGTTGATATTTGGAATAATATCTTACAACAACCGCCGTTGGCGACAGCCACTCTTAATGAACTCAATGGTATTGACGCAGATAGATATAAATATTTTGCGACTGTCGTTGGTAGTGGGCCATTAAACTATTGTACTTTCTTTTTAAAAGAAACGCTGCACAAGAGTGACCAAGTTTATAGGGCGCCGGTTGACGAAACCATTGGTAATAATTTTACTTATCAGCCAGCGAACAGTTCGGTAGTAATAAATATCAATAAAACTTCGCAGCGCTGATTTTTTGAGTTTGGTGGCTGCAGGCTTAAGCCGAATTTATACTGTTGAGTAAATGAGAATGAACAATAAAGGTTTTACTTTGTTAGAGTTAATTATTGTCATTGTTGTGCTTGGCGTAATTGCTGTGACCGCCGCTCCTAAATTTATCGATTTTTCGACCAATGCCAGAGTCATGGCAATGCAAGCTTTAGAGGATAATATTAACGCCAGTGTAAACTTAGTGCGTAGCAAAGCGATTGTTGCAGAACAAACTGGCAGATCCGGGCAATTACAAATTGCTAACGGCGCAGCGGCAAATGATTTCTATGGCCTAGTTTATGGTTGGCCTGCGGCTACTGGCGGCGATGGCAGTAATGGCAAAGGGTTTGGGCTGGTTCAGCTTATTAGCAATAATTTTAAAAGCCCGAATATGCAGCTAGAAATTTTAACTGAAAAAATTACCAGCATAGAACTGACCGACCGCCGCGCTAACAATAAAAGTCAGTGTCGGATCATATATCAGCAATCGACTAACCCTGATCAACCGCCAAAAATTACAGCCGTGTTAAGCGGCTGTTAAGTTATACTTTTGGTTTTGTCTTTCTACTTTTACTTTAGGTATTTTTGAATATTTATGGCGAGCAAGAAAAACGCCCGCAACGGCTTCACATTAATTGAATTGGTTATCGTTATTACTCTGATCTCAATATTGTCAGTGACTGCGACATCTAAATACATTGCCGCCAATAAATTCAATGCGTTTGCTTATCGTGATCAAATGCTAGCCAGTTTACATTTAATGCAACACCAAGCAATGCAACAAACCGACAAACAGCGCTGTCATCAAATGCAGGTATCAGCTCAGCAATATCAGCCAAGTTTAAGCTGTAATAGTTCATCCCGATTATTCACCAAGTTATCTAGCAAGCACCAGCAAGCTCTCAGCTTTATTATTCCAGCAACTTCAGCAATCTCTATTTTAGCCAAACCAAGCTCTACCCTAACGTTTGACTCTTGGGGGCGAGTAAGCGAATGTGCAGAGCAATGTATTATTGAATTTAAAGAGCAAGTTTCAGCGCGTATTTGTATCGAATCACAAGGCTATATGCATGCGTGCTAAACCAGCAATAAGCAAGCAAATGCAAGGGTTTACTCTGATTGAGTTAATTGTCGGCATGACGGTAATGATTGTGGTTATTGGTTTAATGATGAGCGCCTTGGTACCCAGAGAAAAACAAAGCGTCGAACAAATTAATATTATTCGTGCCACCCATCTGGCTCAGTCATTAATGCAAGAAATTACCAGTAACGCCTTCGACCAACAATCGGTTGTTAATGGAGATAAGCAACGCTGTAATGAAACCGGCAGTCGCGCTTGTACCGGCTATTTAGCTTTGGGCAGTGAACCGACAGAGCAGCGCAGTAATTTTAATGATGTTGATGATTATCACGGATTAACTAGCTTTGACGGCTTTTTTATTGATAATGGCACAAACCAATTCAATGGCTTTCTGCTCAGAGTTAACGTCAGCTATGACAATAACTATAATGGTGTATTTGATGTCAATAACGACGATTATTCTGGGCAACAAATAACTAATTCAACGCTAAGCAAGCTTATTACTGTTACCGTAACTACCCCTTTAGGTACGCCTGTTACTTTATCCAGTTATAAGGCAAATATTTAATGAATAGGGGTAACGGTTTTACCTTAATTGAATTAGTCTTAGTCATTGTAATGTTAAGCATACTTTCGCTTGGTTTTGTTGGCTTTATTAAAATGGGTTCGCAAATTTATCAAAATGTTGCCAGTCGAAGCTCGCTAAGTTCAGAGGCTAGTTTTGTGTTAGAACGTTTAAATAAAGAACTGCGTAATGCGTTGCCACATTCCATTAGAGTTTTAGATGATGGCCTCAGACAATGTTTGCAGTTTATCCCGATTAAATCGGTTCAGGTTTATTCGGCTAATCGCAGCAGTAAAAGTACCAGCACAAACAATAACAATAGTAATGAAAATTCTACTCGCAAGCAGTTATATATTCTTAAGGGCAATAGCGATATTGATCTAAAGGTACAGGATAGAGTGGTGCTGAGTTCGCCAAAATCAAACGATGGTTACGATATTAATTCCAATAAAACCGTCGAAATTTCCGCTCTAGAAGTCAAACCAACTCATTGGTTAGTCACGTTAACTAAGCCTATCGCGTTGGCTGCGGACTTATCTAAGCAGTATTTGCATGTTGTTGACAAACCTATCAGTTATTGCGCGGCAAACGGCCTGCTTAAACGAGTGGCTGACAATGACTATCAGCGCCAACAAATCATTCATCAAAATGGTGACTTGATGGCTGAAAATATTGACTTAAGCTCTGGCTTGCCATTTGTAATCGACTATGATTTCTTACAATTTACTAAGGTACAAATTAACTTAAGCTATAAAAAGCATAACCACAGGGTTGTCTTAAATTCTGGAGTAAATATTCGCCATGAGCCCTGAAGTTAGTTTGGCAAAAGCCAGTACTGTTAAGCCGGTAAGAATTGAGCACCTAAGATCTAAGCTCCTAAGTTCTAAGCGCTTAAGATTTCAACAATTTGGCGGTAGCTTAATCATTGCTATTGTTATGATTGTGGTATTTAGTTTGCTCGCTGCGGCAATGGTGCGAATAACTAATTCAAATAGCAACAAGCTTTCTCTTCAGGCGCTAGGTCAACGTGCCTACCATGCTGCCGAAACCGGCAACCAATGGGCATTGCAGCAACTGTTGCCCATGACGGCACCGACGTTAACTTGTAAATATCTGATGGCGCAAACACCCCCTAATATTTCTGCGACTAGCGGTTTAATGGGGTGCAAGGTAGTAAATTCACAATGCCATGAACATAGTGCTGCCGAGCAAGTTGTTTTTACCTTAACTGCCACTGGCCATTGTCAGGTTGGTGAACTAAGTAGCCAACGAACTCTGCAAATGCTCGCAACAATAACTACCAGCGATAATATTGATGGAAGCAGCCAAGCAAAAAATACCAGCGATGCGAAAAAAGTAAGCTCTGCAACAATCATTTCAATATTAGAAATTGATGGTTAATTAATTTATCCAATCGTTATCCCGATTGCAGATATTTAAACACAATTATCAGGGCTGTTTGGCAATTAAATGGGGCGATAGTTTACTCAAATTGGTATCCAAGATAACTTTTGTTAGAAAATTTGTTTTTTTAGTTGTTTTTATCATTTTCACGGTTCAATTTCAGTCGGACTAGGTTATTATACCGACAGTATTTTAATTCTCGCTGAGTGGGAAATTACTTGTTCAATTTGGTCTTACTTATGCTCAGTATGATCAAACCACTGAAGTATACAAAATAAGCAACTAAGCTATAGGATTTTTCACCCCATGTTTAAACTTTTACGTGGTATGTTCTCTAACGACTTATCAATCGATTTAGGAACTGCAAACACTCTAATTTATGTAAAAGACCAAGGAATTGTTCTTGATGAACCGTCTGTGGTTGCCATTCGCCAAGACCGTGCCGGTAATAAAACCGTAGCGGCAGTCGGAACCGCGGCAAAACAAATGTTGGGACGTACTCCCGGCAATATTGACGCTATTCGACCAATGAAAGATGGCGTTATCGCCAACTTCTTTGTCTGTGAAAAAATGTTACAACACTTTATTAAACAAGTGCATTCAAATAATTTTTTACGCCCAAGCCCTCGAGTTTTAGTTTGTGTTCCTTGTGGTTCTACCCAAGTTGAGCGACGAGCGATAAAAGAATCTGCCGTTGGTGCTGGTGCTCGCGATGTTTATCTTATTGATGAACCTATGGCAGCTGCAATTGGTGCTGATTTACCGGTATCAGCCGCGACTGGTTCTATGGTGGTCGATATTGGTGGCGGTACAACTGAAGTCGGTATTATTTCACTCAATGGCCTAGTGTATTCTTCCTCGGTACGTATCGGTGGCGATAAGTTTGACGATGCTATAATCAACTATGTACGTCGAAACTTTGGTAGCTTAATTGGTGAAGCAACTGCTGAGCGTATTAAAAAAGAAATCGGCTCTGCCTACCCAGGTGAAGAAATGGTTGAAATTGAAGTGCGTGGCCGTAATTTAGCCGAAGGTGTACCACGTAGTTTTACCTTGAATTCAAATGAAATATTAGAAGCGTTACAAGAGCCATTGTCAGGAATTGTAAGTGCTATAATGGTTGCATTAGAGCAGTCACCACCGGAACTTGCTTCAGACATATCTGAACGCGGTATGGTATTAACTGGTGGCGGTGCTTTACTAAAAGATTTAGACCGATTATTAGCCGAAGAAACCGGTATTCCAGTCATTATTGCTGATGACCCACTAACTTGTGTAGCTCGTGGTGGCGGTATGGCTTTAGAAATGATCGACATGCATGGCGGCGATTTGTTCGCATACGAATAATAATGACAGCCAACGATAGTTGGCTGAGCGAGAAATATGAAACCCATTTTTCTTGATGGATACTCCAGCCACAGACGAATGTTTTTAGCGCTTGTTTTATCAAGCGCTTTCATTTACTGCGACCATAAATTAGCGAGCTTTGATGTTGTTAGAGGCTATTTACAGTCTTTCGTTAGTCCGCTGCAATACCTTGCCAATAGTCCTAAACAATTGATGGACTTTGCATCCAAAAATATCATTTCCCGTAACCAACTGATGATAGATAATAAACGCTATCAAAGACAAGAGTTGCTGTTAAAAGAAGAGCTGTTGCAGCTTGATATTTTAAAGCAAGAAAATAATCGTTTACGAAAGCTATTAGCCTCACCAATCCGCAGTGATTATAAAAAAATGGTTGCCGAGATCTTGGCTGTCGATAGTGACCCTTATACTCACCAAGTGGTGATTAATCGCGGTTCTGATGATGGTATTTTTGAAGGGCAACCGGTCGTTAATGAAAATGGCGTAGTTGGCCAAGTCCTCCACGTTGGTCTGAATAATTCTCGAGTATTATTGCTTAGCGATATCACCCACGCAATCCCACTTCGGGTTGAGCGCAATGGCATCCGCGCCATTGCGAAAGGTACCGGCAGTGTCACTCAGATGGAAATTGCTCATATGCCACATTCAACTGATATTAAAGTCGGTGACATTATGCTGACTTCGGGATTAGGAGGGCGATTTCCTGAGGGCTATCCTGTCGCTGTGGTCAGTTTTGTTGCCGATAGTTCAAACCGTGAGTTCGCCCATATCACCGTTAAACCGTTAGTTGAATTAAATCGGTTACGCTATTTATTATTACTTTGGCCGCAGACTAAAATAGAAAATCCGCCAGTTATTGCAGAGCCAATAAACAATAACCCCGTTGCTAGCAAGGCTAAAAATGAAGGCTAAAAATAATAATATCGTTATCTGGATAACCCTATTTATAGCGTTACTGTTATCAATTATGCCGTTACCAATTGGTTTTGATGCCTTTCGTCCTAATTGGGCATTGTTAGTTCTTACCTACTGGAGCCTAGCATTACCCAATCGGGTAAACGTATTATTTGCTTGGGTTATTGGTTTTGTTATTGATGTACTATTGGGGTCTGTGCTTGGCATTAATGCTTTTGCTACGGCATTAGTGATTTATGTAAGTGCCAATAACTACCAAAAAATTCGCAATTTTTCGCTATGGCAGCAATCATTAATCATAGGTTTGTTTATTGCGTTATTTCATTTAACTGTTTTTTGGCTGCAACGAATGGTATTGGATGTTGATTTTTCAATGCATTATTTAAAACCTGTGATCACCAGTGCGATAATTTGGCCTATTATCTTTTTATTATTGCGTAAAGTTCGCCGTCAATTTCAGGTTCATTAATATGCTTTATTTGGCTTCCCAATCGCCGCGTCGCAAAGAATTATTAACGCAAATAGGCATCGAATTTGAACTGGTTTCAGGCAATGTTAATGAACTGCAGTTAGGCGCCGAAAAAGCCATTGATTTTGTCCGAAGAATGGCCTTAGAAAAAGCCCAAGCGGGTGTGGAAAACATAAAAATTTACAATAAAAATAATTTGGTTTTGGGCTCAGACACCATAGTGGTGTGTAATAATGCCATACTGGGAAAACCTAAAAATAGCGTTGATAGCCACAAGATGTTAATGGCTTTATCGGGTAATAAGCATCAAGTTATTACGGCGGTTGCCATTGGCAATGAGCAACAGATGTTTATTGAACATGTTATTACCCAAGTATACTTTAGAGCAATTGATGACACGGAAATAACCGCGTATTGGCAAACTGGTGAGCCGCAAGACAAAGCCGGCAGTTATGCGATACAAGGCTTAGGCGGTAAATTCGTGACTCGAATTGAGGGGAGCTATTCAGCCGTAGTCGGATTACCTCTCTATGAGACGGAACAATTGCTGATTAAGGCTAACAATAAATTAATTAAAGGTGTGTTATGAGCGGTGAATTATTAATAAATGTAACACCCAGTGAAACTCGAGTTGCATTAATTGAAAATGGCACTTTGCAAGAAGTGCATATTGAACGTAACGCTAAACGTGGCATTGTCGGTAATATCTACCTGGGTAAAATTATTCGGGTACTGCCCGGCATGCAAGCCGCATTTGTGGATATTAACTTAGAAAAAGCGGCATTTTTACATGCTTCCGATATCCGTTCAAAATTAATCACCAACCAAGAAGTTAACGAAAACGAAGTGGCCGATATTCGCACCTTAGTACACGAAGGTCAGTATATTATGGTACAGGTTGTTAAGGATCCACTCGGCACAAAAGGTGCCCGCTTAACTACCGACTTGACCATTGCCTCGCGTTATTTAGTTATGATGCCGAATTCTAACCATACCGGTGTGTCGCAACGAATTGAAGGTGAAAAAGAGCGGTCGCGTTTAAAGAAAATTGTTAGTCCCTATAGTGATGAAAAAAGTGGCTTTATTATTCGTACTGCGGCTGATGGTGTCGGCAATGTAGAGTTAGCGCATGACGCAAAATTTTTGCGGCAAGTATGGTCTAAAATTGAAGAGCGTAAGCAACGCAAACAAACCACAATGCCGCTTTACCAGGATTTGTTTTTAGCTTGTCGAATTATTCGCGATTTTGTGGGTTCTGGTTTAGAACGAGTCAGAGTGGATTCGAAGTTAAGTTTTGAAGAATTGATTCACTTTACCGAAGAGTTTGTACCAGAAATAAAAAGTATTATTGAATACTACCCTGGTGAACGACCAATATTTGATTTGTTTTCAGTAGAAAGCGAAATTCAGCGGGCATTACAGCGTAAAGTGGAATTAAAATCTGGCGGTTATTTGATCATAGATCAAACAGAAGCTATGACGACGATTGATATAAATACCGGCGCATTTGTCGGTCATCGTAATCTTGAAGAAACAATATTTAATACCAATATAGAAGCCACCCAGGCTATTGCTCGTCAGCTGAGGCTTAGAAATCTTGGCGGCATTATTATTGTCGACTTTATTGATATGACCAACAATGATCATAAAAAAAGGGTTTACCATAGTCTTGATGTGGCAATGAGCAAGGATAAAGTTAAATACAGTATTAGTAACTTTTCTTCGTTAGGCCTAGTAGAAATGACCCGTAAACGAACTAGAGAAAGTTTGGAACATATTCTCTGTGGTGAATGTCCAATATGTGATGGCAGAGGTAATTTAAAAACTGTCGAGACGGTATGTTTTGAAATATTACGGGAAATAGTCCGAGTTAATCGTGCCTATGACGCCGATAAATTTATTGTTTATTCATCACCGAAAGTAAGTGAATCATTGATTGATGATGAATATCACCATTTAGCTGAGCTCGAGGTTTTTATTGGTAAGCAAATTAAAGTACAAACAGAACCTATGTATAACCAAGAGCAATTCGATGTGGTAATGATGTAGTGAAAACCTTTTTAACATACTCAAATATTTGGCTCAGTCGCCTCTATAAAACACTGGCAGTCTTGTTAGTGTTGCTGGCTGTATTGTTGAGTTGTGTTCGCCTATTTTTACCCTACGCTAACAACTACCAACAGGAAGTTGAGCAGTATGTAAATGACGCGTATCAAGGCGAAATTAGTTTAGGCCAGATCTCTGCTGGTTGGCGTAGTTTTGGTCCATCACTTGTTGTAAATGATGTGCAACTGTCAGATTCAAAAACCCTGTCGGCTGACATTGACCAAGTTCAGATTAGTTTTAATTTTTGGGATAGCCTGATCCAGCAACAACTTAAAGTTAAGGACTTTACGTTAATTGGTGCGACTATCACCATAGATCAAACTCGGCTTTATGAAGCTGAAGTAAATAATGATCCACAAACAAAAGCTGAATTAGATAATATTTCTAGCTTATTACTAGAACAGATTAAACGTTACTCGGTGCAAGACAGTAAATTAGTGTTAAAAACTGAGTTTAAAGAACGAACTTTTGTCATTCAGCAACTTGCTTGGTTAAATGAAGATGATCATCACCAAGGCATAGGGAAATTTAATATCGAAGGTGTCTCCACTGACACCGCTAAACTGGTCATTGATTTGCATGGGCAATCGTTAGCCGATTTAAATGGCCAAGTTTATGCGAGTGGTAGCAACATTAATATTACCAGTTGGTTAGGTAAATACCTTGGCAAGCACCGCGATAAACTTAACTCTAGTGTTAATTTTCAATCTTGGTTTAAGGTGACTAACGGGCATATGGTTGCGGCTGAATTTGAATTGGGAGAAAGCTATTTAACGTGGTTAGATTATAACGAGCAGCAAAGATTAACTATCCCAAATGGCAATATAAGTATTCATCGTCAAGGCACCAGTCTCAATTATTTTCTTCAGTCATCACCATTAACGCCTGATTTCAATAACCACCCTTGGTCAGAGTTTTATCTACAAGCACAATACAGTAAAGGCAGTGTTAATACCTATCTTTCCAACATATCGCTTGATAACCTTTGGCAAATCTATCCCATTCTGCAAGAAGCCATTCCTGATTTAAGCGCATTTGAATCGTTACAGTTAACGGGTAATTTGACTGATTTACAAATTCACAAATCAGCAACGCAATTGCAAGCTAGAGTTAATTTAGATAATTTAGGCTGGCAATACAGTAATAACATTCCGGGTATTAATAATATTAATGGCGAAATATTGTACAGCGATAATGTGCTATTTGCCGACATTCAAGCAAACGATAATGAATTGGATTTTAATGAGCATTTTTCACGGCCTATTCCTTTTCAACAACTGCAGGCACAAACGTTATTTCATTGGGATGAACAGCAGTGGACCCTAGCAGTTAATGACATTAAATTGTCTTCAACAGAGCTTTCATTAGCCGGCGATTTGCAGTATCACCAACCGAAAGAGCAAAGCGGTGAGTTAGGCCTTTTTGCTTACTTAGACAGAGTCGATGCCAGTAAAACCCAGTATTATTTACCATTATCATTAATGAGTGAGAACTTAGTTGAGTATTTGAATGGGGCGATTTACTCCGGAGAATCTCAGCAAGTTGCGGTATTGGTTAATGGTCCGGTTAGTTCATTTCCATTTAAGGATAACGCCGGTATTTTTGTGGTGGATGGCGACCTTGAACAAGTAAAATATCGCTTTGAACAACAATGGCCAGCAATTGAAAAGGCCGATGTGAACTTAAATTTTACCAATGACTCTATGCTTATTACTGCCAATGACGGCGACCTAGTTGGCATTCCAACCCAAGGGGTGAAAGTTGGAATTGAATCATTAACCGGTGGCGCAATTTTAACGGTGCGTACTCCAGTGAATGCCCAAGCAAAAAGTATACATACTTTAATGTTGGCGAGTCCGCTGGCCGACAGTGTTGGCGAAACTCTTGCTTTCCTCAACCCTAATGGCAGTGTTAATGGCAGCTTTTCATTAGATTTACCACTCAGTGATACTTCTTTAGCTGTGGCAAAGGGTTCGGTTAATTTTCAAGACAATAGTATCAATTTAACCGCGCCAGAAATGATTTTTTCGAAACTACAAGGCAAGCTTAGCTTTATCAATGAAGCAATCAACACCAAAGATTTGCATGCCATCTGGCGAGGGTTACCAATTGATTTAGACGTTAATGGCGAAATAGAAGAGCTAAACTATAAACTGCAAATTGGTCTGCAAGGTAACTGGCAAAATAGCCATTATCAAGCACAAATTCCTCAACATTTACAAACCTACCTAAAAGGCAATTTAGATTGGCAAGGCCAGTTATTAATTGATATTGACAAGCAGCAGGGGTTTTCTTATCAAGCGACTATCGATTCGCAATTAGAGCAAGCTGAATTGTCGCTACCAATGCCATTTGCAAAAGCTAAAGGTAAGAAAGTCGATCTTAGAGCGACAGTCTCTGGTGATACTGAACAATCAATTATTGAAGCCAGAATTGGCGATAAATTACATTTTTATGGCGATCTAAATCACCAACAAGTCACTTTTGTACGTTCACAGTTAGTATTAGGTGACGAGAAAATGTTGTTGCCAATCAAAGGGTTTCATATCACTGCGGAATTAGAACAGGCTAATTTTCAGCAATGGCAAGACTTAGTTGAAAATATCATTGATAGCCTGCCCGTAGCAAGTGATAGTACGGATATCGCTGACAACTCGGTGTCGTTAATTTCGACGCCGGAGCGGATCCGAGGGAATTTAAAAACCGTTGATTTGCTCGGACAAAAACTAACCGATATATCGTTTAACTTATTAAATAAGAAAAACTCTTGGTTACTGCAACTTAATGCCGATCAAATTAAAAGCCGCTTTAAATTTTATCATGACTTTAACAACAAAGGCTTTGAGGTCGATGCTGACTTTATTCATTTAGTTGTTGAGTCGCAAGAAGGCGAAAATAGCAATAAAACCCTGAGCGATGCCCAAGATGAAGCCGTTATTGCATTGCAGGCGTTTGACATTCCTGCTCTTAAATTTTCTTGTAAGAGCTGCAAATATAATCAGATAAACTTTGGGGAACTGTTGTTTGAACTGCAAAAGGATTCTGCTCAGCAGGTTAGCCTCACCGCTTTTAGCGCAAAGCGAAAAGGTTTAGACCTTAATATGAGTGGCTCTTGGTCAGAAGAACAACAGAGCCTTAGCCAAGTTAACGGGTCGTTAACTATCGATGATGTCGAATCTGAAGTCAAAACATTAGGGATAACATCAGGCATTAAAGATAGTGGCCTGGCCATTAAATTCGATTTTAATTGGCAAGGCGGACCACATCATTTTAATTTAGAAAGTTTAAACGGTAACGTTAAAATGAAAATTGATGAAGGTTACTTAGAAGATATTGATACTAAGGGCGCTAATTTATTATCTATCTTTAGTTTGCAAACTCTAGTGCGTAAACTCAGCTTAGATTTTCGTGATGTGTTCTCAAAAGGCATGTTTTACAATGACATAAAGGCCGATTTCAAGGTCAAAAATGGCTTAGTGTATACCGATAATATGACCATGGATGCAACTTCCGGTAAACTAAAGGTAAAAGGTAATACCAACCTAGTTAATAATCAATTAGATTATAAAATGTCCTTTGCCCCGAAAGTTACTTCCAGTTTGCCGATAATAATCTCTTGGATGGTAAATCCAATTGTTGGCCTGGCAGCTCTTGCCGTAGATCAAGCCATTGAAAAAGCAGAAGTAATATCAGTGATCGACTTTGAATTAACAGGAACTGTCGACGAGCCGGTATTTAAAGAGGTTGATCGTAAAAGCCGAAATATTAATGTCGGTACTAGCAAGCCACCCGTGCCAACCGAGCAAGAAAAGCCCAGTAAACAACAGATTGAGCAAAATACTGGTGCCAATAATGACTAAGTTGCAACTGCAGCCGCGATTAACCGCAATTCAATTATGCTCGGTTCCAGACATACAAAGTAACCTAAATTCGATAAACCAAATACTGGCACAAATTCCAGATACAATAATGAATACCCCAGAGCATTTGGTGGTACTACCTGAGTGTGCGCTTTACTTTGGTGGTAAGGACAGTAGTCAGTTAGAATTTTGTGAACCACTGCATACCGGGTTTATGCAAGACAGTCTAGCGAAGCTTGCTAAAACGTATTGCATCTACTTAGTTGCCGGTACCATCCCGATAAAATCCACTAACAGCGGCAAATTCACTGCCAGTAGTTTATTGTTCTCACCGCAAGGGCAATGTATTAGTCATTATAAAAAAATGCATTTATTCGATGTGGATGTTGCTGATAATGAAAAAAGCTACCGTGAGTCGTTATTGACTGAGCCAGGAGAGGCGGTTGCGTTAACCGATTTAGAACAATTACAGCTTGGACAAGCGGTGTGTTATGATTTGCGCTTTCCTGAACTATTTCGTTC
>CALJHL010000008.1 GCA_938075435.1 uncultured Thalassotalea sp. | reverse complement strand
TTTACAACGTTCTATGCGTGGGTCAGAAACCGAATCAAAGTGTGTCAAGAAAGTCGCGCTCATGTTAATTACCTCAATGTATTATATTGAGATCTGATCGTGACTAAAGTAAAAAGTTCAATTTATAATGATCTTGCCGTGAGTAAATAAATTGTAAGGGAGTTGTTAAAATACCATTGACATCGATGTCAATGAGTGTATTGTAATTAGATAACAATAAAAGAAGTAATTATTTATTAACGACCAATAAAATTCAGATACTAATAGCATTAGGGGATTACACATGAAATTGCATTTCAACAAATCACTACTCAGTTTAAGCATCCTTGCCATACTTAGTGGTACGTCAACCGTTTACGCTGCGCAAGCAGAAAATATAGATAATGACATCGAAGTTATTGAAGTCACCGGTATTCGGGGAAGCTTAGCGAGTGCAATCAATAGCAAACGTGCTAATGAAAAAATTATTGATAGTATAAATGCCGAAGATATCGGTAAATTACCAGATGTTAATCTGGCGGAATCACTACAGCGAATCACTGGTATAGCCATTACTCGCGAAAATGGTGAAGGTGCTAAGGTCACTATTCGTGGGGTTCAACCCAATTTAAATATTGTAACTGTAAATGGTCAAACTTTAGCAACACCAACGGGTACTAGAGCTTTTTCATTTAATATTATTTCTCCCGGCGTTGTTAGCGGTATGGACGTAGTGAAAAGCCCTACCGCTGACCTTACCGAAGGTGGTATCGGCGGCACCATTGATTTGAAAATTAAAGGAGCATTAAGTCAACCCGAAAAAGCTGTTGTCACTGGCAAAGCTACTTATGACGATATGAATGACTCTTGGGGAAATGCATATAGTGGTTTCTTTTCCAAGAAATTTACTGATACCGCTGGGGTTACTGGCTCTATTTCAACATCGAAACGAGATGTTCGCAGAGATTGGATTGGTTTTGATAATTTTGCCACGCCATGGCTAGCTAAAACAATCGACGGTAATGAAGTTTTTCTGCCAAGAATGTTTACTCAAGGAACGCGTATCGATGAACGAGAACGTACCTCTGCCAGCCTTAATTTTCAATTCCTTGCAACCGATGATTTAGATATTCGTGTAACGTCGCTTTACAGTAATGAAACCCGCGACGGGGAAACTCAACGTATTCGTTGGCAGGTTGCTAATCAAGCTGCAGGCTGGGATTCAAGTTCATTTGTTTTTGCTGATGACGGCAAAACGGTACTGTCGGCTACCTCGAAAAAGCATAATACTGCCTTTGTCGAACCTTTTGGCGTGATTGATGATGTTGAAGAAGAAACATACGCAGTAGCAATAGATTTTGATTATTCTTTCGATGATAGTATTCTCAGCGGTAGTATTAGTACCACCGAAGCGTCTAGAGATGCATTACAGTTAAATAGTACCTTTAGACACAGAAATGGTCCAATTGTTAGCTATTCCATTGATCCTAGTTCACCGGCTCAACCTTCTACCGATTTCGGTAATTCTTTTGATGATTTATCGGCATTTAATCTTCAATCAATGAATGCTTATATCGATGATTATGAAGATAAAGAAACAGCATTTAAACTGGATTATGATCATTTTGTCGCATGGGGCTGGGTTAATAAAGTAGAGGCAGGGGTAAGGGTAAGCAATCATGAATATTCAGAAAATCGTGTACAGGATAGAATTCACCAAGGAGCGAACAAACCTACGGGGACGTTTGCCGATTATCAACGGAGCAGTTTCTTAGTTGATAACTGGTTACAAAATGGCAGTAGCGAATATGCCAATACAACTTTTGTTAATGTTGATATGGATAAATTGTTTAATGGTGTACCTATTAATTACCAAGATGAGATTGGTAAAATTTGGGATACTGAAGAAGATGTAATCGCATTATACTTGCAAGCTAGTTTTGAAATTGGCGATTATCTAACTGGTGTTGTTGGTGTTCGTCATGTAGACACAGAGCAAACAACCAGTGATGCTACATCAAACATTGAAAACGATTACGATAACACCTTGTTCATGTTTAATATGACTTATGAATTAAGTGACGATTTATTATTAAGAGCTGCTTATGCCGATGTTATGGCTCGTCCTGATTACAACGACTTACAACCAAATTTCAATTTGAACGAAACTGAAGGTACTGCGAACGGTGGTAACCCTTGGTTACAACCTTATGAAGCCAGTCAATACGATCTTGCTTTAGAATGGTACTTTAACGAAGGTGGCCTTTTGGCTGCTGGCTTATTCTACAAAGATATCGACACCTTTATCGAGTCTAACGTTGTCTCACAAAGAGAACTTTATGACGGCAATGGTGAGCAAATTACTTGGGTTGATCCCGAGGGAAATACGCAGACAGTCTGGGATTATACTTCAAATGATAATGGTGAAGGCGCGAGTATCCAAGGCTTTGAATTATCATATCAACAACAGTTTGAAACCGGCCTTGGGGTACAATTTAACTATACTTATGCTGAACCAGATACTTCATATAAAGATAGAGATGGCCATAGTATTGCTATGTTGGACAGTTCAGAAGACACAGTAAATGCAGTTGTCTATTATGAACAAGATGATTATTCAGCTCGATTAGCCTACAGTTACCGCAGTGAATTTGTGAGTAAGATAGATGCAGGTGGTGGGATGAACCTTCCTCAAATAACAGATGATGCAGGTTACTTAGATTTTTCAGCGTCATACCAAGCAATGGCTGCATTACAGTTAACCTTTAATGTAATAAACATAACCGAACAAGAGCGTATGCTTTATATTGGTTCGCCATTGCGTCAACAAGCTTATCGTGATGATACTAGCCGTCGTTTTGTTATTGGTGCTCGATATACTTTCTAATCTAGAGGTATTTCAGCTTACTTAATAACATGATAAAAGCTCCTAATAGGCAACTATTAGGAGCTTTTTTTAGGAGTTTTTTTGCACAGGATGTACTTATCCTCGGTGTGTAGTGGTGTTAATACCAATTTGATTAATTAATTTCCCACTCAGTGAGAATTAAAAAGCTTGTAGACAAGGAATGGATTGCAGACGACACCATGGATGGTGAAGGTAGAGCGACTCAGGAGATAAAGCCGAGAATGGTTATTCTCGGTAACTGCTCCTGCGTTACCCTAAGACGGCACATTATCCCTGTGCCAACTTTGTCAAAATCGATAACCTAGTATAGAAGCCTTTTTAACTCACCCTTGGGAGCATGTTCTAGTCCAACTACCTTTACAAAATTCAGTTAATATAGAATAACTATATCTAAATAAATTTTGCTTGTTAATGAACCTATAACATAGCTCTGAGGTGGGAATAAATTTAATCAAATTGGTATTAGTATAGCCTGAATAGAGGGGCCACTAAAGTAGCTCAACGCCAATAGTATTAACACTAGCCCTAATAAGTTACTGATAAGTTTACCTCGCGGTAGGGTTTTCTCAGCCAATACAATGAGGCTAAGAATTAAAATCCATTGTAAATTCATTACCCCAGTAACAAATAACAAAGCCATTAAAAACCAACAACAACCTACACAATATTGGCCATGCTTAATGCCGAGTTTAATTGCCCCATAATAACCCTCGCTCCAGCTGCTCGATATTACCGAAAGTGGCGCACGACACAGTTGTAAACAGCGCTGCTTTAACGGCGTAAATTGATAAATACCAGCGGCAATAAGCACTGTGCCAATAAATAATTTATTCTCGCTGACCATCATTGCGGTTAATAAATCTAAGTGATGTAACCACCATTGCAACAAGGTAATAGCTAAACTGTAAAGAGTCCAAATCAGAAGATAACCGCCAGCAAAAAACATAGTTGGTGTATAACTAGCTTGTCGCTGTTGGCGCTGTCTATTAATACGCTCTACCAATAAAATTACCGGCAAAGCAGAAGGTAGCATCATCCCTGCCATCATAATGCCCCACATCAAAAATAACAGCATAATATCGGATGTTGACCAACTAGCAACGGGTTGCATATTCATGGTCATGCCATAAAGCATGTAATACCAGCTGAGCAAGATCAGCAGGCCTAATGAGCAAAAAACCAATAAGCGATTTAAATAAATTGGCAAAAAATTAGCTCCAGTAGTTTGTATGCTTAGCCATTAGGCCAATTAACAATCGCTTTGGCTGCAAATGTATCTTTATAATCAAAAACTAAATTACCGTGATCAACTTTAAGAGCAGAGGTTTTGCCAATAAAACCGTCATCCCACATAAAACCGCCATCAGGGTAAGTAATATGGACTCTGTTTTCTAAACCGGTTACCGGATTGATATGCGGAGTTTGCGCCGCTTCTAAAATACCGGTAATGGCGACTGTGGATGTATGATCTTGCGGATCCATCTCAATATCAGTCATAATGGGTCCTTCAAACTCAGTAAAAGTACCCGCAATAGCTTCTACCGGCATGCCTCCTGCTTGCCCTGACATAATCGTTGCCAAAGCTGTAACTTGTTCAGCTGTGGCGGCATTATCAATAAATAGCGCACCCTTGCCATTACCTTCGTGAATGGCTTTTGGCCAGGCGGCAACAAAGACCATTTTTAAACCAGCTAAATCTAATTCATTAAAATGTCCGGTAATAACTTGCAGACCTAAAATGGCTTCACAACTGCCATTTTCACTGGTTGGAAACCCACCGAATTGACAACCACAACCATGGTCGCAATTACAGCTTTCAATTTGATGCATGGACAATGCCCAAGGATATTCAGCAGCCATATTTTTCTCCTTTAAAGAAGTACGTTAATTATAGTGCAAATTGCAAAATTAGCATTGCGGCAAAATATTTGCAGCGTGCAACTGCAGATACTTTTATTAGTGTAGAAAAGCGAAAAGTATGTTGTTAAAGTTGAATCTATTTTGACTTTACAGGTTATTGAAATGATTAGATTTATAATTAAGTTGATGTTTATCGCTATTACTTTTAATGCGTCTGCAGGCAATGAAAATTTTAGCAAAGGACCAGTTTTTAAAGATTTTGGTGAAAATGTCATGGTTGCAAACTCATTAGCAAACCCTCAACAACAGCAATTTAAAGTACTATTCGATATTTCTAAGGTAAATGACAAAGCAGGCGTCAATGGCCATTTTAATACGGTTGCCAGATTTATAAATATGCATGTGCGCGCCGGGGTACCCCTCAAAAACATTGAAGTTGCTATGGTGGTGCATGGTAAGGCGGGTTTTGATTTATTAAAGAATGACGCATACCAAGCAAGGTTTAAAAAAGACAATGCCAGTGCTGAATTGGTAAGCTTATTGCTTGATGCTAAGGTGAAAATATTTATTTGTGGGCAATCGGCACGTTATTTAAACATTGCTAATCCAGACTTAATTTCTAAAGTAGAAATGTCGCTTTCGGCGATGACTGCCAATGCCTTATTACAACAACAGGGTTATAGCCTAAACCCTTTTTAATGCGATGCATTGGAAACTTGTCGCCATCAGCCGGCAAACTGTGGCGATATTCGAATAACTGCGGACCATTACGGTTATTTTAGCAGCTCGTGCCCTTCGGGAAGTTTTTTCTGGATCCACAGGGCCAGTTTGTGTTTCATACTGAGTAAGTCTTCTTGATCGCCAGGTAAAGGGTGGATCATTTTATCTTGCACCAGTAATCGATACAGTGATTCAATTTTTTGTTTCGAGGCATCGGTGGCACTAAAACTCTTAAAGCCGCGATTTATTGCATATTTTTCACCAACGCTAAGCGCGGCTTTTAAAAGTGCGGATTCATTTTTTAATTTTTTCATCGAGTTACCTAATTAGCGATAAATTCAGCCCGGGAAGAAGCATTAGTTTTAAAGCCGCCGCTTAAGGCTGTGGTGGTGGTGGAAGAGTTTGAATCCATGACACCACGGGCTTTTACACAATAATGCACGGCATTAATGGTTACTGCAACATTTTCGGTTGCTAAAAGAGCTTTTAATGATACCAAAATTTGCTTAGTTAACCGTTCTTGTACTTGTGGCCGTTGCGCGAAAAAACGAACTAAACGATTGATTTTCGACAGGCCAATTATTTTTTTATTGGGGATATAAGCGACCTTAGCCAAACCATCTATGGTGACAAAATGGTGCTCACAGGTACTGGTTAAATTAATATCTTTTACTATCACCATTTCATCGGTTGCCATTTTATTATCGATGACGGTAATTTTTGGAAAATTGCTATAATCTAAACCGGAAAAAATTTCATTTACATACATTTTAGCAATACGGTGTGGGGTTTCTTGAAGGCTGTCATCACTAAGATCTAGTCCTAACACTTCGCTAATGTCGGTAAATGCGGCTTTAATTCTTTGATATTTTTGTTCGGCGCTTAATTCTAGTTTAGCGTGCATTGGTGTTTCTAAGCCGGCATCAATTAATGCCTTCTGTACTAATGCAGCTGACGAGCTAACATCTGATATGTCTTTAATGTTTGCTAAATTTTTTGCAGAAACAGTTGTCATAACATTCTCTCTAATTGGTTTACCTAACCTTTTAAACTAAGTGTCTACCACCATCTAAGTGTAGGGTATGGCCAGTAATGTACCTACTTTTGAGTAGATATTGAACCGCTTGTACACCTTCAATTTCGCCAGGCGCAATTTGCAATAATGATTTCTGCAAGGCTTTTTGTTGATAAGCATCATCATCACCCTCGTTAAACATTAGCAGTGCTGGAGCTATCGAATTGACTTTAACTTGTGGCGCTAGTTTGGCGGCAAATGATAACGTTAAATTAGCCAATGCGGCTTTGCTGGCCGCGTAGGCAATATGCTTTTTACTGCCTTTATCTACGATGTGATCAGTCAAATGGATCACATCAGCAGCGCACTGGCTTAAATTAAAATAATGCTTTAATGGTTTTGTAAAGGCGAGATTAATCTGGTACGGGGCTTGCACATGAATTTGCAACATTGTCGCCATTGTTTCTGCAACATCTTGTTGCGGCGATTCCGCTAACCAGTCGGAGGCATTATGAATAACGGCTCTTAACGCTGGATATTGGTTGCTGACTTGAGCGATAAAATCATTAATACCTTCATTACTGGCAAAGTCTGCTTGAATGCAATGTACGCCTAAGTCTCGTAATTGCTGAATTTGGTGTCGTTCTTGTCGATAACTTATTACTACTGGAGTTTGCTCGTTATGTAAGGCTTTAGCTAAGGCAAAGCCTAATCGTTGACCTGCACCAGTAATGACAATCGCTGCGGGTTTGCTCATTAATTTAATTTCTCTTCGCCGTTAAGGTTAATGATACCGAATCGGCAAATCGCAATGCGTGCGGTTTCTCAACCGTTACCTTGGCATGGGTGACTTGAGTTGAGGTCATTGCGATGGCAAGTAAGTCTGCGGTAAGTTTTTCTAATAATTTAAAATGACCATCTTCAACGTGCTGGATCATTTGTTTGGTAATGGTTTTATAATTAAGTGCTTGTGCGGCTTCATCACTGCTGCAAGCATTCGTTGCGGGATAACTTATCTGCGCATTAATCACAATATCTTGTTGTTTAGTGAGCTCGTCAGGATTAAAGCCGATGTAAGTACGCAGCCGTAAGTTGATGATATTAATGGTCGCTTCTTCAAAAAGCATCGAGCCTGGCATACTGTTTATGTCCGTAACTGGATTCATGATAATTCTCTTATTATTGCTATTACAATGAGTATAACAAGCAAACCAAATAGTTTCTTAGGTATATTGTTAAACGCCAAAAAATGGTATTGAGATCAAAATAGGGGAAAATAAAGTCGCAATAGTTGCGACTTTGAATTGTTTACTTAGGCTTATAACGTACTAAAACCTGCAAGTTGATGCCAGTAACCGTTACTGTGATTGGCTGGCAGTTTTTGATAGCAAGGTTTTTGAACTCGGTCGATAAATTCATCAACAATGGTAAAGGTATTTTCCAGTTGCGGACTAATCCGAATGATATCAATAATATTTTCCATTGAGGCAAGGTCATTAATAAGGTTAAAGCAATCGCCAGACATGGTTTGAATGCCATTGATAACAAACAATTGTTTATCTTCCTGACTCGTGGTCACTCGACCTTGCGGGTATTTTATGCAGCATAATTGACAGTCATCTTTGCTTTTGTTTTCTGAACGGGCAGTAAAGCAACGAGCTGAATAAGCTAATGGTAAATTACCGTATGCTTGAATTTCCACTTCAAACTTATCACGTAAATTCTGCGATTCAAGTTCGCCTAACAGCTCCGCCAACCATTCCTTGCCAAGTTCAACTGGGGTCACCCAACGTTGCATACCCATGCCCAACATGCGTTTAACTGCCGGACTATTATAAATGTTTATTGCTTGCCCACAGACGAATTCGACTTGATTAGCTCGGCAAATTTCTATCGCACCAACATCGTTAGCCTCGATTAAAAAGTCGCCATTGTCGCAGTATTTTTTTAATATCTTAACTTCTGATGGTGCCTCTAGCAACGCCATGGTCGAGAGCACCACTTGTTTACCTGATTTTGCTAACTCGGTGGCAACATTTAGCCAATCTTTTTCTCTTAGCTCACGTCGTTTTGAGCAAACGGTTTCACCTAAATAGATAATGTCGGCATTACTGTTTGCTGCTTGTTGATAAAACTCTTCTACCGTTTGTTTTGGCCAGTAGTATTGAATTGCACCCAATGAATATTTCATAAATTTTCCTGTTATTGCCAACTACGGTGGTAAGCACCAAGAGTGGTTTGTGAGCCTTCCGATAACGCACCTAATTCAGTGTTCCATTGCTCATCGCTATAATATTGTTGCGGATTTTGTTTGAATCGGTCTAAAGCTTGACGCCAAACCTGGGTAACTTTAGCAACATAGGCTGGACTGCGTTGTCTACCTTCAATTTTTACGGCGCTGATGTTTGCCTTGGCAAGCTCGGGGATTAAGTCAATGGTATTTAAACTTGTCGGCTCTTCGAGGGCATGATAAGTATTATTGTCAACCTTAAAGCGGCCCTTACATAGCGTTGGATAGCCAGCGTTTTCATTGTCTTGATAGCGGTCAATTAACACATCATTTAAGCGTGACTCTAAGCCTTGCTCTGTTTGTTTCCAGTCGACAAATTTAGCGGGCGAACAGGCGCCTACGGTATTTGGACTCTCGCCAGTTAAGTAAGATGATAAATAGCATCTGCCTTCGGCCATAATGCACAAGCTGCCAAAAGCAAATACTTCTAGTTCAATATCGGTTTGCCTCGATAACTGTTTTACTTGTGGTAATGACAATACCCGTGGCAGCACAATGCGACTGACATTGAAATTGTTACGATAAAAATCTATTGCCGCTTTATTGGTCGCCGACGCTTGTACCGACAGATGTATTTCGGCATTGGGATATTTTTCACTGGCATAATCCAGTACCGCCATATCTGCAATAATCAAGGCATTGGCACCAATATCCATAGCGGTGTCTACCGCTCGTTGCCAGTGTTGAAATTGTCCTGGTCGAGCAAAGGTGTTGATGGCTATATGTAAACTTTTATTCTGTTGTTTTATTAAATTAGCGGCTTGTAAAATTCGTTTTTCATTAAAATTTAAGCCAGTAAAGTGCCGAGCATTGGTTTGATCATTCATACCAATAAAAATAGCATCGGCGCCGTGTTCTAAAGCGGCTTTTACCGCAGGTAAACTACCGGCAGGACAAAGTAATTCCATAAAATATCTCAAAATATAATTTTTAACTATGTTAATTATCTGGCAATTAACTTACTTGATATAGATTAATAAATGACGGATTTTTTTCTGTTAAATTCATTCAATTATTTGTCAAGAGTTGTTGTTATGTCGTTAATTAAAAAACTGAGCTGTTTTATTCCTAGAATTGCACATTTGAGCAGTGCCGTGATCCCTGAAACGTTGCAAGTAAAGGCGATTGCTTATGTGCTTAATGATATTTTAGCTGAACAGCTGGAAGAGGGGGGCTTGGATTTTCTCGAAGATCACTATGCTGAAATAAAAATAAATGACTTTAATAAATCCTGGTATTTTACCTTAGTCGAAGAACGAATTATTGTGACAACGTCTAGCTCGAGTATCGATGTAACAATTAGTGGTGACTTTAATAGCTTTGTGTTGTTGTCTTCACAAACGGTTGACCCCGATACCTTGTTTTTTAGTCGAAAACTTCTCATTGAAGGTAATGTCGAGATAGGACTAGCCATCAAAAACTTACTCGATCAAGTCGAACTTAGTCAAATCCCGACTATCCTTAAAATGCCTATTTTGAACTACGCCAAACTAATTTAATGGCCAATACTATTATTTAATCATCAATACTATTGGCAAGTTGGCTTTCTTGTGTATAATACCCTTTAAAACGTTTAGACGTCTAAACCTCTAAACTGTCATAGTTTTAAAAAACTTATTCTTTTAGGTAAATAATATGCGTTTGTTTGACATTTTAGGGGTGCTGTATGAGCCAATTAATAGTCTCGATAATCATGATCACTTGCTCAGTTACATTGAACCGCAATTAAATGATGATGGTAGTTGTCCTATCTACAAGGTAGCGGGAGATCGTTATGATTTATTGCAATATGTTGACAGTGACGAACAAAAGCAAAACCTATTAGATTTATTAGCTCGCTTAAATCGCTTGGTGCGTTGGATACATATTAAAACCGATGTGCTTTGGTTTGGGGTTTATCTGCGCCATGGCAATAAGCTGGTAAAGTATGTTTATAACGGCGAAATGTCGAAAGCTGAATTTGCAATCTCTGCAGAGAATTTAAAAAAATCCATTAATACTCGAGTTATTATGGAAAAGCAGTTGCATTATATCCCCGATGTCGACAATCATTCTGGTCCTTATTATCGTTGTGATGCCAAGGTGAAGTCTGAATTATGTTGTCCTATTTTTGCCCCTAATGGTGATGTGATCGGCATTTTTGACTCTGAAGATCATCGTAAGAACTTTTTCGATGACAAAATTGATTTTATTAGCAATAAAGTCAAACGGGCCATTGAGATCTTTTTAGAAGATCACCCTTATATTACCCACTCTAACGTGTTCTCTATCGATGAAGATGATTTTTCTAGAGAAATCGATGCCGACTAATCGCTTAGTGATATCGAAAACAGCAAGTTCAACAAGCTAATATTTGAAATTTTTGTTCTGCGGTGCTTAAAAGTGGCACCACTAAACTTTGATCTTTAGATAGCCAATCGTTAATTTTTTCTGGTTTTACTAGCAACGGCATTCGTTGGTGGTAGGGGGCGCAATCGTTCGTTGGTTTTGAAGTTAGAGTAACCAACAATGGTAAGCCGTAGTCTTGCGCTTGATAATAAATACCCGCCATAAATAATGGTGTTTGTTGCTCTAACTTGAACTGATACTTACACTTCTTGCCTGCCGCATCACTTTGCCACTCAAACCAAGAGCTGCAAGGAATAATACAACGTTGTTGTTTAAAGGCTTGTTTAAACGTAGGCTTTTGCGCGACGGTTTCTGCTTGTGCATTGATAATTAATTTTTTTGCCCAGGCCGGCTTTATCCCCCATAAACTGTTTTGCTGACATAAAGTATCATCAGACTTAATAAGGGTGCTAACTTCTTGGCTAGGCCGAAGGTCTAAATTTTCATTACACTGAAAACCAGCGAGCAGATTGGCCGTTAGCCAATTCTCTACTTGCTGTTTATTAACGGCAAAACGGCCACACATTACAATTTTTCGCCTCTTAATTATCGCTAGGTAAACAATACAAAGATTCAATATAAGATCGAATACTGTCTTGCCAATAAAAGCGTTTTTGTTTTGCGGCCAACTGAATTCCTTGCCATCGTTCAGAGTCGCTGTTGATATCAACCAGTGCCATCGTTAAGGTGTTAAGAAAGTCACTAATTTGTGCTGCGTAGGTAGAACCGGTAAACAGATAACCGGTTTTTTGGTCGACAATGGTGTCTGCCAAACCACCAATTTTATGCGCTAAGCAAGGTTGACCGGCTCGCATAGCCAACATTTGTGAAATCCCACAAGGCTCAAACGAACTAGGCATTAAAAATAAATCACTATTAACGTATAAATCTTGCGATAAATTATCACAATAGCCATTAATAAACAGCAGGTTTTCATTTCGTTCCATCGCGCCAGTAAGTTGCTGTTCAATCAGCGGATCGCCAGAGCCAAGAATAATTAACCGAGCATTATGATCAGCCAGTAAACTTGCAACCGAATCAATAACAAGCTCATCGCCATTGCTAATAAGCAACAATTTAACTTTTTGCTCTGTCATTCGACCGATGCTAACTAATAACGGCCCATCGCTTGGGTTTTGTTGCCAAGCTGCACAGCAGGTTAGGCCAAGTTGATGAACAGTCTCTGATGGGGCATTATTTTTTAGATTCGTTATGGTGTTGGCTATTTTGGCAAGCAAGTCAGCTTGTTTCTTTTTTTGTGGCAATTGCACATCGTAATCACAGCCATTAATAAAGCCAAATAAGCGTTGTTCGGCATTGGCGTTAGATAAATCATTTTCTAAATATTCACCACCAACAAAACCGTGCTCATGATCGCTAGCGCGCATTATTTCTTTTGCATAAGTTGGCGAAACCACATGCACAGCATCAGCTAAATTAATTGCCGCTCGGGTCGGATTAATGCAATGCTGATATCTAGGGTCGTTAATGACTGATGTTTGGTAGTCTAAATCGGGAAACCACAGCTGTAAAGATGATTCATCGCCATGCAAAGGGCGGGTACCTTGAATCGCTAAATTGTGAATGGTGTAGACAATTTTTTTACTGTGTAACTTGTGATAGCGAGGTTGATATTCTCTTAAAACAGGGACAAATGCGGTATGCCAATCGTGAAGGTGTAAAACATCAATTTGGTTAAACCAAACCGTTGCAACTAATTCACATATTGCTGCCGAGAATAAAGAAAATTTATTGGCATCGCTGCAAAATGGTTTATCTGGGCCATCATCAAAGTAAATTTGTCCGGGTTTACCAACGCAAAAGTCGGGGTGGTCAAGCACCCATTGTTTAACGTTTTTAGTCTGTTTATCGACAATCTCAAATAACTTTACTTGTTTTATATCATGGTTAAAAGGTACGTTTAACGTGAGTTCAAAGCGGCTTTGATTGGCTGTCGTTTGAAATTGATAGCTTGGGATGATAACGTCAACATGAACATTTTGTTGTGCTAAAAACTTTGGCACATCTCTGATCACATCGCCGATGCCACCCACTTTGCCACGGGGTAGTATATCATTTTCAGCTGCGGCCATTAATACATTTAACAAAATACTACTCCAACCTTAATCTTCTTGTTTCGCTAAAAAATTATCGATCATTTTTCTGGTAACTAAAACGACTCCGGTATCAGTGACGCGGAAGCCGTTGGCTCTGTCGTCATCATGATTAACACCAATGTGCAGGCCTTCAGGAATTATTACTGCGCGGTCAATAATGGCTTTATGCACTTTACAGTTTCGTTCGATAATGGCTCCTGGTAAAACCACAGATTGTTCAATATAACAAAAACTGTTCACTCTAACGTGAGAAAATAATAGCGATTGTTTGACCATTGACCCAGAAACAATACAACCGCCAGCAACGGTTGAGTTTATCGCGCAACCGCGGCGATTATCTTCATCGCCCACAAACTTTGCTGGTGCTGTTTGCTCTTGATAGGTCCAGATTGGCCAATTCGAATCATACATATTTAACTGCGGTTCAGCAGAGACCAACTCCATATTTGCTTGCCAAAATGAATCTAAAGTACCAACATCACGCCAATATGGTTGGCCGCCAGTTTGCTGATCTCTGAACGGGAAGGCAAACACATTGTGAGAATCTATAATTGCAGGGATGATGTCATTGCCAAAGTCAAAACTAGAGTCTTGTTTTTCATGATCTTTTTTTAGTTGCTCAAATAAAAATTCAGTATTAAATACATAGTTGCCCATCGAAGCTAAGGTTACTCCCGGCTTGCCGGGGACATGTGAAGGTGCAAGTGGCTTTTCGTCAAAACGGCGAACGCGATTATCTTCATCTACCGTCATTACGCCAAAGGCGCCAGCTGCTTCTTCGGCTGGTACTTCAATACAACAAACCGTCATGTCGGCACCGGTTTCAACGTGCTTAGCAATTAAGTCACCATAATCCATTTGATAAACGTGATCACCAGATAAAATCATTACATATTTTGGCAATTCATGACGAATAATATCAATATTTTGGAATACCGCATCGGCCGTACCTTCATACCAGTGTGTACCGGTTTGTTGAGACGCCGGTAAAATTTCAATAGATTCACCTAATTCTTTCTTAAAATGTCCCCAACCACGGTTAATATGGCGGATCAGCGAATGTGACTTGTATTGAGTGGCAATACCGACTTTACGGATCCCTGAATTTATACAATTTGATAAAGGAAAATCAATGATCCTAAATTTACCGCCAAAGAAAACCGCTGGCTTTGCTCTGTTATCGGTCAATTCATGCAAACGTGAACCACGGCCACCTGCTAAAATTAAGGCATAAGTATCTTTGGTAAGGTTACTGATGTAGCGATTGGACATATCTACTCCGTTAGTTATTTGATAAATTCGCTGTTACACCATTTAAATGGCTAACAATTATATATAGATGCTAATCGTTGCGGTTAACATATAAAATCACGTTCACAATGCACCAATAAGGTGCGGTCGCGCCATTGATTGCACAATAATGATACCCATTTTTTGAACAATATGGGATTTGTAGACCTTAAGCTTTTACTTTGAATACTTTTGTATTCATTACAGATATTGCATTGCATAAATTGTTCCAATACTAATGTTTTAACCTGCAATAAAATATTAAACGTTAGGTGGCTAAAGGCAAGCGTACGGTAAATATAACACCTTTAGGCTCTTTATCATTATCCGTGAAGTTGGTGGCGTTGATACTGCCTTGATGATACTGACAAATAAGACGACAAATATATAAACCGATACCAAGATGAGGTTGGTTTTTTTGTTCTTCATCGCGAATTGAAACCATGGCATCAAAAATGTTTTTACTCATTCCACTGGGTAAACTTGGGCCAATATTTTCTACGGTTAATATCACTTGTTGGCTTTTATAATCGGCTTTAAGACCAATGTTAATTGTCTGTTCGGCTTGACTAAATTCGACCGCATTTGATATTAACTTGTCGAATAACTGCGAAATATGTTCATCACTACCAGTGATTATTAAAGGTCTATGTTCGATGTCAATGTTAAATAATTGCGGTTTATAGACTTGTTGATAACTTTGGCTGCAGCCATCAATAAGCTCTGCCAAGTCAAATTTTTCCAGTTCCGAAGTCTGTAATGCTTGCTCTAAATGAGTCGCCTCGGCCATGGCCAGTAACATTGAGTTTAAACGATTAATTCCTTCTTTTGCCCGCTTCATATAACGTTTGCTGCTGTTAGGTAGCTCTTGATTTTCAAGCATTTCAAGGGAAGAACGCACCACTGCTATTGGTGTTTTTAGTTCATGTGAAAGCCTTGATGACATGGTTTGCAGGTAATCATTATATTGACCGAGTTGGCCAATAATTGTCGCCATCGATCTAGAAACGTCACCTATTTCATCATTACTGGTAAATGGCGTTATCGCTTGGGTGATACTGCCCTTTTCATCGACAGCCGACTCAACTTGGTTACGCAACTTACGAATTTTAATTGAGGTCATAAGTGAGTAGATAAACAATGAAAATACACTTATAGCGATTAATAAACTGGTAATTATTATCCCTTCAATTGCTTTGTTACGAGTACTACGGATGCCGTGCGTTGTTTCTTCAACAATGACCACCCCCTCAATTTCTCCGTCTAAATAAATAGGGTGTGCCGCCGAAAGGATCACGGCTTTATTATCTTTGGACTTCCACCAATAGGAATCCGGTGTACCGGTTAAAGCGTTGCTAATGTGCGGCTGATGCTTACGCTCATTAAAATCTTCGGTAACAAAGCGTTTAGCCGGCTTTACCAAATAAAGTTTGTAAAATGGCTCAAGTAGCCAGTTTTTAACCTTGCTAAATACCGTCGGTTGTTCAATTGCTAAACTGCCATTAATCCAAGCGCCAGTAGCATTTTCAAGGTCGCCTTTTTTGAGTAATTCACGATAATGAATATCAACCACACGAATGCTGGAGTGGGTTCTTTTACTGGCTTCGATAATGCGTTCTATTTGTTTAGAGGGTACGGTAAACGTTCCCAAATCAGAGTTAAATTCGGTATTTGTGGTGCCAATGTTAACCACCTGATGATTGTCTTTATTATCATAATCGCTAATATGAAAACCGAATTTTTCACCCACCAAGCCATTAGGAATTCGCAGTTCAATGTTATAACCAACGGCGGTTAGTTTTATAGTGCCTTGAATGCGATTTTCTGGTTCGGGGAAGGTTAAGCCATTTATCGCATTTGGCATTAAATAGGCGGTTGTCCAACCGGCTGTATAATTACTAAAAATGTACCTAACCAGCTCATTGTCTTGGTTAATTGTTGCAAGTTCAAGGTGATCATTTTCGCTTACCTTTAAACTTTTGCTGCGCCGAAAAACCATTTCATCATCTACGACAGTAAAAAATGCATAAACGTGATCTTTATAACGACCAATTTGAGTTTGATAGTTAACCGACACTTGCTCCGCAGCTAAAAGCTGAAAGTGTTGTTGGTCATGCTTTTTAATTTGGTTTTGGGCATCATAGCGATTGGTATTTTTAGCGGTTATATATTGTTGCCAGTCGGAGTTGTTGCCATCGAGGGCAATCGCCGTGTGAATTTTGGTTGGAAAAAAGTCTTTGCCGGTTTCTAAGGTTTTTTTAAAATTAGCGTGTTTATTGAATAGGTTAGGGCGCTCATGTAACGCGGTTGCTAAACCACGGGCATTACCCATTAGGTTTTGCTCTTGGCCTTTGCGTAATAACTCTTCCATACCATCAATGTAATAATAGCCAACAAAAGGAATTGCAAATAACGTACTGGCTACTAACATAAGTTTGACGGTAAGGTTAAATCGTAATTTTTTCATAAGGTTAACTTTACTACTGGTCGTCATTCCAACGATAACCCATTCCATAAACAGTATCTATGCATTTAAAGTCACTATCACTTTTTAAAAACTTTTTGCGAATTCGCTTTATATGAGCGGTTACGGTGTTGTCATCAACACAAATCTTGGCATCATCCATTAATTGCTGTTTATTTTTAACATGGCCAGGATTCAGGGCGAGTGAATGTACCATCCAAAATTCGGTTATTGTGGTATTAATTGCCTGGTCTTGCCAATGAATTTTTAAACGATCTTTATTAATGATTAGTTTACCGCGATCAATCACATTATCGACAACTTTAGGCCCATTTAAGCGCTCTATTCTTTTTAAAATTGCATGGATGCGGGCACTTAAGTTAGCAAAACTCATGGTTTTACTTACATAGTCATCGGCACCAAGGCGCAGGCCACTGATAATATCAGCATCGCTATCGCGGGCGGTTAAAAAAATAATGGGCAAGGTTTCAGATTTTTCCCTTAAATACTTACACAGCTCGAAACCACCATCGTAGTCCTCTTCTAAACCAATATCTAAGATTGCTAAATTGGGTAGGGCAAGCTCAAAAGCATTTAGAGCTTGTTGTTTATTCTTATAAGCTTGCACAATGAAACCTTGTTTGCGTAACGCGTCGGCATAATTTTCTCTGATGGCCTCATCGTCTTCGACAATGGCAATTCGTTTGCTCATTTAATTTAACCCTTCATTAGCATTTGTTATTTTTGATATTGGCACTATAACGACTTTCGATAAAAATATTTAACTACTCAGTAAACTATCACAATTGGTCATAATTGCGCGTTAACCGTTCACTATTGCCCACCAGTATTGTCACTTTTTAAGTGTTTAATAATACCAACAACTTAACTTAACAATTAACTTTAAAGGTGAACACTATGAAAAACAATCTATCGGCAATCACATTAAGCTCTTTAATCTTAACCACCAGCCTTATAAGCCCAATGGCCGCGGCTACTCAAAACTCCACTGACAACACTAATGAACAATATTCTAATGAGCAGTTATCTGAAAATGAAACCATAGGGATCAGTGTTGGAGCAATTATTGGCGGTATCTTTGGCGGCCCTCCTGGGGCATTCATTACCGCACTAGCAGGAGATTTTATTGCAAAAAATTTCGATGCTGAACAAGAAATTGAACAACTACAGACTAGCGTCGCTAATTCAGAAAGCAATTTGCAATTAGCCACAATTGAACATAAGCAAGAAGTTAAAACTATTGAGCAACAATTTCAACAAGAAATGCTTAATTTGGCGGCAAGTTACCGAGATAGTGAAGATGCTCAAGTTGAAAATATTTTAATGAGTTTATTGTTTCGCACCGGCTCAAGTGACATTGAACCTCATTACCAACAACAGGTCATTGCTTTAGCTAAGGTATTAAAACGCTCTGAACAAATGATGATTGATTTGTCGGGTTATACCGATAAGCAAGGCGATGAACAATTAAATTCGCAGTTAGCAATAGCCAGAGTCGCAAGTGTTAAGCAATTATTAATCGACAATGGCATTGATGAACAGCGAATAATTAGCAATAGTTTTGGTGAATTAGCACCAATTGATGCTGCTATTGCTAGCGAAGTAAATTATTTTGATCGCCGAGTTGAAATGAAATTAATCACCGAAAAAGTCGAGGTAGCACAAACCCACCAATAAAAAATACATGTTTTTCCTAATAAGTTAGAGGCTTAATTCCGCAGGTTTTGGCCTCTTGCTATTTATAGATGTAACAAGATATATAGCTCATGTAGAATAGCGGTAGTTTTATTTTTAGGGTTTAGCTCGTCAGAATAGGGTGCTGAAGCCGTTTATTAGGATTTGAAAATTATTTGTTAACTGCTAACATTGTCTAAGTACATGTTTTATTACAAATGGAAATATCTGTTGTCTAGTTTATATGCAAAAGATTGTATATAACTTATGGCAATAAATAAAACTTTAAGGAAGAAACTATGAAAAAGCTAACATTAATGTCATGTCTATTATTCACCCTACCATTTTCGGCATTGGCAAATGCAGATGAAGCGGTTGAGGCTAAGAGTAATCAATGCGGTATCATCTCGGTTTACAAGCAACCACCAGCTCAAAAAAATATTTACTTTGTAAATATCGATTCTATTGACGGCGTACCGGTTAAAAGTGGTAGTCACGGCTTTCAGCTTTCGCCCGGCCCACATAAAATAAAAGTAATTGAAAAAATTCAAGATTCTTATTTTACTCGGCGTCGTGGTGAAATGAAAAATTATCATGTTATGGACATAATGATAGAAGCAGATAAAAAATATTACCTCGGTGCAAAATTTATTCGTAAGAATCGTTCTAAGCTAAAAACAGGAGAATACTGGGATGCTATTGTTTGGAAAGAATCTAATAAGGATTGTAGCTTTAGCTAACGATTAGCAAGGTTAAAATTCCCTTTAATATCTAAAATATGAGCCAAGGGCTCATATTTGCTTTTTAACTATAGATCACTAAAATTATATTTATATGTATGATTTAATAAACTATTTATAGGTTATTAAAGCAATTATTTATTTGAGGTATAGATCATGAAAAAGAATACACTTGTTGCAACCATGCTGTTAATTTCACCGTTTGTTTTAAGTGCGCATGAATCCGCGACTGAGCACCTTGCCGGCAATGAATGTGGGGTGGTCTCTATTTACAAAGACACCCCAAAAACTAAAAATATTCACCGCGTAAATATTAATACTATTGATGGCGAAATAATGAGTAGCAAAAGCCATCGCTTCGAATTAACTCCTGGTAAGCATTCCATAAAAGTTATGGAGTTAATTGATGATCAAGATTTAAATCGTCGCGGTAAAGTTCAAAATTATCATGTTTTAGACATTACCATCGAAGCGAATCATAAATACCACCTCGGCGCGAAATTTGATCGAGCCAACAAAACTAAACTATCCGATGGTCGTTACTGGCAACCTATTATTTGGAAAACCTCGATTGAAGCATGTAAGTTACCGTAACCACAGCTAAAATATTTACGATGAAGATCGGTTCTTAATATTATTAAGAGCCGTTTTTTTATAATTTTAAAAAATATTTTCAATTACTGCATCTAAATCACCATGTCGTAACATCTATAATAGGTATAAGTAACAACATAATAAAATGAGTTATTATGTTTAATATTAAATTTTCAAGAGGAAGTTATTATGGCAGGCGAATTTATCCCTATGGTGTTGTTTGTGGTACTCGGTGTGCTTGGTTGGTCGTTTTTCTATTATTCTTATAAAGGTAAAATGGAATTACAAAAAACCATTCAAGTTGCTTTAGAAAAGGGTCAGGCGTTATCGGTGGAAAGTATTGAAAAAATACTGCAATCGCAACGTAAACCACAAGTTGATTTTAAAAGAGGGGTTTTATTAATAAGCCTTGCTGCAGCCGTTGGTTTATACGGCCTTGTTGACCCCTTCGGTATTGAGATAACCGGCTTTGCGGTATTTCCATTAGCGATTGGTATTGGTTATTTATTTGTGTGGAAATTCACACCGGCAGAAGTCTAAATTATTTGAACACCTATTGATGCTAGCAAACTTAATTAAAAAATTTCAACGCAATAATGATCAGCATGCTTTTACTGAAATTGTAAAAGTGTGCCAATCGGATTTGCGGGGTTATTGCCGGCGATTAACTGCTGGCGACTTAGCCTTTGCTGATGACATTGCCCAAGAAAGTTTAATCACGGCTTTTCAACAGTTAGGTAAATTAAATAATATTAATGCATTTAAATCGTGGTTATATAGGATTGCCTATCGAAATTTTTTACAGCAATTAAGAAAACAAAAAGAAGTTTTTGTTGAGGATGAAATTGTTGTTGAGATTGAAAGCCAACATGAGAATGAACAAATGTTACTGCAATTAATGCGTCATTTGTCGGCAGAGCAACGCGCTGTAATAACGTTGAATTTTACCTTGGGTTACGGTCATGATGAAATTGCGGCGCTGCTAGAAATGCCAATTGGAACGGTAAAATCACACTGCAAACGTGGTAAAGATAAAATGATTGCTTTAGGGCAACCAACTCATTTAGGAGCTGCTTAATGTGTCCTTTCGATGAACAACAACTACAACAACTTTTAGCGAAGCCAATGCCAGAACTCGACCCAAACGAGTTTAGCCAACGCACGGTTAACAACTTAAATAACAACCTATTTAAACGATTTGTTATCTTGCAATTTTTTACTTTTATTGCGGCAATATCCTTGTTGTGGTTTTTACCCAGTCAACAAATAATTGATGCGTTAGTGCAACTTAAGCTAACTGAATTGGCTAGTATCAAGTCGTTTGTATTAACAAGTTCGCCGTTATTTATTGTCGCAATGGTGTGCTTTTTTATGCGCAGCGAAGTCACTTAAATACTTACCATATTAGAAAAAATTTGTCATCCCGTTATGCTTTTGAACGGGACTTCCTCTCGCGTATTGTGCATCGATAAATTAGCTTTTAGCTTAAATTCAAATCTTCAATTCGTCTGTTCAGTGCTACTTATAGTCACTAACTTCCTTGTTAAAATACACCGTCATCCTGAAAGAGCTTAAGCGCTGTCTCTTGAACACAGCGGTATATTAATTAATCAAGTTCGAGTTCTTTAAATATTTTGAAGTTTTCTTCCATATCCATCAGCGTTAACCAACCAGTCCAATAAGCCTTTACGCCAACTTTCCCATTACGCTTACTGTCATACCATTTTCCTTATTAGCCGAAGGGGCAGAGCCTAGTTGTTCACAAACTGAATGTCTGTAAGCCAAGCCAGTTGTGTCCTGGACAGATAAAGCGAGCTTAGTTTCTTTTACTTTTTCCAAGGTGCTGTTATAGCCCTGCTAGAGCAATACTATGCGTATCAATATTTTGATTGCGCAGAAAACGGTAGGCTCCTTCGACAGCAGCATCATCCGAGCTTGCTCTGGTAATTGATGTTCCTGCATTTTCGGCTAAGTCAGTGGTAATCTTTATTAACCTTTCCGTGTGTCGATAATCCTTCAGTTTAGCATTGGCGAAAGTTTCTTCAGCCCATTCTTTAGCATCTTTCATTGATATTTTTAGGTGGCTATAAAAAGGGTGCTATTAGATCACAATGAAATTGTTTGTCAATACCGTTGCTCATTAAACGAACTGCTGTGTATAAGAGGCAGGCTTAAGCGAGATGCGAGACCTCCCTAATTCAGGTCGTGCCTTCTAAGATAATGATTTGTAAACCAGATAAGTAACCTAAGGCGTTAGTAATATTTACAATTAATTTGAGTCGCGTAAACAACTTGCTGACATCGACTAATTTCAAACTTTGATTGATATCAAACAAGTAGTATTTTAATTGTTTTTACGCCACTAAAAATGAAAGTAATCACCGCTTATCGTAACAACTCAGCGTTTTAATGAAATATAAATTCTTTTTTTTCAATCGGTTAGTGTTATCTTTACTGGCTTCTGTCTCTCATTGCGAAATAGTCAGTTTCGGCTATATAATAATAGATTGTACCAATGTACAATATTAATGCTTTGAGTGATTACAACATGCAAAAGCATTTTAGCTAGTTCAACTTCCGCTAACTGAAACTCAGAAGTGGAAAATAATTAAAACTTAATTACTAAGGTTTATAACAGTGCTTAAATCTATAAAAAATTCCTTTGCCGAATTTGTTCCAGCAATAATAAGCATCGTCTTATTTGCTTTGGTCTTTATAGGATCATACGGACATTCGAGCATTTATGTGCGTTTAACTGTTGGCATCGTTATTGTCATCGGCGTACTCACCTTTTTATTTAGTAAAAAACTCAATGGTTTTGGCCATAAATTGTTTAACACTAGCTTAGTGGTTTCAATGACATTTATGATAGGGACTATGTTGCAAACCAAACTTTTTAGCGGCTTTCAACCAATTACCTCTAGTGGCAATTTTATTGTTGATAAAGTCTTCTTTAATTTCTTGAACACACCTTGGCAGAGCCTATTCACAAATTTAACTTGTTACTTTGTGGTTTTCGCTTTGTTCAATTTAGTTGTAGCTAAACGCTTAACCAAATAACCATTTATAGACGGATTACAGATCATGAAACTACTTAAAACCTTAGCTATTGCGGTAATCGCAATCGTTTCCTATGTCGGTTTAAACTCCGATTTATCACCGATTAACCAAGCTAAGGCGGCTGGTGGTCAAATCATGCAAAGAAACCAAGTAGCACCAAATCGCTACGTTTACTACCCTGGCACCGAAGTACTTGCTGAAGATGAAATTCGCTTAATCGCCTGTGGTACAGGTATGCCTGGTGCTCGACGTTCGCAAGCTGCAACTTGTTTTCTAATAGAGCTCGGTAACGGCGATAAATTTTTGTTTGATATTGGTACTGGCTCGACAGCGAATTTATCAGGCCTGATGATCCCTTACGCATGGCTAGATAAAGTATTTTTAACGCATTTACATACTGATCACTGGGGTGACTTTGATGCGCTGTGGGCAGGTGGTTGGACGGCAGGACGATTTAACGAAATTGAAGTATGGGGTCCAAGTGGCATGGACGAAACCATGGGCACTAAATATGCTATGAAACACTTTTTAGAAACCTATAAGTGGGACAAAGTGACTCGTAGCTCTAAAATATCTCCTATCTCTGGCGAACTTATCGTACATGAGTTTGATTACAAAATTCCAAATCAAGTAGTTTATGAAAAAAACGGAGTTGTTGTACGCACAATTCCAGCAATTCACGCCGGTGATGGTCCAGTGTCTTACATCTTAGAATACGCCGGAATGAAAGTTGTTATCGGCGGGGATACCGGGCCAAACAAGTGGATGATTGAACATGCTAAAGATGCGGATCTTTTAATTCATGAAGCATTTATGACACCACAAGTGATGAAAGAGATGTATAACTTACCACCTAATGCGGTAATGATGGTAAGCACTCAGCTTCATACTTCACCTCAAGCATTTGGTAAAATAATGAGTACCCTTAAACCTCGTCACGCAGTTGCTTATCACTTTTTCAATGATGAAAATGTACGTTATGGCGTTTACGATGGTATTCGTGAAACTTACAATGGTCCGTTATCCATGGCAGATGACTTGATGGTTTGGAATATTACCAAAGATAAAATTGTGGAACGCATGGCAGTGATCACCGATGACTCATGGGGCGTTACTACGTTATCTATCCCTGGCAAGCCAGACAAATCGATTAAACCAATGAGTGATTTTATTAAAAGTGGCCGTTGGCAACCCGCTTATGATGCACAAAATCCAATGATGGATAGGTTTATTAAAAAGCACAACATCAAGCCAGAAGATGATTGGCGTACAGAGCAAAAAGAAGCAAAAGAGTAAGTTAACAGGCTTAATTAATCTGGACTCATTAAACCGAATTCAGAGTAACTAATCATCAATAAGGGTTACTGAGGTAACCCTTTTTTATGGGTAATTCGCCTCGATGACAAAATAGTTTAGAGCATTTGTCATAATTAATCACTTTCGATCGCTAGCTTTTCATATCTCAGTGGATTTAAGGTCATATTCATAGGCTTTAATAGTGTCATAACCTAGGAGACTCGTTATGACCGGCAAAGCTAATTTTAAAACCAAGCTCACTCACATAGCCCAATGGCTAATGTACATTATATTAGGCCAGCTAATGCTAATAAGTTTTATTACTTACGCACAGCCAAGCGATTCTAATAACTCAATTTTAAACACTGCTTCAGTAGAAAAAAACATTAATTACCATGACATTAGTGCTGGTAGTCTTTATTTCAAAAATGAACAAGGGGTTAAGCATTCTTTGGTGTTAAGTACCGACTATAACGTTGACGTTACGGCGTTAATGGCGCGTACCACTTTAACCCAAACCTTTACTAATAGTTCGCAACAATGGGTGGAAGGTATTTATGTATTCCCCTTGAGTGAAGGGGTTGCAGTCGATGCCATGCAAATGAAAATAGGAGAACAAGTAATTGTTGCCGAAATTAAACCGCGTCAACAAGCGAAAAAAATATACCAACAAGCGAAACAGGCGGGCAAAAAAGCCAGCTTGCTAGAGCAAGAGCGGCCGAACCTTTTTACTAGCTCAATTGCTAATATTCCCCCAGGTGAAAGCATTGTTATTACCATTAGTTACTTGCAGTCAGTTAGGTTACAAGGAGAGTTATTTAGCCTGCGTTTGCCGTTAACGATCACGCCTCGGTATATTCCCGGCGAAGTGTTTGAACAAGATAAGCAAAAATTATCGCAAGCGTTGGCAAGTTATGTAGATGAAGACCAGCAAAAAATTGCCATTCAGGCAAGTTCTGGTTGGTCTTTAAATACCACGACTGTGGTCGATGCCGCTCGTATCACACCATTACAAATTCCTGCCAGCGCCGCCCAGCAGGCAACCATTAATGTTAATTTAAACATTGGCTTCCCCCTTGTTGAAGTCTCCAGTTTGTATCATAAAATTAGAAAAAATGGTGATCAAGTATCGCTGCAGGATCGCAGTGTGGCGATGAATCGAGATTTTGTTTTAACGTGGCGGATCAATCCTAAGGTTTCCCCGAATGGCGCATTCTTTAGCGAGTCTAAAGACGGTTATGATTATGGTTTAATTATGATCAATCCTCCGAAGTTACCGAAAACGTCGCTAAAAATGCGCAAAGAAATGCTCTATATTATCGATACCTCCGGTTCCATGGGGGGAGTTGCAATACGACAAGCTAAACAAGCGTTGGAGTTTGCCGTGCAACAGTTAGAGCCACTAGATAAATTTAATATTATTGAATTTAACAGCAGTTACCGCTTGCTGTTTGCACAATCAACGTTAGCTGCGACTTATCAGGTAGATCAGGCAATTAACTGGATAAGAAATTTAGACGCTAATGGCGGCACAGAAATGCTACCGGCATTGCAGCAAGCGCTAGCGAGTAGCACCGAATCAGGCTTTATTCGACAAATTGTTTTTATTACCGACGGCAGCATTGGTAACGAAGCTCAACTATTTCAACTTATTCAACAAAAGTTAATGAACGCCCGGTTACATACCGTTGGTATTGGCAGTGCACCAAATAGTTATTTTATGCAAAGGGCAGCTGAGCTTGGACGTGGTTCATTTAGTTATATTGGTAATGTCGCTGAAGTAAAATTAAAGATGGCGCAATTATTTACTCGTATTAATCAGCCATTACTCACCGATATTTTGGTGCAATGGCCAAGTTCTGAGGTTGAGCTTTTGCCTGAAAAAATAGCCGATCTATATGTCGGTGAACCCTTAATTATAAGTGCTCGTTGGCCTAGCCAGGCACAAGGTGAAGTCGTCGTTAGTGGTAAAGTATTAAATAATTCTTGGCTACAAAAAATGCCAGTAACGCAAGCGATGCCGCAATCTGGCGTTGCTACCTGGTGGGCTAGGCAAAAAATTAAACAGCTAAATTTTCAGTTATATCGCAGTCAGCAAACCGAGCAAAAACAAGCATTAATCTCTGAAATTACCGAGGTTGCAATTGCCAATAAACTTATGTCGAAATACACCAGTTTTGTTGCGGTGCAAAAACAAGCCAGTCGTAAAGTTAACCAATACCTGCAACAACAAGCCGTTGCTAATGCTATGCCCGCAGGAACGAGTATACCGATCCCGTTAGCGCAGACAGCTACCAATGCCAGACAGCAATTTATATTGGCGCTGATGTTAATGCTGTTTAGCACGGTTTTATTCATAACGGGACGCACTTCGGTGTCGACAAATAAATTAAGGAAGGACAAGTAATGGCAAAGTTAATTTATAAGCCAATGTTGAGTTTAGATAAAAATCAGCTTAGAGAACAAATCGACAAAGCATTTGTCGGTGATTCGAGTAAGCAACAGCAGCCAGCTACCAAGGGTTTTAAGCCGCTAAAAATATTGAGAAACACTTGCCTGATATTGGCGTTGTGGTTTATCGGTAGTGGCTTATTTATTCATGTAAAAGCCTACGCGGCGCAATTTTTATTAACTCAAGCTTGGCAAGCAACGGAGCAAGGGAAACCTCAGAAACCTTGGCCTTGGGCTGATACTTGGCCGGTAATTAAATTGCAATTTCCATCGTTAAATACCCAACAAATTGTGTTAGCGGGGGATTCAGGTCAAGCACTGGCGTTTGGCCCTGGGTTAAGTTCGGCCAGCGTAGCTCCAGGACAAGCAGGCACCATGGTTATATCGGGGCACAGAGATACTCACTTTTCGGTGTTGCAGCATCTAAACCCAAGCGAAACAATTATGTTAGAAAATGCCCAAGGCGAGCAATTTAATTATCAAATTGTCAATATTGAAGTTATCGATATCAACCGCCAACAAGTTCAACAAACCGATTATCAGCGCTTATTATTAGTCACTTGTTATCCCTTTGAACAACAACACAGTGACACGTCATTACGCTATGTTATTGAAGCGTTGCCAATAGAAAATAATCAGCAGCAAGGCTATATTGCTAGTAATCAACCAAGTAAATATAGCGGATCTAGGCCTGTGCATTTTTAAGTTTAATTGCTATATCTGACCTACCGACGGCGTGAGAGAGACAATTCATCGCATTTTACTTACCTTTTTAATGCATTGTCTTTATTCTAATAAGTATGAAAGTGGACACTGGCAAATTAACTAACTAAGCCAGTGGTCACTGATTATAATTACTATAAAATCAACTTGATGGGATCGCACAATGTCATTTTTAATCACCGAGCGTCGACTTTTTCTGCCGGTAGCTGCTCTGGTTGCACTAATAACACTCAATGGCTGTATATTCGATACTGGTTCAACTACGTCGTTTGCCGAGGCAGACGTTAGCTCCTCAGCTGAACCTCAGCAAAGTGCGAGAGCAAACGTAGGTTGGCAGTTAATTTGGCAAGACGAGTTTGATAGCGCTAGCCTTGATCAGTCGAAATGGCATGCGGTGGTCGACTGTTGGGGTGGTGGAAATGATGAACTGCAGTGTTATACCGATCGTCCTGACAATGGCTTTATCGAAGATGGAATGCTGCATATGGTGGCAAAAGAAGAAGAACATAGCGGCCCCAAGTTTTCTGAAATTCACCCCGAGTATGATCGTAATGATAAATCAAAGACGTCACCCTTTACCTCGATAAAACTGCAAACCAAAAACAAACTTTCGATCCGTTATGGCCGCGTAGACATTCGCGCTAAAGTTGCTCCCGGCCAAGGTCTGTGGTCGGCATTGTGGATGTTGCCCAGTGATAATGTCTATGGTAAATGGCCCGCTAGTGGCGAGATTGATATCATGGAAGCTTTAAACCCTGGCATCGCCGCCAATGAGGTGCATGGCACATTGCACTATGGTTTGCCTTGGCCTCAGTGGGAAAATAAAGTTCAAGAGTTCCATATGGACGCCAGTCCGTCTGATAATTTTCATGTGTATTCAATTGAATGGGAGGCCGATGAAATTCGTTGGTACGTCGACTCAAAACATTATCAAACTCAAAGTTCAGCCGGCTGGTATAACTATATTTGGCAAGGGCAAGAACAGGGGTTGCAGGTTGCCAATGCTAATGCGCCCTTTGATCAAGAATTTTATTTAATTATGAACGTCGCCGTTGGTGGTAACTGGCCTGGTGATCCTGATCGTGATTGGCCCGCAGATCGCAAAATGTTAGTTGATTATGTGCGTGTCTATCAATGTCAAAATGATCTACAAGGCTCGCCTCAACTTGATGGCAAAGGCTGCGCCACTATTGATCAAACCGTTGCCTTAAATACCGATTTGGGGAAACCCGCCAGCCAACAATATCAGCTGTATGCAGACGGCGTTGAAACACTTAACTTTACCGTGCCCGGTGGTAAGGTAACTAATACCTTAGATGCGACTCAAGTGGCGCTTGCTGATAACAAGGTTGTTCAACAAGATGTGAATTTAAGTGACGGCCATGGCAAGGTTTGGGATGTTCAACTCAACGGCAGTAGCAGTGTTTCCTTGGTATCTAATGCAAGCTCAACCATACCCGGATACGAAAAAGGCTTAAGGTTTGAAGGTGGCACAAGTTGGTCGCATAATGGTGAGATTGAGTTTGATTTGCTGGTTAAAAATGCCTCTGCCGATAGCCAGTTGTTAGTCAGCATGGCAACCGATAACGCTAGAAAAGGCAGCACGGCAATTGAAATACCCGCACCAGGAAAGTGGCAGCATGTGGTTTTAAAAGTTGAAGATATATTGCTCTCGCGGGCAGAAGGACAAAGGCTTGAACTGAGTAATGTGGTGTCACCCTTTATACTCGAATACCAGGGAACCAATGCCCACATTCAAATCGATAATATCACATTAGAATGTGCCTATAATTCTGAACCCGAAGTATGGCAACTTGATCAATCCTGCGGTATTTCACCACGAAAGACGCCAGCCAAATTGATCTTTGAAAAAATTAATGAACAAGATTGGACCGTATGGGATTGTTGTGCAGGGGCTGAATTTAGGCAAATTAATGATCCGCAAGTAACTCGCCCAGTGGTCGAATTTAAATTTGCAAATGCACCAACCGCACCCGGATTTATTGCTCCGGGACCGATCAATATGAGCGATTATGCAGGTGGAACCTTGGAGTTTGATTTTAAACAAATTACTGCACCCCCTCCTGGTTCAAGCTGGTTTTTAAAACTCGAAGCTGATATTACCGCGGCACAAGTTGCCTTAACCGATGGCGGCCCAACACCGAATAATAACTGGCAACATTATACGTTTTCACTTGCCAGCCAAATGACGAATGCCGATTTGAGTAATATTAAACGGATTTTAGTTTTTCCCGATTGGGGTAAAGCCGAAGGGGCAGTTATGCGTATTGATAATGTTAAATTTGTACCACCGAGGAAGTGATTTGATTGTGCTTTTGATGATTTTTATCCAGTTTGCCGCTGTGGTAATCCATTTTAGCGCAATATTATTGTGTTGATTTAGAGATCACTAGATGATGGTTATTCAATTTGTTGGTGATTTATGGCCGATAGAAATTTTTTGTTTAGGAAAGAAATGAACAGCATTAAATTCGCAAACTTGTGCTCAAAAATACTGATGACTTTAGCATTCGTCATTGTACCTAATGTTTACGCCACAGATAACCATGCCGCCGATAGGAGCAATTATTATGCGCCGTTCGCATCGCAGTCGCCAAACGTAGACGGTATTGCCAATGAAAGTATTTGGCAACAAGCGAAATGGCAATATCTTGATAATCGCTGGCTGGGACCTGAGTATTCAAAAGAGGATTTTCAAGGGCGTTATAAAGTGGTTTGGACTAAATCTAAATTATACCTTATGGCCGAAATTGTCGATGATGTTTTAATTGATAGTCATCGCAACCCGTTAACACAATATTGGGATGATGATTGTTTAGAGATTTTTTTAGATGAAGATTTTTCCGGCGGTGAGCATCAGTTTAATCATAATGCCTTTGCCTATCATATGTCTCTTGATAACCAAGCGATAGATATAGGTACCAACAAATTAGCACAAAATTATAGCCATCATGTTGAAAGTCGTTGGCAACAACAGGGCGACAAACTTGTCTGGGAATTAAGTATCGATATTTATACTGACGCTTATCAAGACTCGGGTAAGGATAATCAACCAATCACTCTGTCAGCAGGAAAAGTTATGGGTTTAATGCTTGCCTATTGCGATAACGATGGCAGTGCGTTACGCGAAAACTTTATTGGCTCAGAGACGGCTCCTGGGGAAGGTAAAGACCGAGGTTGGATTGATTCGGGTATATTTGGCAAGCTTATTTTATCTAACTAATGTCGTGGTTAAACGACTTCTACTTTAATCTGATTTTATTGATACGGACTGATTTTTAAAATGAAAACCATTAAAAAAAAAATTGTTTTAGCAACATTGGCGGTGATTACCTTGAGTAGCTGCGAACTGCAAAATGATGATGAAACAGTGCTGCAAAATTCTGCCGGTATTAATTACCGTTTAAGCACGACTACTGAAATATTATTAACCAGTGAAGCTGGCGATAAAATAGCAGCACAGCAAAATATAAAATTTGTGCAGGGTATACCTAATGGCACAGTGATCGAAATAAGACCAGATATTGTAAAACAAAAAATAATTGGCATTGGTACCTCTTTTACCGAATCTTCGGCCTATGTTCTAGCGCATTTAGACCAAGATAAAAGAGCTGAAGTGATGGAAAACATATACGGCGAGAAGGGCGCAAACTTTTCGTTAGCTCGTACCCATATCGGCGCCACCGACTTCGCTGTTAATGGAAAGTATTCGTATGCCGCAGTTGCCGATGATATCGAATTAAAACACTTTAGCATTGATGTTGATCAGGACGGTTTTAGCGCCAAGCAACATGCTGGCATAAAAGATCAAGGCTTTGATTTATTGCCCATGATAAAACAAGCCTATGCCATTAAAAATAAACAAGCTGACAAAGATTTAAGAATTGTGGCATCGGCATGGACTGCTCCACCGTGGATGAAAGACATTGAAGATTGGTACATAAAACCCTCTGCTGAAAATGGTCATCAAGGCACTGGTGGAATATTAAAACCACAATATATTGCGACTTATGCTGATTACATTGTCAAATATTTAGATGCCTACCAAAAGCAAGGTATTGATATTTGGGCGCTTACTCCGGTAAATGAACCCCATGGCAATAGTGGCCAATGGGAAAGCATGCACTTTACCCCTAAATCGCAAAATTATTTTATTAAGAACCACTTGGGCCCTAAGTTACAAGCAAGCGCCCATGACAAGGTTAAACTGCTTATTTATGACCAAAATCGTGATGGTATCGAGCATTGGACCGATGAAATTTTAGGTGACCCAGAAACCGCTCCTTATGTTTATGGTACAGCGGTACATTGGTATGAAAGTACTACCCAAGTTAATGAAGATGTATTTGATCGAGTCCATGAAAAATTCCCTGAATTTTCAATAATCCATACCGAAGGTACCATTGATGATTTAGGTAAAGATGCACCTGAAGGGATATTAGATCCGGTTCGTTTTAAAGAAAGTAACTGGTTTAACAATGATGATTTTTGGTGGAATGAAAATGCTACCGATTGGGCATACACGGCTACTTGGGCGCCTAAGCCTGAAGATCATCCAATATACACGCCGGTGCATCGTTATGCTCGCAACATTATTGTTAGTTTAGATCACTGGCTAGAAGGCTGGATAGACTGGAATATTGTTCTCGATAAGCATGGTGGACCCAATCATGTTGGCAACTTCTGTGGTGCGCCTATTATGATTGATACTGAAACCGGTGAAGTATATTACACACCAATTTATTATGTGCTGGCGCAATTTAGTAAAACAATACGACCAGGGGATAACGCCTTGCAAGTGGACAAGCAACTAGACGACTTAGATAAAGATGCTTTACACGCCAGTGCCGCGGTTAATGATAAAGACTTGGTGAGTGTGCAGTTGTTAAATACCACTAAACAGCCAATTACTTATTCATTAAAAATTGGTAGTCAATATGCGCAAGTCTCTATTGCTGCTAATGCGGTGCAAACTGTGCGCATTCAGTTGTAATTTTTAAATTGGATAATATATAAGTGAATACCCATCCATTTGAAATGTTAACGTTGGACCAGGGGGCAAAGCTAATCTTTACCCCTTGCCCAGGTACTAAATCTGCGAGTCTTATCGATTCAATACTGCAGTTAAAACAACATAAAACCTCAATGTTAATCACATTAATGACGCCTGCAGAGATGGTGGCAAATAACGTGGTTAAGCTGCCAGATATTTGCCATAAACAGCAAATATCTTGGCTTCAATTACCTATTGTTGACGATGAAGCTCCTGCTCATGCATTTGAATTACAATGGGCTAAGCATAAGCAAACAATTTTAGATGAAATAAATAACCAAGGTGTGGTGGCTATTCATTGTAAAGGCGGCACTGGCAGAACAGGCACCGTTATTGCAATGTTACTCTTACAATTAGGCTGGTCGGTACCTAGAATTGTGGCAGAGGTGCAATTGATTAAACCTAAGGCTTTGAGAATTCAAGTTCAATTAGATTATTTAAACACCCAGTTAATAGCTACCGAAAACAGATTTTGAAAAACTAAATTGCTAACCGCAAATCTTTAACTATTTATTTATCCTAAGGCATTTTCGATAATAGAGTCTAAAAATTAAGTCACTCCTAAATACTAATACTAATACTTTGCGTGTTTCGATTTATCCCTGCAGAAATAGCCAGTTATTGCGACGCTTGGCTGATTGAGTTTCGTTCGATTAACCTAGGCTCGAATATATTTTTAATGGTTATATTTGGCTGTTTATATACATTTTTTAAGATAATATCGGTTGCCATTTTTCCCATCTCAAATGCCGAGTTATCAATCGTGCTTAACTCTGGATATAAATAACTGGCAAACATAACATTATCAAAACCTATTACCGATAAATCTTTCGGTAAATCCATGCCTAAAGCTCTAGCCGCTTTCATCACTCCCGATGCCATTTCGTCATTACCGCAAGCAATTGCAGTAAAAGCTTGGGCTGAAGACATGCAATGTTGGAAACCTTTAAAACCACTGCCTTCACTAAAATCGCCTTGATAATAAAGCTCTAAATTGAACTCTAAATTGTGTTCAGCTAATGCTCGTTGATGCCCTAAAAAACGCTGGTGAGAATCAATTTTCCAATCAGGACCTGCTATGTAGGCTATTGAACGATGGCCTTTTGCAATCAATGCATTGGTGGCGATATAGCCACCTTGTTCATTATCTAAACTTGTACAAGCATTATCTAATTCGGCTATTTTCCGATTCACCACAACAATGGGAGTGATTTTATTTAAATTGATTAAGTATTCATCGCTAACGGCGTCAACATGTAATATTAATGCGTCACATTGTCGACTAACAAGAAAATCTATACTTTGTTTTTCACTGGCTTCGTCACTGTGACCGGCGGTAATGATAATATGCTTACCGGCTAAACGTAATTCACTTTCAATACCTTCCATTACTTGACCAAAGAAAGGGCCGTCAAGTTCAGAAATAATTAAGCCAACGCTATTGGTACGATTAGAGGCTAATGATTGAGCGATAGCATTAGGCCGATAACCCAAGTCTTGCATCGCTTTTAACACTTTTGCTCGGGTTTTATCACTAACATTAGTATTCTTGTTCATTACTCTGGAAACTGTAGCGAGTGAAACTCTGGCCAGTTCAGCGACTTGATATATAGTGGTCATTTTTCTCTCTGTTAAGTTTAAACTGATTATTATTGTCTCGAATTTATGCAATTAGCGCTGCGATATTAAATCTCGATAAGCGATACCACTGGCTTTTATGGTTCTAATTTGCGTTTGATAATCGATATAAACAATACCAAATCGCTTACTGTAACCTAAAGCCCATTCGAAATTGTCCATTAAACTCCATGCGAAATATCCTCTTATATCTACGCCCAGTTCAATGGCAGTATTAACGGCATTTAAATGACTTTGATAATAGTCAATTCGAGTTTGATCATTGACGCTATTATTATCGATGCTATCAGGCATTGCACAGCCATTTTCAGTGATATAAATAGGCGGTAAATCATAAAGATCATTGAGTTGAATTAATACATCAGTAAAGGCTTGTGGAAATATTTCCCAGCCCATATCGGTAACCGCAACATTTTCAGGTGGAATTTCAATAAAGGGTTTTGTTGGATGTGCTTGATACACTGTTCGAGTATAAAAATTAATGCCGATAAAGTCCATAGGCTGTGATATCAACGCCATATCGCCAGCGAGTATCTGTGGTTTATGGCTTTCTTCAAATTGCTCAATTATCTCGGGGTAACAGCCGTCAAAAATAGGCTTAATGTACCACTGATTATGATAGTCATCGGCAAAAGTTGCCGCATCAATGTCTTCTTTACTGTTGGTTTTTGAATAAGCGGGAGTAAAATTTAGTACTATACCGTTCAGGCTGTTGGGACTGTTTTTTTTCAAAATTGTCATGCCTAAGCCATGGGCAAGCAGAATATGGTGAGCAGCTTTACGCCCATTTCCTTTACCCGTTATGCCAGGGGCATGGATACCAACTTCGTAACCTAAAAAGGCACTACAGAATGGTTCATTAAAGGTTGCATAAGAGTAAACTCTATCAGCAAAAGCGGTCGTTACTAATTCAACATACTGCTGAAATTTATAGGCGGTTTCTCTATTTAACCAACCACCATTATCTTCTAAATGTTGAGGTAAATCCCAATGATAAAGAGTCACAAAGGGTTTTATGCCTTTAGCACTTAACCTATCAAGTAAGTTAATGTAAAAATTTAAACCTGTTTGGTTGGCGCTGCCATCTTGGTTCATCACTCGTGGCCAAGAGATCGATAAACGGTAGGCGTCAACTGCAAGGGAGTCAATTAAATCTATATCTTCTTGCCAAAGAGAATAATGATCGCAAGCAACACTGCCATCACTGTTATCGAAAACAGTGCCTGGTTGCTGACAAAAGGTATCCCATATACAAGGTAAGCGCTCGTTAATACCGCCTTCAATTTGAAATGATGCCGTAGCGACCCCGTAAATAAAGTCTTTCGAGCGCATTTTCGAAGTGTTTGGTAATGATAGTTTCATAAATAACAATAACTCTAATTATTAGCGAGTAGGTCAATATTTAATAGCAATTTTAAACTTAGCCATTATTTTGGCATGAGCCTGAAGCAAGGATAAGTTAGCCTAGCAATACATTTTGGAGTATCTGCTTAGCGATTGTAGGGCTGTAAATAGTGACAAATAAATTGCACTTTTATTTTATTATGATATAAATGAAAGCGCTTTCAGGGACAGTAGCGTTTTATTATTTAAAGATCAACTTTTTCGGCATATTTACATTAATAATCTAGTCAACCTAAAACAATAGTAAATGTTACAAATATAAGGTGGCATACCGGTTATAATTTTGTAATTACCGAGCATTATTAACCTATTTAAAATATACATTTGGGGATACTTATGGCTGGCGCCAACTTCACAACAGAACAGACTCTTAGTAACGGATCCGATGGTAATTATAATTTTGCCTTACTGTCATTAACGTCATTATTTTTTATGTGGGGTTTTATTACCTGCCTGAATGATATTTTAATTCCCCACTTAAAAGGCATCTTCAACTTAACGTATGCGCAAGCTATGTTGGTTCAATTTTGCTTTTTTGGCGCTTATTTTATTGTGTCAATTCCCGCTGGCAAATTAGTAAATAAGTTTGGTTATCAAAAGGGCATCGTCATTGGCTTGGTTATCGCCGCACTCGGTTGTCTTTGTTTTTATCCCGCCGCGGCCTTGCATTCTTATCCAGTATTTCTTGGCTCTTTATTTGTGTTGGCGTCGGGAATAACAATTTTGCAAGTTTCTGCCAACCCATACGTGAGTTTGTTAGGAAAGGCTAAAACGGCCTCTTCGCGCCTTACCTTAACCCAAGCATTTAATTCGTTAGGTACAACTGTCGCGCCTTTTTTTGGAGCGTATTTAATTTTAAATGAAGCCGTTGCTAACATGGCAAGTGCCCAAGAAAAGGCTGCAGCTGTGCAAATGCCCTATGTTTTACTCGCGGCGATGTTATTAGTTTTGGCTGCAATTTTTGCTTGCTTAAAGCTGCCTGCACAAAAAGAACTGCAAACCAGTCCTGACTCCAATGTCGAACCAACAAGCGGCAGTGCTTGGCAATACCGTCACTTAGTACTTGGTGCCGTTGGTATTTTTGTTTATGTTGGCGCCGAGGTATCTATTGGCAGTTTTTTAGTTAGCTTTTTTAGTGACCCCAATATTGCCGGCTTAGAGGAATCGCAAGCCGCCAAGTATATTGCTTATTATTGGGGCGGGGCAATGGTAGGACGCTTCATTGGCGGTGTAGTAATGCAAAAAATTAGCGCCGGTAAAGTATTAGCTTTTAACGCTGTTGTTGCATCTCTACTTATTTCAATTGCCATGCTAGGGTCTGGAAGTCTGGCTATGTGGGCAATTTTATTTGTCGGTTTAGCCAACTCTATTATGTTCCCAACTATTTTTAGCCTGGCTGTTGTTGGTCTTGGTAAGCATACCTCACAAGGCTCTGGACTTTTATGTATGGCCATTGTCGGTGGTGCTTTGGTTCCAGTTCTACAGGGGGTGTTGGCTGATTCTATGGGCCTGCAAGCATCATTCTTTTTACCGATTATTTGTTACGTTTTTATTGCTTATTATGGCTTGGTTGGTTCTAAACCAAAACAACCCAATAGCGCTTAGTATTAAGCTATTTACTCAACATTATTTTAGCAACCAGAGTCGAAGATTTACGTTTAAAAATATATGAAAATTTTATTAAAAAAACAGCTCCAAATTACCCTTGCCGCTATTAGTATTAGTTCACTATTCGCTTGTTCTGACACAGCGAAATTAGACAATAATGATGATGCTGTTGCGCAAGTTGGTTTGCATGGTAAAGGTCATAATATTGATATTTGGCCAGAGCTTGAATTGCCAGTAACAACAGATCCGCTACTTGAGCAAAAGATCCAAGACATATTAAAAGGTATGACATTAGAGCAAAAAATTGCCCAAATGATCCAACCGGAAATTCGTGATATCACCATAGCCGATATGCGTAAATATGGTTTTGGTTCATACTTAAATGGTGGCGGCGCATTTCCTGAAAATAATAAACATGCGACTCCGGCAGACTGGATAAAACTTGCTGAAGACTTGTACCAAGCCTCTATAGATGACTCTATAGATGACTCAACCATACCAACAATCTGGGGAACCGATGCGGTTCATGGCCATAACAATGTGATGGGAGCAACCTTATTTCCTCATAACATTGGTTTAGGTGCGGCGAATAACCCAGAGTTGATAGAGGCTATTGCCACAATAACGGCTACTGAAGTTATGGTGACGGGTATTGACTGGGTATTTGCACCAACTGTTGCCGTAGTTAGAGATGACCGTTGGGGGCGAAGCTATGAAGGTTATTCTGAAGACCCTGAAATCGTTCGCGACTATTCAGCAGCAATTGTAAAGGGCTTACAAGGTGCAGTTGACCAAGACTTTTTAGGTGATCATCGGGTGATTTCAACCATTAAACACTTCTTAGGTGATGGTGGCACCGAAGGCGGCGATGATCAGGGTAACAATATTGCCAGTGAGCAACAATTATTTGATATTCATGGTCAGGGTTACGTTGGTGGTTTAACTGCTGGTGCGCAATCGGTAATGGCATCGTTTAATAGCTGGCATGGTGAAAAAATTCACGGTAATAAATATTTATTAACCACAGTATTAAAAGAAAAAATGGGCTTTGATGGTTTTGTTGTCGGTGACTGGAACGGGCACGGCCAAATCCCTGGTTGTACTAAACAAAGTTGTAGTCAGTCAGTTAATGCCGGTTTAGATATCTTTATGGTACCAACCGATGCATGGCTGCCATTATATGAAAATACCATCGCCCAAGTGCAAAGTGGTGAGATCCCACAGAGCCGTATTGATGATGCGGTAAGTCGGATTTTACGAGTAAAACTCAGGGCCGGTATTTTTGATAAGCCAAGCCCTGCGCATCGCAACCTTTCTGGCAAAGTTGAATTAATTGGTGCCGCAGAGCATCGCGCTGTGGCCAGACAAGCAGTTCGTGAATCTTTAGTGTTACTTAAAAATAAAAATAATTTATTACCTTTAATTCCATCAAGTAACGTATTAGTTGCTGGTAATGGCGCCGATAATATTGGTAAGCAAAGTGGTGGCTGGAGTGTGACCTGGCAAGGTACCGGCAATGAAAATGCCGATTTTCCCGGCGGAACTTCAATTTTTAAAGGCATTGAACAAGCAGTCGTCACTGCAGGTGGATCGGTTGAACTCGCCGTCGATGGTGAATATAAACAACGTCCTGATGTCGCTATTGTTGTTTTTGGCGAAGAGCCATACGCAGAAGGGGTTGGGGATGTCAATAATCTGGATTATCAGCGGGGTGATAAAAAAGATTTAGCCCTATTAACAAAACTAAAAGCACAGGGCATACCGGTAGTCTCGATATTTATTAGCGGCCGGCCAATGTGGGTGAACGCCGAGCTTAATGCATCTGATGCCTTTGTTGCTACCTGGCTACCAGGTTCAGAGGGTAACGGTGTTAGTGATGTGTTATTTAGACAAAGTAACGGTCAAATAAATTATGACTTTAAAGGTAAGTTGTCTTTTTCTTGGCCAAAAAGTTCTGAACAAACGGTTGTAAATCGCTTTGACAGAGATTATTCACCATTATTGCCTTATGGCTTTGGTTTACAATACGGCGATAAAAATGTACTTGATGATGATCTAAATGAAGTTGTTGAAAAAGCTCAATTGCAACAGCAAGCGTTAGTGCTATTTGAAAATACCGTTAAAGCACCATGGAGTATGATGCTAATTTCTGAGCAACAGGCAGTAAAAATAACCAGTAGTATTGAAAAGTTACCGGCTATCAAGATCCGCACTATGGATAAAGATGTTCAAGAAGATGCGCGTACGATTACCTACTCTGGTAATGGCTTAGGCTCTGTAGCACTGCAAAGTACATTTGTTGAAGATTTACGCGACTATGTGAGCAACCAATCAGCACTAACGGTTGTTATGCGTATTAGTCAACCTCCTACAGCACCAGTGTTACTACAAATGCATTGTGAGCCGAAGTGTCAAGGCAGTGTTGATATAACCGCCGCGGTTAATACCTTTGTAATAGACACCTGGCAAGAATTGAGTATTGATTTAGGCTGTTTTATAGAGAATGGTCACGATATAACCCGCACCGCAAGGCCGTTTGTTTTATCGACGAGTGGGGCGATGACGTTGTCGTTTGCCGAGATTAAATTACAACCGAATAAAGCTAAACAGGCTTTGATTAGTTGCCAGTAAGGTAAGAAAAAATTAGTGTTGGGCAGTGAATATTTGTAGTAGGCGTTTTTAGAAAATACGGTGTAGCGGCATGTTTAAACAATAAAGGCGATTCAACCTAATGTGGTTGTATCGCCTTTATTTTTAGTTATTTAACTAAATAACTATTATTGGTTGGTGTCTGCTTTATTTAAGCTGCTCAGCTAGGTAGTTAACCAGTTGCCGATTGGTTGGTAAACCCGCAAGACACTTTTGCAATTTTAATTGATTATCGGCAAAGAACTTATCGGTTAAATCAAACCGGCTTAAATTATTAGAGCTTTTTCTTGCCGCGGTTTCAAAGTTCATGCCATATAATACATACTGGTAACTTGCCGATGAAAAAACTTCATCATTCTGAACAAAATCATAGTGACTAGGTGGCTGGTGTTGCCACAATTGCAATAACTGTTGCAATCGCGGTGGAATAGTACTGGCTAATTTGTTATCAAGCCAATAAGGCGAGTCATTACGCTCACTTAACACATAATGTAATTTTAAAAATTCAATCACCCGTGCCCAACGATATAAAAACTTATCATTGTAGCGTTCTGAGGTTAAAGTCATGTGCGAGCGGTTGACTGGTAACTGTTCACTGATCATCTTTGCCGACCATTCAATTAACGCCAGTGCTGAGGCTTCAAGAGGCTCTAAAAATCCGGAAGACATGCCAACAGCGACACAGTTTTTATGCCAAAATTTTTCTCTATGGCCAGGCCTGAAGGTAAGCTTTCGAGGTTCAACCTTGTTACTAACCTCTTCACCATGCGACGCTTTAATATAATCACGCAACAATTGCTCGGCTTTGTCATCATCCATATGAGTGCTGGAGTATGTATGGCCAACCCCACGGCGAGATGACAAGCCTATATCCCAAATCCAACCTGCTGGCTGCGCTGTCGACAAGGTTGCCGAGGCAATAGGACTATTACTGTTTGGGTAAGGCAGTTGCACTGCTAATGCCGAGTCGTTAAAGAGAATGTCTTTTTTGTCGATAAAAGGGATATTGTAATGCTTGCCTAACAGTAATGAAGCGCTGCCAGTGCAATCAATAAATAAATCGCCACTGATTTCCCCTGACATTTTACAGGAAATGGCGGCAATATCACCTTGATTGGCGCCATTGCCAGTAACAGGTATGACCTTTTCAACATGATCAACAACATGCTTTACCTGCAATTTTGTGGTGCAGTGCTGTTGTAATAAACTGGCGAACTTCCCAGCATCAAGATGATAGCCATAATTACACACTCCAGCATAGTTAGGAGTAGCGGGTTGCTTAGGTGCCAACCCGACTTGGCATATATGACTTTGAACATTTACCGTATCTGCATAAGAAGCCTTGCTCGCCTTTGCTTGCCAACCGGCGTGAAGATCTGTTTGGGTAAATCCATCGGGCACCATAAAAGGGTGATAATAAAAATCATCGTCTTGACCATTACGCCAACCAATAAATTTTGAGCCTTGTTTAAATGACGCATTACACTTAACAATAAATTCAAGCTCACTGATGCCTATTTTTCTTAAGGTATTGCGCATTGACGGCCACGTGCCCTCACCAACGCCTATAGTGTCAACATTTGGGGATTCAATTAATACAATCTCAACACTGTCTTTTGAGTTGTTGCAATGATCTGCGGCGAGAACTCCTGCCGTTATCCAGCCTGCAGAGCCACCACCCACAACCACTATTTTTTTGATTTTCTTGTCCATACTCATTTGACTTCTTTATTAAGTTGAATATTTTAAAAAGGATAATTTAACGGGCTAATTGCTACTGAACAGATTACTAGTAAGTGTAGCAAGTTGTTAATTATTAACAGCAATCCCAGATAAAACTATAATGGCAATTACTTTTATATATGCTAATTGTGAAAATTTAGAGCGGTCTTAACAACGTCACTATGAATAAATAAATTGCACGGTAATTAAGCTAATGATGAAGTGGGAGCGCTTTCATAAACGTAAGGTATTTCCCCGAGCAGGTCAATATAATTGTTATAATTATTTAACCGCTTAAGGCTAGGAACAGCTTGGCTAGGTAATGAGTATTACCAATAACAACAAAGGATTTACCAGTCCTTTAATAGGTGCACTTGCAGTAAAAGACTTTCATTGGGTAGTTAATACCCAATGAAGTTTATTAAGCATCGACGACTAACTTAGCAAATTTTATGGCATCAAGTTCAATGCCTTCAGCATCTACTTGCCAGTCAACACCAATTAATACGCCATCTTCGTTTAGATCGGAGATCCAATCTTCGAGAAAATCTTCTAAATCAATAGCGGCTGCACTATAGGTTTGCCATTCGTCAACACAAAATGATGTTGCAGTCTCGGCATCTGCCCACACTGGCATTACATCTGCGTCTTCAAATTCGGCAGAGTCGCAAACGACCCAATCTCCAGCTTCATTTTGAAGTGCCCATAACTTATTTTCTTCAGTTAACTGCGCGATGAATTTAGTAAAAGGTTGGTTAAGTTCGGTCATTAATTTTTCCAATAAAGGTTTTTAGTTACTAGGATCTGATCTTACTATTGACGCAATAACGACAACTATGCTGGTTCACTTCGCTACAAAAGTCGCCGTTAGGTCTTGCGATTGAGACAGTAAATTGTTCTATATAGAGATTATAGCTTAAGCGTTTATTAAAAGTTTGTTTTAATAATGATTATAGAGAATAATTGTTGGTATAGCTTATTGAAGTAATTAAATACTCAGTTGACTGGAAATAAATAATGAGCAAATACCAATTGAAGCAAAAGTTTTTATCGATTACCGAAAAGTTTGAAATTAAAAATGCCCAAGATCAAATAGTGTATGTTGTTGATGGTAAGTTTTTTACGATTGGCAAGCAATTCAAGCTAAGCAATAACTGTGGTGAAGTTGTAGCTGAAATTAAGCAAAAGGTTTTTGCTTTTCGACCTACCTTTGATTTAAGTTTTCAAAATGGTGAAAGTGCGAGAATTATTAAAACTTTTTTGCCAATATTTAGGAGTCGATTTGTTGTTAATCTAGATTGCCAGGGCAAGAGAGCTAGAGAGATCACGGTGAGCGGTAATTTTATGTCTCATGAGTACCAGTTTATAGAGCATCAGCAAGTTATAGCCAGTGTTAGTAAACAATGGTTTTCATTAAGTGATACTTATGGACTTGAAGTGTTAGACGAAACGCTTGCCGAGGTTATGTTAAGCTTAATAATTGTTATCGATGCAATTCATCATGGTCGTGATAATGATTAATCTGATTTCATTGTATCAGGAAACCAAGACATCACTTGGTTTTCTGTTGCTGATGGGCATAATGTAACCCTATCTGAAAAAGGCCATTCAGGCTTATCAAACGCCGTTAGTTTTTTTAATAACTTCTTTACTGGCTCCATACCATTTATAAAGTGTCGAAAGAGTTAGGAGAATACAACACGACTGACTTTGCCGGTTATCTATTTTTAGTGAAGCGAGCAATCTGTCGGCATACTACAAAACCTAGAATTTGCTTACCTAGCAGCCTTAACTCAGTGCGATGTTTGGTTTAACGTAAGATGCTATTGATGAATCGATAGGTCGCTTCAAACACTCTATTTTGCTGTTCGCTAGCCGAAATGATTTCTTTTTGTCTCGCCTTTTTGGGCTGAAAGAAACCGAATTGCCAGTGATTTGCTCCGCCAATAGCGACATATTTTGTATTGCTTGGCAATAATTTTTTATGCAGGGCAATTTTTTCAGGAGTAGCGCCTCTGTCTTCTAACCCCGAAACCGACAGAACTTTAATCTTGAGATCACTGATATCAGTAGCTGGATAAGATGCCCAAAGCAGTAAGCCTTTCACTTTACTCGTATCGGCTTTTTTCATGTAGACACTCGCCGCCACTCCCCCTAAGGAATGACCGGCAATAAACCAAGTGGTGACCCGAGGATAGTACGCTATCACATCATCAGCATTATTAATCCCTAAAAATGCGGTATTAAACGGCATTGGCGTTATCACTGCCAATAAACCGTGTTCGGCATATTCGCGCAAAATAGGTGCAAAGGTTTCAGGAGAAGTCTTTCCTCCTGGATAAAATATGATGCCTACTTCAGGTGCTTTATTTCTCGGAATAAAGCTTAACCACGGCGATGTCTTGACCGCTATTTGGTCGTCTGATATTAATGCTTGTTGCGTGACTTTTTTCTGAAACGGGTACTCAATACTCATAAACCATGCAATGGCAGAAATCCCGAACACAAGGATTAACACTAATATTAATATTAATTTTTTGATCACTGCAAATACTCTTGATTACACTTTAAATTATTCATTTTTCGAAAGCTTACGCGCCATTTTAACGTTCAGAAAAAACGCTATTAGGGAAGCGACACTAATAACTACAACAAGTTAGATACTATTATAGGTCACCTGATAATGGCTTTTAACTGGAAGTGCTTATACCAATTTGATTAATTAATTTCCCACTTAGTGAGAAATTAACAAGCTTGTAGACAAGGAATGGATTGCAGACGACACCATGGATGGTGAAGGTAGAGCGACTCAGGAGATAAAGCCGAGAATGGTTATTCTCGGTAACTGCTCCTGCGTTACCCTAATACGGCACATATATGTACACCTCAAAAAACATCACTGTGCCAACTTTGTCAAAATCGATAACCTAGTATAGAAGCCTTTTAAACTCACCCTTGGGAGCATGTTCTCGTCCCACTACCTTTACAAAATTCATTTAATATAGAATAACTATATCTAAATAAATTTTGCTTGTTAATGAACCTATAACATAGCTCTGAGGTGGAAATAAATTTAATCAAATTGGTATTATTACCGGCTGTTTAGTCTTTTCCAGCAGTTTGATGTCAAAACCCGTTGCCGACACAAATTTTATTAGCTCTGTATATTTATCGTCAGGAAGCTGACGGGTACGGGAAAGTATCCAGACATTACTCAATGATGGTGTACCAATAATGGCCGTCTGGTAATCTTCACTTATTTTCAATATCCACAAATCTGCTTTAAACGGCCAGAACAGTTGAAGCTTAAGTCGGCCTTGTTCATTGCTGTCCGGATCGGACCAGGCTTGTGCTTGAATGCCCTGCCAGTCGCCGTCAAAATTCTCGTCACGACAACGGTTTTCAACCTTGAGTTTACCCGAATCTAGCTGGGTATAGATTGATTCCGTAGCAACACAATCCCGTTGCACCCAGCTCGGCTTTGTCGCTAGTTCATACCAGGTGCCAGTAAAACGCTTAAAATCGACCTCTTTTTCTGCGTTGAGCCCCGCTGCACCAGCCGCCGGCACGATAAAAATTAAGCATAACAATAAACTGTACAAGGTGAGTGGCATGAGCGATTATCCTTAATATTATCGTCTTTACCTAAATCAACGGCAAAGCCCGAAATCAAAATATATAATTTTATAGTAATAAACGCGTTTATCAGACAATTGGATCACTTTACTTTTTTTAAAACAGTGTTCATGTTCAACAATTCTTATCTACTCGCCCGCTACTCTGTAAAAAAGCTACTGATTGGTATCAGTTTACCACAGCAGTTTGCTTTCTGAACATCGACTTGTCGCTCATCGTTGCTGTCGTTAGTTCTGCTTACCGCCTATAGTGAACTGTTAGAATCACTTTATAAATTTTCTTTATCCTCTGAGGTTACGGTCATCCCTCAGGTTGGTCGATTTTACCTAGCTATAACGCTAATAGAGCCTTAATTATTGTTATTGATGCGACTAATGCAATTGGTCACGGTCGGAATATTAATTAGTACTATAGTCATTTATATTGCCGCTTTTTATCGAATTGTTAGTCGCTAGTCCCTTGTATTAGCCAAGTATTGCCCCTATATAAAGTGATAACTTATTGCAAAAATCAAAATTATTTTATCACTAAAAAGTAGCCTTTTTGCTGATAATAATCTGAACAGGACCCTTTAGATGTCAGAAAATATCGTTAATATCACCCCAGAAAATTTTCAACAGGTGATCGTTGAACAATCTAAAACTAAGCTGGTACTGGTAGCCTTTTGGGCTGAACAAGTTCCGGAAAGTGCGCAATTACGAGATAAACTATCCTTTGCTGTTAAATCACAAGGTCAAACGATTACTTTGGCCTTGGTAGATTGCCAAAGTCAGCAAGCCATTGCCCAACAATTCGGAATTCAAAGTTTACCTACTGCGGTATTGGTAAAAGATGGTCAACCAATAGATGGGCTAACGGGCCCGCAAACAGATAGCAGCATTAGTGATTTTTTAAATAAGCATTTACCGAAAGAGCAAGACAACCTATTAATGGCTGGATTGAAGTTATTGGATGAAGGCAATGCTAGCGAGGCTTTGGTTTGTTTACAACAAGCTTATCAACTGGACAATGAACGCGCTGACATTAAACTTGCGTTAAGTGATGCCTTTTTATTATTAGGAAAAAGTAATGAAGCAGCACAGTTATTAACGACTATTTTAATGGTTGATCAAGATAGTTATTATCAATCACTAATAGCGAAGTTAGAATTAGCTCAACAAGCTGCCAATTCTCCTGAAATTCAAGCTTTAGAGCAGCAGCTGAGTAACGATGCTGACAATATCGAGTTAGCACGCATCCTTGCGGTGCAATACAGTCAAGTAAGTCGCCAAGAAGAAGCTTTGCAATTATTGTATGGCTTGTTACTTAAAGATGGCGCTGACAGTGAGAGCAAAAAATTACTGTTAGATATTTTAGCTGCACTACCAACGGGTGACCCTTTAGTCTCAAAGTATCGTCGCAAGCTTTACAATTTAATGTATTAATACCAAGTTCATTGATTCATCAAATTGCTATAGTCGTTAGGTGCCGATAGGGGCAAGAGATCATTTGTTGTTTCAGGCTAGAGCAACTTATCTGGGAATAATTGCTGTAATTTCAAAAGTTTGGGTTCGATCATTATCTGGCAATAGGGTTGGTTAGGGTTATTGTCGTAAAAGTTTTGATGGTGTTGTTCGGCAATAAACAGCGGTTGCAATGCTTCTAAGCTAGTTACTATTGGATTTGGCCAAATTTTTGCATTATTCAGGGTTGCAATAGCCTGCTCGGCTAATTGCTGCTGTTGTTGATCATGATAAAATATGGCGGAACGGTATTGGCTACCACAGTCATTACCCTGGCGGTTTAATTGGGTAGGATCGTGCAAGCTAAAAAAGATCTGTAATAGTTCTCGGTAGCTTATTACGTCAGCATCAAAGTTTAATTGTACGACTTCTGCATGACCGCTCATGCCGCTACAAATTTGTTGGTAACTTGGATTATTAATACTACCACCCATGTAGCCGGAAATTACTTTTCCGACGCCCTTAAGTCGTTGCAAGGGCGCTTCGATACACCAAAAGCAACCTCCTGCAAAAGTTGCTTGTTGTAAATCATTTGTCTTCATTTATTGGCTACTTAACATTAATGTATGGAAGCGATAATGCGCTTACTGGTAAGTATAAACATTATTGCTAAAGTATGGGATTATTAAAAAATATAACTTTAAGAACACTGAAATATGGATAAACAACAATTAATATTGGCAATAAATCAAATTATGCCTTTTGGTAAGTATGCTGGAAGAAAACTATTGTTTTTACCTGAGCCTTATTTAGTTTGGTTTCATAGCAAGGGCTTTCCTCAAGGTAAACTAGGCGAGCAATTAGCATTAATTTACGAAGTTAAACTTAATGGACTTGAAGAGATGTTAATGCCATTACTAAAGGATTAAATCTAGATTTTTCTAGTAATGTTTTTTTAGATTAAAATTTAGCTTATTGATATAGATAAATGATTAATTATTTTACAGGCTTTAGGCTTTGAAATATGTATTAATTTTTTTAGTTTTATTAACATTATGTTTTTATTATAATAAAAATGCGGTTGTTTTTTGAACAATCGTTATTTGCATTAAAGTAGACGATTTGAAAATTTTTGCAAATAAATTTACACGATATTTTTATTGTTAATTTTCCCTTACCAATAAAAAAAGTGATTGCATCCTCCTCTATATTGATCTTAAATTAATTGTTGCTTTGAGTTTTATGCAGCCATCTAAGTTAAAGTTGTTTGACTTTATTTAATATGATTAGAGGATTCATTTATGAAGAGACAAAAACGAGATCCATTAGGAAGAGCACATTCAAACGGATACCAAGCAGGCTTAAGCGGTAAACAAAAAGAAAATTGCCCATATCAAAATCTTGACGCCAAATCTGAATGGCTGGGTGGCTGGCGCGAAGCCATGACAGATCGAAGTTCGGGATTATTCAAGTAAACTTAATCGCCAGCATTCAATTTTTAATTATTATTACCTCAACTACAACCACAAAAGCCTAACGTTATTATCTGCAAGGCTTTTGTGATGTTTAGGTGCTACACCAATTTAGTCAAATTGGTATCACTACAGATGCATTCAGCTCGCTTAATCAGATTAAATTCTTGCCATTGACCTGCTAAGCCATCAAACATTTTTATTTTGTTGATGCTGGTTGTTTTATTAGTTAGCAATTTAATTGCCTCTAATGCCTGCATACTGCCAATCACCCCTAGAATTGGCCCCATCACTCCAGCAGTCTCACAATTTAATGCTGGCTCACCTTTAGTTTTAGGGTAAAAACACTGATAGCAGGCAGACGTTTCTTGGCGAGGATCAATAACCAACAATTGCCCTTCAAAGCGTATTGCCGCGCCAGTGATTAATGGCGTTTTGTGGCTAACACAAGCCTCATTAATAGCATAGCGAGTGGCTAAGTTATCACTGCAATCAAGCACTAAATCTACTTCATTGAGATAATAATCAAGTTGCTCTTGATCGATCATTTCGTCAATAACTTCAATGTCAATTTCTGGGTTAAGTTGTTGCAAATGTTGGCCGGCAATTGTTGCTTTATTTTCGCCAACTTGCTCGGTATGAAAAATAATTTGTCGTTGTAGATTCGAGACATCAATATTATCGCCATCGGCGAGTATTAACCGGCCTATGCCGGCTCCGGCTAAATAAAGTGCAGCAGGATTTCCTAAACCACCAAGCCCAACAATTAACACAGTTGCATTTTTTAGCGCCAATTGTTGGGTTTCAGTAAAGCCTTTTATTAACAATTGTCTTGAGTAACGGAGTTGTTCATTGGCACTGAGCATATGAGTCTCTTTTTATTTAATATTAATAACAGCGGATTGCGTTCGCTTTAAATTGAATACACACCTGTTCACCAACTTGTAAACGCAGGTGTTCGACCGAGTAACGGCTGATATTAACACTAAATAGTTGTTGTAAAACATCGACTTTAATTAGAGCTGAATTTTTACTTAATCGATCGATTTCTGTGATATTACCAGTAAGTGTATTCATTATTGAGGTTAGTTCAGGTTTGTTGCGGGTAATGCTAATATCGCCCGCTAAAATGTAACACCGCAATAGGGTATTTAAGGGCTGGTTTTGCAAGTTGCTATACAGCTTTACTATTGCGGAATTAGAACCGGGGAAGTCAAGTTGAGTTAAACCAAAATTTACCAGATGTTGTTTAATTTGTAAAGTTAAACTGGTTTGACTGCTAAATTCATCGCTAATATTGTTATTTAAATTATTAATCACTTGATGAACGTGGCCATGTTGAATAATGTCACCCGCCGCCATTACCAAAACATGCTCTGCTAATTGCTGAATTTCTATAATACTATGACTTACATAAAGCATTGGTAGCTTGAGACGTTGATTAATGTCGCGTAATAACCGTACCATTTCCCTACGGGCTTTATTATCTAAAGCGCTTAACGGCTCGTCTAACAACAGTAACTCCGGCTCTGCCAATAAGGCTCGGGCTATCGCTACTCGTTGCTTTTCTCCCGCGGATAACTGCTCAACATGTTGCTTTGTTAATGAGCCAATATGAGTCAACTCGATGACTTCTTCGACAGTCAATGTTGGTTGTTGGCAACGCGCTGCAGCAAACTCTAAATTACCAAGTACTGATAAGTGGGGAAATAATCGGGCATCTTGAAAGACAAAACTAATGCGCCGTAAGTCGGCATTTTTAAATTTATTTTTTTCGCTGTTTTGCAATACGTTGCCGTTAAATATTACTTCACCTTTAGCCTGTTTGTTTAAGCCGGCAATAATACGTAACAGGCTGGTTTTTCCTGAACCAGAATGGCCAAGGATACCGGTAATACCTGGTAAGTTAAGACTGTGCTTACACTGTAATGAAAAATTGTCATATTTAAGCGTTACATCAAAATCTAGATTCATGATACTCCGCTGACTTTAATTCGTTTTTCAGATTGAAAATTTAACAGATAAACTAGGGCGAGTAGGACTATTGAACAAACCATTAGACTGCCAGCTAGCCAATG
>CALJHL010000007.1 GCA_938075435.1 uncultured Thalassotalea sp. | reverse complement strand
GTATATTTTCTAATATCGTATGGCGGCAGTTGGCACACTTGAGACCTTCAACAATATAACGTAATGTAATCAAAAGCCGACGGGCTGTCATGAGCGAACAAGAGTCATTGGGACAAAGAAAAATATTCTATTAAGATTGCGCGGTGTCGTGGTCTGAGAAAACAGAGTAATGCAGGGATTATGTAGCGTTATTTATTTTCAATAGCTCTTTTACTTTCTGCGCGTGGCGCAGTGGAATTTACTCCTCACAAAAAGAACTCACTCCATCCCTCCTAGTAATACAAAAATAATTTACTAATTTTTGTATTGGGCTATGCAGTTGCTTTATTCATGAAGAAAAGGCTGATGAGATTAAATTGCACATTCTAATCAAATGCCAGCCAATTATGATTAGAATGACCTTGGTATTCTCATCACATATATGCCACTTTTAACTTTTGATTAGATCAAAGCTTGCATTTCAATCATATTTTGATGTATTTTGATTAGATTATAGCAGGCATTCTCATCAAGGTTATTAAAAATGGGCATAAAATACAATTGGCAACATCCAGATTGGCCTAAGTTTACATTCAGTTCTGATGGACTAAATAAAACGATTCATGACTACACCAAGATTTCTTCAAATCTTCAAGGTCAAGTTGCTCAACTTGATCAAGAAAATAAATCTGAGGCGTATATCTACTTAATGGTGGAAGAAGCAATTAATACAAGTGAGATAGAAGGTGAGAATTTAAATAGAGAAGAGGTTCGCTCTTCGGTCGCTAGATATCTAGATTTAGAACTATCACAACCTAAAGGCATATTTCACAAAGAAAGCGGTATTGCTTCACTATTAGTTGATGTTAGAAGCAATTTTAACAAAGACTTAACTAAAGAGGTGATTTGCACCTGGCACCAGCTTTTACTTACAGGCCAAGAAGACTACTGCGCGAAAAGAGGTATAAAGATAGGTGATTACCGTGAAGGCTCTGTTGATATTATCTCAGGTCATGGTGAATACGAAGGAGTGGTCTTTGAAGGGCCTCCAGGGGACTCCGTAGAGGCTGAAATGGCTGCTTTTATCGAGTGGTATAACATGTACACACCTCTAAATGACAACGAACATTATTTGGCAGGACCTGTTAGGTCTGCTATTGCACATATGTGGTTTACGTCAATTCACCCATTTGGTGATGGAAATGGTCGGATAGCGCGGGCTATATCTGAGCATGCGTTATTTCAGGATTTTGAAATTCCACCATTGTTTAGCATTTCGACACCAATTAATGAAAATAGAAATGACTACTACACGATGCTAGCGGAAAGCTCTCGAATCAACCCCTCTATTGATTTAACTTCATGGGTGAATTGGTTTGTAGAAGTAGCAAAGAATGCTCAAATAGACGCTAAGAATAAGGTCGACTTCATTCTCAAAAAGTCAGTTTTCTGGGATAAACATAAAGAAACTAAACTAAACGATCGACAGTATAAAGTGCTCAGTAAGTTTTTTGAATTTGGCGAAGAAGGCCTTGTTAAAAATGGTATAAATTCTGAAAAATATCAAAATATGACAGGCTGCTCGCCCGCCACTGCTACTCGTGATCTAAAAAGCTTGGTTGATAAAGGAATGTTTGAGCCATCCCAGTCAGGAGGACGGAGTTTGAGATATTTCATCAAATTAGTTGATGCCAAGCCTGTATTCAACATTTCCCCTAAAGGAAACGATAAAAAACTAAAGGAAATTAGTTTGAATAAACTTGCTGACGACATTCAACGGAACATCGATTTTTTCCAACAGCCGAATAGCAAACTAACAAAGCTTGCAGATAAATATAAAGAGTTTGCCGATGATGATAAGGAGCTATTGGAAACATTAGATTCATTATTGTCGACTCTTGATAACCATAGCTAAAGCCTTTGAGAATACTCGAAAGCAAGTGAATCGGCCAGATTTTGGCATTAAGTTGGCGTTAAATGTTTGAAAAGGTTAATGTCTCTTTAGATCGAGAAGCGGCCTACACTTTCTCCGAAAAATAGCGCTTTGCCGTTCGAGTCACCTTGCAACTGAAGAAGATCCCATCCAAAAGCATGATGGGAAGACTGTGCTCTTTTTCGGTAATTGTATGATGGTGCTGTAGTTGGTTTAATTATGGATGTGTACTTTTCTATATTGGGGGTGTTCTCTGAAGGGGGTAATGGTAATAGCCAATTAAATTTGATAAAAAAACGGGATCTATGAATTAGATCCCGACTACTTTTTTAGCCCATTATAGGGTGATTTTTTAAGGTTATAAAAGTGGCTTACGCCGCTTCATTTAACGCTGCAGTCAAGTCTGTAACTGCCTTTTTACCGTCACCAAATAACATTAGGGTATTGTCTTGGGCGAATAATGGGTTAGGTAAGCCTGCAAAGCCGGCGCTTAAGCTACGCTTAATTACCACTACCGTTCTGGATTTATCAACATTAAGGATTGGCATGCCGTAAATAGGGCAGCCCTTGTCTTCACGAGCCATTGGGTTGGTTACATCGTTAGCGCCGATCACGATGGCAACATCAGTTTGTTCGAAAGTAGGGTTGATTGTATCCATTTCAATCATTTGTTCGTAAGGAACTTCTGCTTCTGCTAATAAAACGTTCATATGGCCAGGCATTCGACCCGCGACCGGATGAATAGCATATTCTACTTCAATACCTAACTTTTTCATGGAATCGGCTAGTTCACGAACCGCATGTTGGGCTTGCGCCATTGCTAAACCAAAACCAGGAATAATCACAACACGACGGGCATTCTCTATAATCATTGCCACTTCATCAGGTGATGATGAAGTTACTTTGCCGTCATATACTTCGTCAGCGTCAATTGAATCGCCAGCTTCTGCCATTAGACCGAATAATACATTGATTAAAGAACGATTCATTGCCACACACATTATGCGAGTCAAGATTAGTCCAGATGCACCAACTAAAGAGCCAGCAACAATTAACATGGTATTATTCATGATAAAACCAGTTGAAGCTGCAGCGATACCAGAGTATGAGTTTAGTAAGGCAATCACGACAGGCATGTCTGCCCCACCAATTGCTAAAACTAGGGTAATACCAAGAATTGCGGCAAGGACTATCATTGCATAAAAGAACATTTCTTGAGTTGGCGCATTAATTAAAGAGACAAGGGCATATAAAGCACAGGCCACTAATACGGCATTAATCACTTTACCACCCGGTAAGCCAATTGAGTTACCTGAAATGATTTCTTGTAATTTACCAAAGGCAATTACACTACCCGTTAACGTAACAGAGCCGATAATAGTTGTTGCGGCAATTGCTACAACGATAATGCTGCCTTCTAAACCAGGGGCAAAACCGGCGCCAGAAATTGTTTCAAAGTAATAAGCTGCGGCAACACCGAGTGAAGCACCACCACCAAACCCATTTAGTAAAGCAACCATTTGTGGCATAGCGGTCATTTGCACTTTTATCGCTAAAATAGCACCTAACAATCCACCTAAAGCAATACCAAGAATGATAAATTCATAACTAACGATTTTTTGATCGAGTAAAGTAACGAGCACAGCGATTAACATACCAACAGCTGCAAATTGATTACCACGAATAGCAGTACGAGGCTTAGTCATACCTTTTATACCTAATACGAAGAATGATGCGGCAAGTAGGTAAATGAGTTGAATTAAACTGTTATCCATTATTTTGATCTCCGGGTAAACATCGCTAGCATGCGGTGAGTTACCATAAAGCCGGCAACAACATTAGTGGTAGAAAGTACAAGAGCAACGAAGCCTAAAAAGCCAATCAAAGGCGTGATTTCTTGTTCAGCACCTGCGGCAAGAACAGCACCAACCATGGTGATGCCTGAAATTGCATTACAGCCAGACATTAAAGGAGTGTGTAAATTTGGTGGTACTTTATTAATTAATTCAACGCCAAGAAAAAGCGAGATCACAAATAAGGCTAATAATAGAACTAAATATTCCATTGGATGAATCCTCTATAAAAATTGTAGATAATTAAGCGGTGGCCGCTAATTGTTCAGTTTGTTCCAGTAATTTACTGATGCGTTCATTTACTACTTCACCTTGGTAAGCAACTAAGGTTTCAGCAAGGATCTGATCTTCGAAGTCGAATTCCAGTTCACTGTCTTTGTTGAGTATATGTTTAAGTAAATTTTCGATGTTTTTGCCGTACATTTGGCTGGCATGATTAGCAACGGTTGAGGCTAAGTTGTCAGGACCTAAAATTGTTACGCCGTGTTCTACAACGGTTTGTCCTAACTGAGTTAGCTCACAATTTCCGCCTCGTTCTGCTGCTAAATCAACAATAACGGTACCTGGTTTCATTTGTTTAACCATCCCTGCAGTGATCAAAACTGGTGACTTTGCGCCAGGGATCGCCGCGGTAGTAATAACAATATCTTGCTGGGCAAGGACTTCGGTCATTAACTCACGTTGGCGTTGAATAAATTCATCACTTTGAGTATTCGCATAACCGCCAGCACCTTCAGAGTTTTCTGTTTGTAAATCTAATTCAACTGGCTTGGCACCAACAGATAAAATTTGATCGCGAGCGGCAGGGCGCACATCGTAAGCTGAGACAACAGCGCCTAAACGCTTCGCCGTGGCTGCGGCTTGCAAGCCAGCAACGCCAACGCCCATAATAAATACTTTTGCAGCGCTTAATGTACCCGCTGCAGTCATTAGCATGGGAAGAAGACGACCACTGTTACTCGCACCTAGCAAAACGGCTTTGTAACCAGTGATAGTTGCCATAGCAGACAATACATCCATGCTTTGAGCACGACTGATGCGTGGCACCATCTCTAATGCAAAAGCGTTAACGCCTTGTGCAGCTAAGGCTGCTGCGGCACCAGGTTGTCCTAGAGGGTCCATTAGACCAATAACGGTTTGACCTTTATGCAATTGGCTCGGTTTTATTGTGGCAAGATCTGTTCCTGTGGCATGAATTTGCACTAAAACGTTTGCTTCTTTGATTACATCGTTAGTGTTTTCAACGATGACAGAGCCGGCTTTTTGGTAATCAGCGTCGCAAAAACCCGCGGCATTACCTGCGCCAGCTTGAACGAGTGATTGAACACCTAATTTAGTTAGCGCAGCGATATTAGCTGGCACTAATGCCACTCTATTTTCTCCTGCAACTGTTTCGGCAATTATTCCTACAATCATTTCAGATCCTCTCTTCAACTTTTTTAGTTTTACAATTCACCGAATCATCAAAACTCTGGATATGATTAAGCAAATGGCTTATATATTCTTACTTAAGTAATTGTCACTGTTGTTTTTTATCTTTATTTTTATTCACGTAACGGCGAGTTAACCTAAGTTTCACAACTATAATAAGGTCTTTTCCATTTTAACGTTTGTCCATGAGGACCTAATAAGTTGACTGACAGTGTATACGAACAAAGTGACTAAATGTGCAGGTTGGTTGGTTGTGTACGTGTTTTTTTTGTTGGTTATTGTATTGATTTAAAAGGTTTTGTTGTTTTGGTGCGGATATTTGTTAGTCGGCACTTGTGAATATTTACCTTTGTTTTATGCATAAAAAAAAGCGGCCTAAGCCGCTTTTTGTCATTTTACGTTAGCTAAAAATTAAGCTTGTTTAGCATGTAAATGAGGAAGTACTTCAGCACCGAACAAACGGATAGTTTCGATGTTATCTGCTTCAGTTGCACCAACAACTTCTAATAATGGTAAGTTCATACCAGAATCAATTAGTTCTTGGGTAATTTCAACACATTCTGTTGGCGTACCAGAAATTACTGTGAAACGACGTTGCATATCATCAGTAACTAAGTGAGCTACGTTGTCAGCAGTACCTTCTTCGATTGCAGCACGGAACGGGTCCCATGCTTCAGCAGGAAGACCAGAACCAGCTAAGATAACGTCATTTTTGATGTTACGTAATTTGTTAACTACATAAGTACCAACGTAAGCTCGAGTTGCTAATTTAGCTTTCGGGCCATCGTTATTACACGCAGCAAGAATAACACCACCAACTGGGAAATCATCAGGAATTTCACGACCAACTGAAGCTGCACCAGCTTTCATGTTGTCAATTGCGTACTGAGTGAATGTTGGAGAAGCAAGGCCAGCAAGTAACATACCGTCAGAAGAACGACCGGCAAGTTTTTGCATGTATGGACCAGTTGCACCAACGTAAATTGGAATCTCAGTACGAAGACCGTCACCAGCACGATCGTATGCAGGCATTGAAGATTCGAAATGTTGACCTTTGTATGAGTACTCTTCACCCGTGAAGATTTTACGCATGATGTCGATAGATTCTTGGTGAATATGAACTGGTTTTTGTACAGCAATATCATACTCTAAGTATTCGATACCAACTTTACCAACACCGATACCCATGATGAAACGACCATTTGATAATTCATCAATACCAGCAGCTTCAGAAGCTTGAATGGTAGGATGACGAACGTATGGAGACGTAATACCAAGACCGATTGGAATGTCTTTAGTTGCCATAGTCGCTGCAGCTAGTGCTGTGAAACAACCGCGTGATTCAAGGCCGTATGAACGGAACCAATGGTAAGCTTCAGCAATCCAGAAACCACCAGTAAAACCAGAATCTTCAGTTTGCTTTGCGTATGCTTGAATCGCTGAAAGCGGTTCGTATGACTTAAAGATTACACCTACTTTAACTTCACTCATGTTATAACTCCTCGTTATTTTTATAAATTTTCCGGCTATAAGGCCTTATGTTGAATCGCTAATTAAGCTGATTCTACGATTTTAATAAATTCGTTATCGCTTAACAGACCTTTTGCAGCTGTTGCGCGTTGTTTAACTTCATTTAAAACTTCAGGGTATTTGTCTTTAGCAAGATTTAGATTCAATTCAGTAACTTTTAAATCAATGCTTGATAAACCACTCTTCTTGCCTAATACAATGCGACGCTCTGCAGCGACAACATCACTAGAATAAGGTTCGATTGCACTCGGTTGATGGAACTGATTTGCAACGGCGCCACTTTCACGTGTGTAAAGGTACTCGCCAACTACAGGTTTCCAACCATCAACGGTATAGTTACCGGCTTGTTGTACAATTTTAGAAACTTCACGAGCTTTGGTTAAGTCAAGCTCAACTGGTACGTTATATAGACACTGAAGTGCTAATGCTACTTCACAAATGTCGGCATTACCGGCACGTTCGCCCATACCATTAATGGTACCTTGGATCCATTCGGCTCCACCGCGAACTGCGCCAATAGCTGCAGCTGTTGCTAGACCAAAGTCGTTATGACCATGCCAATGCAGAGGTGTTTCGCCAATCCAGGTTTTAACTTCTCGGATCAGCCATTCTGCAGCTTCAGGACCACAAGCACCGATGGTATCTACTACAGAGATTTCATCTGCACCAGCATCGATAGCGGTTAAATACACTTCTTTAAGGAAGTCTAAGTCACTGCGAGTACTATCAACTGCAAAGAAGTTAACGGTTTTAATGCCATTATCTTTGGCGTAGCTAATGGCGTCTTTAACCTTGCTAATTACTTTTTCACGAGTAAAGCCGTAAGCTTCCATTTTAAGATTACTGGTTGAAATTTCGATTAACGCGGCGTCTGTACCTAATTCAATATGAGCGTCCAAGTCGGCTCTTACTGCGCGTGAAAACCCCCAGATTTCTGAAGATAAGTTAGCAGCTAGAATTTTCTCTACCGCTGAGGTGTCTTCAACAGAAACGCGTGGGAAACCAGATTCAATACGACTAACACCTAACTCAGCTAATTTAATCGCTATCGCTAATTTCTCTTCAGGGTTAAAACAAACACCTACAGACTGTTCACCGTCACGTAACGTTGTGTCATAAAATTTAATTGGCTTAGAATGGTCAAAAGCAGATTGAATTTCAGCTGTTTTATTTAGCTCACTTATCCAATTCTGATCAGGTCGTATAATGCTGCTCATCGGGAAATACTCCACTCGTTATTTTTTTGTTTATGTAATTTGGCTAGTAAAAATAATAATATTACTAACTAATATTTGAATTTGTTATTAACTGTTTTAAGCATAATTGAGCCACACAAAACTGTCTTGCCTGTGAGCGTGCAAACAGTTGACTGAAAACGTCAAACCATTCGAGATTGTTAAAAATCTTATTTATTTATCGCCAAAGTTGCTTCTGAGCGGACTAAACCTTGTTCATCCGTCAGAGCTTCAACCGCATTGAAAAAACAGCTATCTAACCATTTGCTACTTTCTTTAATGTAGGCAGGGTATAGGGGTAAGCGAATTCTAAGTTGTTTACCATGGGCTTTAGTCGTAGCTTTAATTCGCTCTAATTGTGGCCATGGAACGTCGCTGCCAACTAAACCAATATTCACTGGGATGACACTGCCCCAGTCATTTATGCCGGCTTCTAACATTTGTGCTAATGCTGGATTTGGTAAATCAGCAGGAGCTTGAATGTTGGCTTCAGCGCCAAATAAAATCCGACTAACGGCAATGGTCCAAAGTAATTCTTTAAGCATGGATTTTGATAAACGGTTGCCACGAATTTCAGCTGGGTGACGATAATTTTGGATGACTATTTCTTGTAAATGCCCGCAGGTATTCGCTAAATCACGTAATCCTAGGAGAGTATCGATGCGTTCGCGTCGACTTTCACCTATGCCGATAATGATCCCGGAGGTAAAAGGTACATTCATTGCTCCGGCCGCGGCTGTTACACCTAAGCGAACATAAGGGTGTTGATTGGTTGCGCCATAACTGCTTGCGCCATCTTCACAAAGGTACTCGGTTCGCGAATCAAGCATTAAGCCTTGGGCAAGCGACACTTTGCGTAATTTACTAAGTTCGTCACGAGTCAATACGCCAGAATGCAATTTCGGCAGCAGGCTGGTTTGTTCGAAGCACATCTTCGCCATGGCGGCTAGATAGTCTAGGGTTGAGTCGTAACCTAAAGCTTGTAATTCTTGTTTAGCCGCTTCTGAGTATTGCTCAGGCTTTGCCGCTAAGAAAAATAAAACTTCAACACAGCCAACATCGAGTCCACGTTTGGCTATGGCTAATATTTCTTGTTTCGTTAAGTAAATCCGTGTTTTATTACGATCGATGTTAGAAATGGTACAATAATCCCATTGATCATCGCAGAAACTGGTAAAGGGTATAATTACTTTTGGGGCATAAGTGATAATGTTACCGTGACCTTGATCACGAATAATTGCAGCGGCTTCGGTGAGTAACTCAATATCATCAGCATCAGCTAAAAGTAATGCTTCTTCAGTATTGAGTTGGTTGCCACGAATTACTTTATTAGTAATTTTATGTAAATTCTTTAACATTATGTTCGGTCCTTGAAAGCGCACCTTAAACTAAAAGAAACTTGAAAAAATCTTATCCAATTGACTTTAAAACCCCCGATGGTAAATATCATCGGGGATTTTAAAATTATCAATAATCGCTTAGCTTTCTTCTGCAACTTCACAGATATCTAAGATTACTTGAATGTAAACTTTGATGATGTCTAACATATCGCCGATATGAACAGCTTCACCTTGTTGGGTAGAGAAACCGCCACCACCAGACTTGATACGTCCAGCTGAACCGTAGTTTACAGTCGGGATACCATAGCGATTCATATGTGCAGCATCACTCATCCAAGTTTCGATGCCCATTTCTGGTTGCTCATCTAATTGCTCAACGTGGGCAGCGGTAATCGTTTTAATTAATTCATGATCGTCAGGAATTGAAGTACCTGGAACAGTCATAAAGGTTTCAACTTTAGTACCTTCTAACTGTGGATTGTTAGCAACACAATTAGCAATCATTTCACGAACTGCGTTGTAAGCTTTTATTGGTAAATCTTCAGGTAGAGTACGTACATCCATGTAAATAACACAGTCATCTGGTGTACGAGCACCACGCCAAGACCAACCAGCCTCAACCGCTGATACGTTAACACGTGGTTGGAAGTCACCGATGGTGTTAGCGGCACAATATTCAGGGATCCAATCATGGATTGCATCAAGTACAACACGTGATTTATTAATTGCATTCTTTTCAACATCTGACCATGCAGTGTGAATTAAATGACCAGGAACGGTAATTTTAACCCAAGTACTACCACAATGACGTGGAATGATCATTTTATTGGTTGGTTCACCTAAAATACAGAAATCTGCAATAGCACCATGAGTGATAGCAAACTTAGTACCAACACCGTAGCCCTGATACATAGGACCTTCGTGATCGTTAACCGGTGCTTTTTCAATTTCACCAGCAACGGCAGCAATTACTACATCGCCTTTTAATTTAATGCCCGCTTCTTGAATCGCTTCCATAGCAACAACGTAAGTTGCTAAAGCACTCTTCATGTTAAAAGAACCCATACCATAGATCCATTCATCATCAATAAGCGTACCTTTACATTGGTAACCGATACCACGGTGTGCTTGTTCAGGACCAAATGAAGTATCCATGTGGCCATTAAACATTAATGATTTACCACCACCTTGGCCTTGAAAACGACCAATTGAATTGTAACGCTCATCGCCAATTGGCTGAAGAGTTGCGTCAAAATTTGCTTCTTTTAATACTTCGTGAAAGGCGCGAGCCATATCACCTTCATAACCCGTAGGGCTTGGAATGTCAGTTAAATCCATTACTAATTTTACTAATCTATCGCGATCAATATTTTCAATAGCTTGGCTGACTAAGTTTTTAGTTGTTGTCATTGCTGTAACCTTTTTATTATCCGTTGGTGGCGGGAATTGCCTAAGCAGCTCCCGCTAAAATGTTTATTAGTCGATGATTGGAGTAACTAAACAACCTAACTTGTCAACGTGACATTCAATTAAGTCGCCCGGCTTAAGCCATTCTGGGTTTTCCATGCCAGAGATAACACCTGGAGGTGAACCAGTCGTAATAATGTCACCTGGTTCAAGAGTCATTTCTGACCACCAAGAAACTAATTGAGCAATGTTGTAGTGAGTTTCAGACGTGTTTGCATGTTGACGAACTTCGTCGTTCAACGTCAAAGTCATTTCAAGGTTTTCACAATCACCGATTTCGTCTTTGGTTACTAACCAAGGACCAAGAGGACAAGAACCGTCAAAGCTCTTACCCATTAGGATTACTTTGTTTGCGTGTTCGCGAGCTTGGATGTCACGTGCTGAAACGTCATTGAAAATAGCTAAACCAACAACGTAGTCCATCGCTTCTTCAACCGTTACACATTTCGCTGTTTTACCAATAATGATGGCAACTTCAATTTCAAAATCTAATTGCTTAGTAAAGCGTGGGATTTCAATACCTGTGCCAGATGGCGTGATACAAGAAGAGGCTTGTAAAAATCCAGTAGGGTGTTCGAAATGGAAATCGCCCCAACCATGGTCTTGCCATTCAGGTGCTTGCCAGCCAGATAACTCTTCTAAATGAGCATCGAAGTTACATGAAGTATGAATGATTTTACCTGGACGCGGAACTGGCGCAAGTAAGTTAATTTGCTCTTCAGTGTAAGTATGTTCTGCTGAAGCTGAAGCTAATAACGTTTCTGCTTTAGCAAGTGCTTCTTCACCACCTTCAAGAAATTCGATCATTGTTTTTGGTAACGTGTTTTGACTTTGGCCGTGCAGATCGACGTAGCCATTTTCGGTATAAGCACCAATTGTGTTAGTGCCACTGCTTTTTATTGTAAAGGTAACTAGTTTCATATTTGGGGTTCCGTCAACCTATTAGTAGAATACAAAGTTAAAAACTTACACTTGCTTTAATTACAGCAAGTTGTTTTTACTTTATTTAAGATTTTAAGTTAAAGACAATGCATTAACTTAAGCTGTTATTGATGTTAATTAGGAGGAGGAATTCTGTCTTGCCTGACTCTGTTCAATAAATTGATTTTCTGTGCATCTTGCTTGGGAATTTGACATAAAGGCGTAAAAAAGGGACATATTTATCAATATGTCCCTGTAGATTTGTTAAAGCTGAAAATTACTATGGGGTAAATTTTAGTTAATTAGTTATGGCTTATATAACCATTTGGCTAATTTTTTGGTTAAGTAGGGCATGATTAAATAGGCCATCGCAACCACTTGAATAGTGACTAATATAAGTGATTGTAATATTTCTGGTAAAAACCCAAGCGTCATATTAATAAGCGGCTTCAATATAATTAATTGGCTGAAGATGACAACAATAATCAAAATTGCCATTTTATATTTAGGTGGTGCAGCTGGGATTGAGGACTCAAACATACCTTCCAGGCCACTGATACTCTTACGACGCATATCGCCAACAACTAAAGGCTCAAATTTGCTAAGTAGCTCGGCTCTTAACGGTGATTCTTCCCAAAGAGAGAGGCTTTCCATATTGTCGAATTGGGCAATGGTTAAAAATTCATCGCCCTCATTTTCAGCATCGGTTGGTTGTTGTAAAGGAAAGTCGTTAACCGCAAGTAAGCCAGGACATCGCTTCATCGCATCTTTAATTTCTTTATCTACGGCCCAAAATTGTTGTTCACATCCAGGTTTGATTTTACGTGCCATTACAACAGATACAGTTTCACCATTAGCCATAGCGGCGCGTTTATGTTTCATTCAGTCAATACCTAGGTTCTCTTTTAAAGAATGTTATTTTACTCAATTCTAACGATTTAAACCATCCATTTTTTGTCAATTTGTACAATACTGCATTGCATTTTGAAAGTTGGATGAAAAGGCACAAAATAACTTACCAAATCGCCCGAATAGGATAAGAGTGCATAAAATGGATAGGATCGAACAACAAAATATCCATATTATGGTAACATAAACGCAACACTTAGTTGCAACTGGAGAAATTGTTATGAGTACATTAAGACTGATTGATACAAATTACAATAATAACCAAGGCATGCATAACTTAATAAACCTAGAAGGGGATAATAGATTGATAAATGTACAGCAACTTCTTTTAGGTAATGTGAAACTTTATGAAATCGATACAACTAAAAATAGTATTGATTCTGGCGATAATTATAGCGCAACTGATGATATTGCTAATATTTTTGTAACCACATTGATTAGTGGTGAAGCACAAGTAGAACAAGATGAAAATGAATTTTCATTGACTCCAGGCGAGTTTGCAATTCTAAGTCAAAAAGAAAGATTTCAATTAAACTTTAAAAAGGACAGTCGCTATATCTTAGTGCAAATTCCAGAAGAGATATTTTTTGAAAGAATGGCCGGTCGGGATAACCAAGTGTTTGAACCGACTAAATTGCATAACACCGGTTTGGTACCTGTTATTGTCAATTTGCTTAAGTCGTTAATGGTTGAAATTGATAAAATGTCTGAAACGGATCAATACACCTTAACAAACACCTTATTAGAGCTGACTTGGGCCTGCATTAGAGCTTCTACCACCCAACAAAAAACTCAACAGCATGATTCACAAGTGAAATTATTACGCCGGATCATGGCTTATATGGAATTGAATTATGCTGATTGTGAACTAACACCAAAAACAGTTGCTAGTGCTAACGGCATATCGATTCGTTATTTACATCGCTTATTTCAACAATCGGGTATGGCGGTAAGTAAATGGATTTGGGAACGCCGTTTAAAAGCGACTCGTGAAGATCTTACTGATCCAACCAAAATGTCTATGCGAGTCAGCGAAATTGCCTTTTTACATGGTTTTAATGACCCGGCTCATTTTAGTCGCTCATTTCGAGAGCGTTATAATATCTCGCCAAGCAAATTACGCATTAAGGTTGGCAAAGAACATGAATTAGCAGGTTTAACAACTATATAGTTCATTATTTGAGCTGCTTGTCTGTAACTGCACTCGTTGCGCAGACAATCAATTTATTGAACAGGGTCAGGCAAGACACTCCTCTATCGTCCTTTTAGAATGTTGAAAAGCTAACTTGTAGTTCGAATACAAGTTAGCCACCAATAAGATTTAAAAATAAAGGATATGCATTTCAAATGAAAACCATCAAGCGAGTTTGTGTTGTAGGTGCCGGTGCTATCGGTAGTCTATTAATTGGCCACCTGGCTACAGTTGTCGACACTTGTGTTTTGACTCGTCGTAAGAGTCATGCTGAAGACCTAAATAATTTGGGTTTAACAGTATCAGGTAAATCAGACCTACAATCAAAAGTATTGGC
>CALJHL010000006.1 GCA_938075435.1 uncultured Thalassotalea sp. | reverse complement strand
CGCTTCCATAGATAATGCTAAATTTAAACGGCCAGTTTACCCAGGTGATACTGTTCACCTACATTTAGATTTTTTAAAAGAACGTCGTGGTATGTGGAAATTTTACGGTGAAGCTCGAGTCGATGGTAAAGTCGTTTGTAGTGCCGATTTAATGTGTGCAAGAAAAGGATTATAAATACGTGATTCATCCACAAGCAATAATTGAACCTGGTGCTAAAATTGGCAAAAATGTGCAAATTGGTCCATGGACCCATATTGGCAATGATGTTGAGATTGGTGATCACTGCATTATCCATTCGCATGTGTTAATAAAAGGTCATAGTGTTATTGGTAAAGGTAACCAATTTTTTCAATTTTGTAGCGTTGGTGAAGATTGTCAGGATAAAAAATATGCCGGAGAACCAACTAAGTTGGTTATTGGTGATAATAACGTCTTCCGTGAATCTTGTACTATTCATCGTGGTACCATCCAAGACGAGAGCATAACCATCATTGGCAGTAACAACTTGTTTATGGTTGGCGCTCATGTGGCGCATGATTGTATTCTTGGTGATAATAATATTTTTGCGAATAATGCAACACTAGCCGGCCATGTCCATGTTGGTGATTGGGTGATTTTTGGCGGTATGTCAGGAGCACATCAATTTTGTAAAATTGGTTCGCATGCCTTTATTGGCGGTGGCGCTATCGTATTAAAAGATATCCCTCCTTTCATTATGGCTTCGGGCCATCCGGCAACACCATTTGGCTTGAATTCAGAAGGTTTAAAACGCCGGGGGTTTGCCAAAGAGGAAGTGCTGCAAGTACGCCGCTCGTATAAAGAAGTATATAGAAAAAACAAAACGTTAGATGAAGCCTGTAGCGCTATAGCCGAATTGGCGCCAGGATTTCCAGCAGTTGAAGATTTCTTGAATTTCTTAAAAAACTCTAGTCGTGGAATTATCCGCTAAGGAAAACCTTGGATAATTTAGAGCCTACCTTTGCTATTGTAGTTGGCGAGCACTCAGGGGATACCCTAGGTGCGGGTTTAATGCAGGAGCTAAAACGTCGTTTCCCTAATGCCAAATTTATTGGTGTTGGCGGTCCAAAAATGTCAAAACTTGGATTTGAAAACCTATTTGCTATGGAAGAATTAGCAGTAATGGGCATTGTCGAAGTTTTAGGCCGTTTGCGGCGTTTACTGCATATCAGAAAAACGTTAGTTAATTATTTTTGTGAGCAAAAACCAGACGTTTTTATTGGTATTGATGCCCCCGATTTTAACATAGGCTTAGAAGCAAAGTTAAAAAAACAAGGCATTAAAACCGTACATTATGTTAGCCCATCCGTATGGGCATGGCGTGAAAAGAGAATTTTCACAATAGCTAAAGCCACTGACATGGTATTGTCCTTATTGCCATTTGAAAAAGCATTTTACGATAAACACCAAGTCCCTTGCACGTTTGTTGGCCACCCTTTAGCCGATGACATCCCCTTACATAGTGATAAACTTGAAGCTAGACAACGACTTGGCTTAGAAGCCGATAAAAAGTATTTAGCTATTATGCCTGGCTCGCGCGGTAGCGAATTAGCGATGTTATTACCCGACTTTTTATTAGCGGCAAAATTGCTAGTAAAACAGCACCCCGATTTGCAATTTGTGGCGCCGGTGATCAATGATATTCGTGAGCAACAATTCTTAGAAATTAAGCAGCAAATCGCCCCACAATTAATCATTAAAATAGTCAATAATGATACCCAAAACGTTATGGCAGCAAGTGATTGTTTGCTGACAGCTTCCGGCACGGTAACCTTGGAAGGCGCGTTAGTGAAGAGACCCATGGTGGTTGCCTATAAATTTAATTGGCTCACGGCTATTATTGGCCGTATTATGGTTAAATTAAAATGGTTTTCGTTACCCAATTTACTCGCCAATAAAACCTTGATCCCAGAGTTGTTACAAGAACAAGTAACCCCGGAAAATTTAGCGCTACAAGTCGAGCCTCGGCTATATCAAGACCAAAGTGATTTAGTGGCCCAATTCACCAAGATTCATCAACAATTAAAACAGAATGCCAGTTTAAAAGCTGCCGATGCCGTGGTTGAATTACTCGAAAGTAGAAAGTAGAAAGTAAAAATATAAACTTGAAACTATAAAAGAACCCAAAAATAACAATAATAATGTATTTAAACGATAGTTTAGAGTTGGAGAAAGCATAATATGAGTGATGATTTTATTCGTCCCAATGCACAATTTATTGCCGGTGTTGATGAAGTCGGACGTGGCCCATTAGTTGGTGCGGTTGTTACCGCTGCGGTTATTCTGGACCCCAAAAAACCGATAACTGGCTTAATGGATTCGAAGAAACTTTCGGAAAAAAAACGCCAACAATTAGCTCTAGAAATCAAAGAAAAAGCACTTGCCTGGAGCCTTGGACGGGCTGAAGCTGAAGAAATCGATCAAATCAATATATTGCAAGCGACAATGGTGGCGATGCAAAGAGCGGTTGCTGGATTGCCTACAACCCCCGATTATGTTCTGGTGGATGGTAATCGCTGTCCTAATTTTGGTATCGCTTGTGAAAGTGTTGTTAAGGGCGATGCCAAAGTTGCTGAAATAAGCGCCGCCTCTATTATTGCTAAAGTAGCTCGAGATGAAGAGATGTATCAGCTAGATAAACAGTTTCCCGAATATGGTTTTGCCAATCATAAAGGATATCCAACCAAAGCGCACCTAGAAAAAATTGCTCAATTCGGGGTGTTAGATAATTACCGCAAAAGTTTTAAACCAGTAGCTAAAATCCTTGCAGCTAAGGCCAGTTATGAGTGACCCTAAATTTGTGCATCTAAGAGTACACAGTGATTACTCCATGACTGATGGCTTAAATAAGATAAAGACAATTATTGCTAACGTCGCGCGAGATGAAAAAATAGTTAATTTTGGACGATTAAATAATTACCGCAAAAGTTTTAAACCAGTAGCGAAAACCCTTGCTGCTAAGGTCAGTTATGAGTGACCCTAAATTTGTGCATCTAAGAGTGCACAGTGATTACTCCATGACTGATGGCTTAAATAAAATAAAGCCTATTATTGCAAAATGCAGCGATATGAAGATGCCTGCCATTGCTTTGACTGATCAAACCAACCTCTGTGGCTTGGTTAAATTCTATGGCGCTGCACACGGCAGTGGCATCAAGCCGATTATTGGCAGTGACTTTTGGGTTCAAAGTGATGAATTAGGCAGTGAACTCTCAAGAATCGTGGTAATTACCACCAATAACACCGGCTATAAAAACTTAACTGAAT
>CALJHL010000005.1 GCA_938075435.1 uncultured Thalassotalea sp. | reverse complement strand
TTAAAAGGGCTAAATAAGGTAATCATCAACTCGGAGTATTACCCTCGAATGGAATTAAAAATTAATGTAGTTGATGCATTCACAGATTCAACGTTTAAAGGCAACCCAGCCGCTGTTATTATTACCGAGTGCTGGCTTTGTGAAGAACTTATGCAAGCCATTGCTTTAGAGAATAACCTTTCTGAAACAGCATTTGTTAAACAAATTACTAAGCAAAGTTATGAAATACGTTGGTTCTCACCAATTACTGAAATTGATTTTTGTGGTCATGCAACCTTGGCAGCCTCATTTGTTATTTTTGCTAAAAATAAAGACCTGCAAGTCATTAACTTTTTTGCGAAAGCGGTTGGCAATTTATCTGTTAGAGAACAAAGTAATGGTTATATCGAAATGAGTTTTCCGAACAAGCAACCTCAGCAAGTTGCTGATATCCCTTTGGCTTTACTCAATGGGTTATCAATTAAACCCGTCGATGTTTTATTGAATGAACAAGCTTATTTTGTGGTATATGAACAAGAAAGGGATGTGCTTAGCGTTGAACAAGATAGTGAATTGCTAAAGCAGCTTGCTCCTTATGACGTCGTGGTAACGTCTAAATCAAGTGAGTATGATTTTGTTTCTCGTTACTTTTGGCCTGCAAATGGCGGTGATGAGGACCCTGTAACTGGTTCTATTCACGCTGGCTTGGCTCCTTATTGGGCGAGCAAGTTAAATAAATCTGATCTCGTTGCTTATCAAGCCTCTAAACGCGGTGGTAAACTACTATGTCGCATTCAGGGCAATAAAGTTTATATTTCAGGTAAAGCTGTCCAATATCTAGAAGGGGTAATTAATGTCTAGTCGCGCTTACTCTATAACTTGTCTAGCAAGCGCCCCTAAATAGGTTGTTGTTATAGAATAACCGCGTAGCATCATTTTAAACAACGAGGTTGGTTACTTACCAAACACTTTGATTATGTTTATATTTTTCAGTTCTGCCTGTTCTTTGATTTTTGCTACAATTGGCTCAAATTGTGGATCAAACAAGTAATCTAAAATTTCAATACAGCTGTTAAATTCACCTAATTCGCGCTGGAGCTCGGCTTTCATAACTCGACTCTGAGGATCGCCTAAATCAAGTAATGCAACTAGCGCAATCATATTTTCACGCTCTAATTTACTAAAAGCTTGTGTCTCTGTTTTGCCACGTCGTTCTTTATTGCCGATATGCCAAGCTTCTACTCTTAGGTAAACTTGCAGCTCTGGAGGGAGCTGCTTATAGTGCTCTGTTTCAATAATGGCAAACAATTCTTGTTCATTTAATGCGGTGTAGCGAGTAATTTTATTCTTTACTGCTTGGTTGTCTGCTTCAATAACCATGTTTTCTAAATCAATTAGCCAAACTACTTCTTTGCAATGATCACATTTTGCAATTATCTCTTGTTTTGGCATCATTGGTGAATTCATGAAACCATCGCTCCAAAGAATACTACCCGTATGACGACCTTCTAACAAAGGTAACACTTCAATTGGGCTGTCGCAGAAGCAACATTTTTTATATATTGGTTGGCCGTATTTCATTAGTTTGTCTCATTTAAATATTATTTTGCTGAAAATTTCAATTTTGAAGTATTAATTTTAATGTAGCAAGGTAGGCAATTAATAGGCACTTTACGCTGTTACGCAAAGTGCTTCTTCATTAAGGGTTATGTTTAATCTGTATTGAGTTGTGGTTTTACAAATACACGCCACAGCCAAATTAAGAGGAGCACACCAGAACCACAGAAAAAGATGAGTGCTAATGCACCTGATTGAGCAACACCTTCTTCAAAAGAGGCGCTAGCCCAAGCTAAACCAAATAAGATGGTTACGGCGGCAATAAATGAAGCACCCCAAACCCACCATTTTAACGTCACTTTCAGTGATAAGTAGGCAAAGCCTTGAACCATTAAGGTAAATAATATACCTAAACAAAACCATAGAATTAATTGCATAGTATTTTCCTTATGTAATGTTTGAGCTGCCAAAGACACTCTTGTTTTGCATGTTAACGCGCATACCTTCACCTGTTTTCCAGAATTTTTTAACTTTTTCTGGATTATTGGTTGAACCATAACCAAATGCCGGGTGTAACTCAGCCATTGCAGCATGTAAGAAGCGTGGCGAAATAGGGTTAATCGCCATGATAAACCAATGATGCCAGAAATCAGGTTCATTAAACGTACAAGCCGCAGCACAAGCTGCACAATCGGTATCACTTTCTAACCAGTAATCGAAACATTTCTTCGCATCGGTATGAAATTTCTTCACGCCTTGATGGTTTGACCATGCATACCCTGGCTCATCTTTATGCTCACCTTCAAAGTAAAAATGGGTGTCATCAGACATATCGATAGCGTCACTTGGACAAGCTTCGCCACATTTTTTGCAACTTTTACAGAAGTCAGTAATGCCCCAGTTATGCGGCTGGTCGTGCTCTACAAAATCAAAATCGGTATAAACTTTACATAAACGAACACGTGGACCATAACCCGGTACCAGTAATTGGTTGTTACGACCACCTTCGCCTAAACCTGCAGCAATACCATAAGCAACTGAATTTCCTAAGTCGTTACCCGATGCTACAGCTTGGTAGCCAAGGCCTTGGATAAACTTGGCTATAGATGAAGCTAGTGTTGCCATTTTGGTATAACCGTCACCAACCGTTGCGGTAGAACACTTACTAGGTGCAGTAGCCATGTTGTCATAATCCATAGGGACTGCCATAACGATGACTGATTTAGGTTTAAACGGAAAATCGTCTTCCCATGTTAGGTCTTTGCTTTCAACACCCATCTGTTGAACCATCTGTGGCATCATTACTTTTAATTGGCTATGAAAGCCTTCTATTGCGCCAGGCTGGCTCAAGTCAGGTTTTGGCATGGAAGACATTGCACCCATAACCTCACCGGTAATACCTGAGTCGAATATTGGATGATAATCCCAACGTGAATCATGTTTGGCAATACCACAACGTACCGCACCAAATAAGCGCGCAGCACTACGAATAGCATCTGAAGCTTGTTTTTTGCTGGTGAATTGGTATTGCTCTTTTTCTACACCTGATTGATCCCAAGAAAAAAACTGGGTTTGTGGTTGTCCAGCAGCACCTACGCGTAATTCAGGCATGTAAGGGGGTAACCAAGAGGCATGTTGTAACGCGTTATCTAATTGAGTGAAGCCTGGTTTGTTGTTATCCCAACCTTTCGATTCAAAGGTAGTGACTTGAACTTGGAAATTGTATTTAGGGTTGTCTTTATGTAATCGACCGAATTGTTCATTACGCTCAGGGTATTTCATCATTAAATGAGGACTTAATGCGTAAGACCATATGGTGTTTTTTTGATCCATAGGTTTAAAGTCATCAGCTAAAATAGGCCAATTTTCATCAACACGACCTTCTACAGAAGCTTTACCAGCGCCATAGGCTCCAAAACCAACGGCAAGTGCAGCACCACCACCAATTGCGGTGCGTTTAATAAAATTTCGACGGTTAGGATTTTCTAACTCCTCGAGACTAATTTCTTCATGCTCATTATTCATTTTTTGCTCCAAACAATCTTATAGTTCTAAACGGATGCGTTAAGGATTCTTCTGATAGTGAGATTTTAATCGGTCTATAATGCTTGGATACTATGAATTATGAAATGCAAACTTCCATATAATGGGAGTTAGAGAGCAATAAAATGGCTATACCCCTATTGTATATAGGCTTTTAGCTTGTTGCTGGAAAAATAAGCAAATTAACAACTGGACGTACCATTGATGTAGATCAATGTATGCAAGCGTGGCAAAATTCAATTTTTTGAGTTATTTCTGCTGATGAAGATATTCGGTAAAAAATTCAACAAATGCTTTAACTTTATTTGGTACATACCTTTTTGATGAAAGTACCGCATAGGCCGGTAGAATACGACGATAGTTTTTGTCGAAAAGGGCGATTAAACCATCATTGGTGTGCTTATTGATAAACATCGCTTTAGGTAGGACGCCAATTCCAACGCCTGCTTTTACTTGCTGACTACAAAGTAAAAAATCATCAGAAATAATGCTTGGTTTGTAAGCAAATAAGGGTTTTTCGTCACTAAACCCCCAAACAGACGGATTTTTCATGAAGGGCGAAAAACAGATGAATTTATGCTCTTTAATATTCTCTATGCTCGGCATGCCATATTTCTTAATGTAATCCTCGCTAGCATAGTAATCAATCTCAGAATCAAATAGATGGCGAGCAATCATAGTGCTATCGGGCAATATACCAGTATGTAAAAAAATATCGATGCGTTCATCAATAAAACAAACATCAGTTAACGATGTAACGATATCTAATTCAATTTCAGGGTATTGCAGATTAAACAAAGGCAAAAAATTTGTAAATAAGTGAGTAAAGGTGCTTGGTGGACAATGCACTACAACGCGACCAGCAATGACGGTGTTATGTTCGTTTAACTTACTGAATACATTGTCAAATTCTTGTAAGATAAGCTCACTGCTTTTAAGTAAGATATCTCCAGCTTCGGTTAAATTTAAGCCGCGGCTAGTACGTTCAAATAACCTCGATTTGGCCCTATCTTCAAGATGCTTAATTCGCCGACTGACTGTTGATAAAGGTAAATCAATTAACGTTGCAGCCGCTGACAAACTGCCGGCTTTAACGACGGTTTGAAATAGTTCGAGATCAAATAGATCAAAGCTGCGATTGTCCATAATTAGGATATTCCTGAAAAATAATTATTTTAACTAAGTGGTGGGTAAAATTAAAACAGTATAACAAAAGAGCTTGCTGTTTTTTTAATTAACAGTTTTACTTTACAGATAACCACGAAAAAAGAAAGGGATTAGAGTCAATAAAAGTGCGTGCTGCAATATTACCAATTTACTTAATGATAGATTCCTGACAGCTTTTCGAGTGCCAATTTAACAAATAAACTCCCAGCATTAAGTTAAAGCCATAGACTTTAGCGTTTTGGTCTTTTGCCTCAAGAGTACAAAGCATGGCGGAAATAGTGTTAAATACAGGTAGTAATATAATAAGCTAATAAATAACAACAAACCAGTTGGCATTTGCTCGTGGCCAGTCGGTGCTTTATTGCTTTTTTCAGTCATTCCTATCACCTTGGTATTTATTAAACCGATTAATGATGTACTGCTTGAGCCAAGTAATGATCCTCAATCATCGAAAACGGGCGCCTTGCTTGAACGCTGGGGCCGAAAACACTGGTGGCGTACCATTGTCAGCGGAGCCGCATTTATTGTTTTTTTATTTGCGGCGTTAACCGTATAATAAGGTGCTCAAGAGGGTAAATTTACAATTGGCTTGTTTCACTGGGGTTACCCTTTCGCCAACAATTTTTTGCCCATTATTTGCGGGTTATGTGTTTTGTTCACGATAAGAGTATGGCTACTATGTTAAGCATAAATTGTAAAAATGTAATTACCCCATGTATCGGTCAATGTATTCTTGATGGCGATGATACTTGTATGGGGTGCTACCGGTCGGCAGCAGAGATTAATGGTTGGCTGGACAAGTCTGAAGACGAAAAAATAGCCATAGTCATTAGGTGTAAAAAAAAGATAGCTCAGCATTTACAAGGTAGCTAAAACTCCGATTAATAATTATTAATCGAAGCTTTTAACCCCGTCACTACCAATATTCCTTTGCTTGAGTTAAGTTTAGTTTTACTAAATAATGTTAAAAAGTCATTAAAGTTGGACTCGTAATCGTTTGCTCGATTCCGGCTTGCTAATGGTTTGCAAACTATTTTATTACCCTGTAATTCGGGTTAACTGAGAGAGAAAATGGAAAGTGTAAATATTCGAAAGTTTTATCTTTATCAGATCACCGTTATATTTAGCATGTTTTTTTCCTTGCTGGGGTTTTCATATAATGTCTGGCGTATGGAAGTTACAGAAGAAAATAGTAATATTCGAATGGCCTGTTTTGAAATACTGCTTGAGTTGTCTTCGCTAGAACAGTTAGTTTATGCGGCTCATTATGACGGTGATATCATCGAAGGTAACCCGAGAAAAGGTTGGGTTAAGGTCGGTTTAGTTGCGGACTTGAGTGTGCTAACCACTAAATCTGTGGAAAGCCAAAGCGCTTCTTTAAAAAGTGTTTGGTCAGAAACTTGGCACAAAATGTCAGACAGCAGAGAGTCGGTAGATCAGCTAGTGAGCTCGATTGATTCAACACGGTTTGAAATAAAACAAGTATTAAGCTCACTTGAGTAAGGTGCAACAAACCCGCACGGTAACTGGAAAAGGAGGCTGGCAGTCGACAGGCGCTTTGGCCTGAATATGTTTAACTTTTTGTGTCTCACAATTTTAGCCCGTTAATGGGCGTTGGTATGACATTTATAATACTGGATTATGATTGAAACTATGAGTAATAAAATAAGTGGTAGTTGTTTATGTGGCAAGGTCTCTAGCATTATTAAAGGCCAATTTAAGAAGTTTTATCAATGTTATTGTGATCGGTGCCAGAAAAAATCGGGTTCTGCTTTTGCTTCTCTAATATTTACCACACCAGATAAAATTGAATGGTTATCTGGAGAAGGTTTAATTAAGAGGTTTGACTTACCAGAAGCGCAACGATTCAGTAATTGTTTTTGCACTGATTGTGGTTCTCAAGTTCCTTATATTAGTAGAGATGGCGCTTTTTTAGTTGTTCCAGCCGGTTACATTTCTGGAGATCCTCAGATAAGACCATCGGCCAATATTTTCTGGGAGGAAAGACCTTGCTGGTTTGACGACGGAAAGTCAGCGGCTAATTTTGCCACTTACCCAGAATAAACTTACATAACAAGCCATATTTTTCCTGCAATCGGGCATTATTGAGCTTTTGTGTTAATTAAAAAACGAGGCTAGAAAAATAAAAAATTGATCTCAAACGATAATATTAGTGCGTAACAGAGTAGAAACCATGCATACCAAAATACAACTTAGCAAAGAAGACATTAGAAAAACCAAACCGACCCGAGATGAATACTTAAATAACCCCAAAACGCCGTTAATACTGGTATTAGATAATGTAACCAATAGCTACAACGTTGGTGCTTTTATTCGTTTAGCAGATGCTTTTGCTATCGAAAAAATCATTATCTGTGGCGAACTAACTATTTCAGACAAGAAGTTTAAAAAAGCCTGCAGAAATGAAGCGAAATGGGTTTGTATTGAATATAGCGATAGTACTACTTCAAGCTTACAAACATTATTGGATAAAGGCTATGCTGTTTATAGTGTTGAACTATGCCACGAGTCCGTTGATTATAGCGATGTGATTTACCCATCCCCTTGCGTATTAGTATTAGGCAATGAACGAAAAGGCGTGAGTGAAGCGGCCTTGCAATTAAGTGATCAACACATACACATTTCAATGTTTGGTATGGGTAACTCTTTAAATGTTTCAACTGCTGGCGCTATTGTATTGGCAGCGGCTGCTAATCAACTTAGAAAACGGCCTGAAGCTTAACGGTATCTTCAGCAAGTGCTAAAGTATTTTCAGCACACTGCAAATTTATTAAAATAATGTGAATTTGGGGAAAAATACAAAATAAAAGGCAGACTATTAATTCAACAGTCGACTATTTGCCGCTTTACGTTATACTGCCGCGCTTAAACCAAGTATTTTATTTAGCGGAGAACATTATGCACGATCTTTATTACAAAGGGCGTATCCACACCAGAGTAAACCATGTGAAAACAGGTTATAACAATAAGCGGATGGTTAAGCTTGGTACAGAAAAAAAACCATTAGCGCTAGTGGTTAACAGCGAGGCAAGAAAATTAGAAGTAGAAGCATTGGTTGCCGATAATGAACTTTATGCCGATATTACCGTAGATAGCTCTGTCGATGAAAATATCAATGAACTTAACGCCATACTCAACAAGCCAGTCACCACGACGTTTGACAAAACCCCGAACCGTAATGATGCTTGTCCATGTGACAGCGGCAAAAAATATAAAAAGTGTTGTGGCAAATAACACTTTTTTAACTACTTTATTTAAACTGATCCGGCCGATTTTTTTGAGTCGCGCTGATTAAGCCTATCTGTATTTCCACGCATTAATGTCAATCGCTACCGTTCTTTACTCACATCGACAACACGGTGGCGAAAAGCCCATTTTTTCCTGCTATCATTGATTAGTAAACCTCTTACGCCGCTTATCTGAGCTGAATCTGAATTAAAAACGTTGCAGCTAAGGTTATTGTTAAAACCGGTTTCTTGGCTGCAGCCTTTATCTTTCTGAATAAGTTTGTAATAGTATTTACCGTTGTTATTGGCGCATTCCTAAAGCGAATTTTCAGATAAAAAGATGCTCAATAAATTTGGTAATTTGCTTAGTATCTGTCGGCGTCAATTATCATGAGGCTTAATGTAAAGGTGGGTTTAGGAGAATGTTTTGAGTAAAATTTTAATATTTGGAAATTCAGGTTCGGGAAAATCGACATTAGCTAAAAACATTAGCTCTAAATATGATGTGGCTCATTTAGACTTGGATACAATTGCTTGGCAAGCAACATCACCACCAACGAGAACATCTCTTGCTGCGTCCAAAATTCAAATAAATAACTTTATCGATATTAATGATAGTTGGGTTGTAGAAGGGGGTTATTCTGATTTATTACAACTGATAATAGATAAAGCCGATGAAGTGATATTCTTAAACTTATCGGTAGACGACTGTATTTCAAATGCCAAAAATCGTCCGTGGGAACCACATAAATATGACTCTCAACAAGCTCAAGATGCAAATTTGAACATGCTTATTGATTGGATTTCACAATACCCAGAAAGAAAAGACTACTTTTCTCAAGATGCGCATATTAAATTGTTTAACGCATTTTCTGGTAAAAAAGAAATGCATACAACGAACACATAACAAACGGTTTAATATAATAAAATAGAGTGGGCAAGGATTCGTTTGCTAATAATGTTTAGCTAACAACATATTGCCCACTAGTATGGCGTAGCAAATTTAGAGTTAAATTATAGATAGGATTAATAAATGAATGTTAATAAAAACATATTGTTAGGGGTAGGGATATTATTGGTATCGCTTATTTATACGCCATACTCAATGTCAACAGAGCTAGAAACTGCCAATATTTATGTGAAGGCAATTGGCAACGCTAAACGAACTCAAAGTGACATTCCCAATGATCAAAAGCGAAATCCCTTAAGTATTCTACCGTTTACGCAAATTAAAACCGGTGACAAAGTATTAGAACTGGGTGCTGGTGGAGGATACAGCACTGAGTTGGTTTCTTGGGTGGTTGGTTCGTCGGGAAAAGTTTATGCTCATTTTCTCCATAATCAAGACCGTTTAGCAAACAACAGGTTGGCTAATGTTATTTCCCTACAACAGCACTCTCTCAATGATCATAGAGAGGTATTAAAAGAAAACCAAATACAAAATAATCAACTCGATACAG
>CALJHL010000004.1 GCA_938075435.1 uncultured Thalassotalea sp. | reverse complement strand
TTATTAGTGGGTGCTAAAAGCGCAATCGATAGTTATGCCACGGCAAGTCATTTACCCATTTATAAAAGTCAGCTTTGGACTTTATTAGAAATTACTTCCGGCTTCGTCGATATGAATGTCAACTCGGTCAATGAATACGTGCCACAGATGTTAAACTTACATTTAATCAATGGCATTAGCTTTACTAAAGGCTGCTATTTAGGCCAAGAAACTGTGGCCAGAATGAAATACTTGGGCAAGAATAAACGCGCTTTATTTGCGCTAAAAGGCCAGGGTCAGGTAAGCATTGATGATGACAGCTTACTCGAAAAACAATTGGCCGAAAATTGGCGCCGAGGCGGTAATATTATTGCCTCTTATCAGGCGGATGATGGCACATGTTATTTGCAAGCCGTACTTAACCATGACACCACTGCCGACAGTCAATTTCGTTTAAAAGATCAAAATGACATTAAGTTTAACTTGATGTCATTACCCTACTCACTGACCGAATCAGAAATTTAAAATTTAACTTGCAGGAATTTTTATGAAAATTGAAACCAACAAAGTTGTCAAAATGCATTACTCAGTAATGGACAGCGAAGAAACTTTAATTGATAGCTCATACGACCATAAGCCATTGGAGTTTATCCACGGTAATGGCTTTTTGGTCCCTGGTTTAGAAAAAGCCTTAGATGACAAAGTTGTCGGGGATAAGTTCATTGCCGACGTTGCAGCGGTTGATGGTTACGGCGAACGAGAAGATGGTTTTGTGCAAACCATTCCACAAGAAATGTTTGCTGGCATCGAAGACTTAGATGTCGGTATGCAACTTCGTGCACAAACCGATGAAGGCGAACAAACCGTTATTGTCATCGGTATGGAAGATGACATGATCACCGTCGATGGCAATCATCCATTAGCAGGTATCGACTTAAAATTTGAAGTTGAAATTATTGAGATCCGTGATGCCACCGAAGAAGAACTTGCCCATGGTCACGTTCATGCTGAAGGTGGTTGTGGTCACAACCATTAGACCTCATATCAGTAGTTTAAAGCCCATAAAAAAACCTCGCAATGCGAGGTTTTTTTTAATCTATTTAGCCAGCTAATGACTAATCAGCTTGGGGACGCATATGCGGGAACAAGATAACGTCTTTAATGGTTGGCGAGTCAGTAAACAACATTACCAAACGGTCAATACCAATGCCTTCACCGGCTGTTGGTGGTAAACCATATTCAAGCGCAGTAATGTAGTCTTGATCAAAGTGCATCGCTTCATCATCCCCTGCGTCTTTTTCAGCAACTTGTTGTTGGAAACGCGCCGCTTGATCTTCAGCATCATTCAGCTCAGAGAAACCATTAGCTAGCTCGCGGCCACCAACGAAGAATTCGAAACGGTCAGTAATAAATGCGTTATTATCATTACGACGTGCAAGAGGAGACACTTCCCAAGGGTATTCAGTGATAAATGTAGGTTGGTCAAGCATGTGCTCGGCAACTTCTTCAAAAATTTCACAAAGGTACTTACCAGCGCCCCATACGTTTTTACCTTCAGGCTCTTTAACGCCTACTTGCTTAGCAATAGCGCGTAGCTCTTCGAAGCGACCTTCCGGGTCTTTAATTACATCGGCATCTAAATGTGGAGCATGTTTAATAACTGCATCCATCATTGAGATCCGCTCGAACGGTTGCCCGAAATCGTAGAACTTCTCTTCGGTAACTTCGCCTTCAGCATTTTTAACGGTATTACGAATCACTGAGTTACCCATAACATTAACCGCTAAAGTACGTAGCATGTCTTCAGTAAGGTTCATTAGGTCTTTGTAATCGGCGTATGCTTGGTAGAATTCAATCATAGTGAATTCTGGATTATGACGCGTCGATAAACCTTCGTTACGGAAGTTACGGTTGATTTCGAATACTTTTTCGAAACCACCAACTACTAAACGTTTTAAGTATAGCTCTGGTGCGATACGTAAGAACATGTCGATGTCTAAAGCATTATGGAATGTTTCAAATGGTTTAGCCGTTGCGCCGCCAGGGATCACTTGTAACATCGGCGTTTCTACTTCCATAAAACCACGTTCAGTTAAGAAGTTACGAATACCACTTACGATTTGTGAACGTATTTGGAAGGTATCACGGGTTTTTTCATTGATGATTAAATCCACGTAACGTTGACGGTACTTCATTTCTTGATCCGATAAACCGTGGAATTTCTCTGGTAACGGACGTAATGACTTAGTTAATAATGAATACTCTTCCATATTTACGTATAAATCACCTTTACCCGATTTATGTAAAATACCCTTAACACCAATAATATCGCCAATATCTAACAAACCCCAACGGGCTTTAATGTCTTTTTGAACGGTTTTTTCTGCGTAAGATTGAATACGACCTGACATATCTTGCAAAACAAAAAATGGACCACGTTTCGCCATAATACGACCAGCAATGGCATAAGTTACTTGCAATTCTTCAAGCTCTTCTTTGGTTTTTTCACCATGTTCAGCTTGAATATCAGCAGCATAATGTTCACGATTAAAATCATTCGGGTGGCCATTAGCCGGACAATTTTCGCGAATATTGTCTAATTTACCGCGACGCTCGGCGATTAACTTGTTTTCATCTTTTACTTGTTCAGTCATTTTAAGTTCTCAATATTACGTAATTTGTTTAGAGGCCAAACTTTAAGCTAGCTTCAATAAATTGGTCTAAACTGCCGTCGAGTACTGCTTGCGTATTACGCGACTCAACCCCAGTTCTTAAATCTTTAATGCGGCTATCATCAAGCACATATGAACGTATTTGACTGCCCCAACCTATATCCGATTTACCATCTTCTAAGAGTTGTTTATCCGCATTTTGTTTTTGCATCTCGAGTTCGTACAACTTAGCTTTTAACAGTTTCATTGCCGTTGCTCGGTTTTTATGTTGCGAGCGATCAGCTTGACAGCTAACCACAGCATTCGTAGGAACGTGAGTAATACGAATTGCTGAATCTGTTTTGTTTACATGCTGACCACCAGCGCCTGATGCTCTAAAAGTATCAATGCGCAAATCAGCAGGGTTTATATCAATTTCTATATCGTCATCAATCTCAGGATAAATAAACGCTGAGGCAAAAGATGTATGGCGTTTACCACTCGAATCAAATGGCGATTTACGCACTAAACGGTGGACGCCGGTTTCGGTTCTTAACCAACCAAAAGCGTATTCACCGGTAAACTTAATGGTACAACCTTTAATGCCGGCGACATCACCATCGGTTTCTTCTATAACGTCTACTTTAAAGCCTTTTGCGTCACCCCAGCGTAAAAACATGCGTTGGAGCATTTGCGCCCAATCTTGTGCTTCAGTTCCGCCCGAGCCCGATTGCAGATCAAGGTAGCAGTTATTTGCATCTTGAGGGCCTGAAAACATCCGATGAAACTCAAGTTTAGCTAATTGCGCTTCTAGTGATTCAAGCTCACCGGTGACATCTGCTAAGGTTTCTTCATCCGCTTCTTCAACGGCAAGTTCAATTAAGCCTTCAACATCTTCACAACCGATATCCATGTCATCAATGGTCTTAACCACCAACTCTAATGCAGAACGTTCTTTACCTAACGCCTGTGCAAGCTCAGGTTCATTCCATACATCAGGTGATTCTAATTCTCGACTTACTTCGATTAAACGTTCTGATTTCTGGTCATAGTCAAAGGTACCCCCGAAGCACATTAGTACGTTCGCGAATATCTTTTATCTGGTTATGTAAGGGTGCAACTTCAAACATCGAAAATAATCAGCTTAAAACTTAAAAAAATAGTCGCGCATTGTAACGTATATTGACTACAGAATATAGCCCAGAGTAATTAGAAAAAACCACCATATCAAGCCAGTTTAGATTGAAATAGTGGTTTTAGTGGATTGCAGGTGCGGTTTTCTCGATTTTTTATTTAGGCGGGCTGCAAATAATCAACCAGCAATTGTACAGTCTGTTTACCGCGAAATTCGTTGATGTCGAGTTTATAGGCTAAGTGAACCCATTCACATTGGCTATCTGGCCATTGGCTTACATCAACATTAAAGGCAATAGCGTCAATTGCCAAACCGTCAAAATCAACAACCATTTTTAAGTGCTTTCCACCAACAATTCGCTGCTGAATCAACCGAAAAGTATTATCGAAAACAGGTTCAGAAAAATTTTGCCCCCAAGGTCCCGAATCTCTAAGCAACTGGGCAAAATCTAAATTAACTGCATCCTTAGTTAACTCGCCATCAGACAATATTTTATTCTGCAGCATATCTGCACTGAGCCATTTTTCGGCGGTATCATTGAGCAGACGTTGAAATAACGGTAAATCTTTTTTATTAATTGAAAGTCCTGCAGCCATCGCATGGCCACCAAATTTTAAGATAAGACCCGGCTGCTGTGAATCAATATGCTCTAACAAGTCGCGAATATGTAAACCCGGAATTGAACGAGCAGAGCCTTTAATTTCATCACCATTGCCGCTGGCAAAAACAATTGCCGGTCGATGGAACTTTTCTTTCAAACGCCCGGCAACAATACCAATGACACCTTGATGCCAGTCATCCTGAAATAAAGCCAATGCCGAAGGTAAGTTATCTGCGGCTAAATTGACATGTTGCATTACTTTTTCCGCCTCGAATTGCATGCCTTGTTCAATTTCTCGACGGGTCTTATTTAAATCATCAAGTTCACTGGCCATTTGCCGCGCTTGGTGTATGTCATTACTTAATAAACAATGGATGCCTAGTGCCATATCATCAAGACGGCCTGCGGCATTAAGCCTTGGACCTATGCCAAAGCCAAAATCACTGGCCACTAGGCGTTGCTGATTTTTTGCTGCAACTTCAATCAGCGCCTGCATACCGGGTCGAGTTGCGCCCGCCCGGATCCTTTTCAATCCTTGCGCGACTAAGATACGATTATTGTGATCTAGGCTCACCACGTCAGCAACGGTGCCAAGTGCGACTAAATCCAATAATGTCGCCAAATTAGGTTCAGCGATTGCCTTTTCAGCAAACCAATTATGTTTACGCATGGTTTGCCGTAAAGCCAACATTAAATAAAATGCGACACCAACTCCCGCTAACGCTTTACTCGGGAAAGAGCAGCCGACTTGATTAGGATTTACAATAGCATCTGCATTTGGCAAGGCATTACCGGGTAAATGATGGTCGGTTACAATCACAGTGCAGCCTAATTCTTTGGCTTTGGCGACACCGGCGATACAACTAATGCCGTTATCGACAGTAACAATAACCTCTGCGCCTTTTTCTTTAACTGCTACTTCACTAATCTCCGGGGTTAAGCCATAGCCAAATTCAAATCGATTTGGCACTAAAAAGTCATGATTGGTCGAACCTAACAAGCGTAAAGCATCCATCATTAAAGCCGTACTGGTAGCGCCATCGGCGTCAAAGTCGCCAACCACAATAATGCGTTTATTTATTTGTATTGCTTTAAATAACAGCTCACAAGCGACATCCAGCCCCATTAACTCACTGGGTGAATGCATTTGCTTAGCGGTGTGCATTAATTGCCCTGCATCAACTATACCTCGACTGGCATATATTTTTTTTAACAGTGGGTGCAGGTTTTCGGGTAGTAAGGACGTGTCGGCACTGGGGCGACGACTAATTTGTTTATCCATAAAAACTGAACTGGTTACCTAGATGTTAATAGTAATGTGGTGGTTAGTTAAATCTTAACGTAAGTACTCATATCAAGTCTATTGGTATCATCGCTAGAAACAAACAAGGCGCCGAAATGGCACCCTCCTTACTCAGAATGGATCACTTTTCACAAAGTGGTCCATTCTTATTTTTGTAACCTATTGAATTTATTGCGTTTAAAGCAGGTATTATTCAACTGAAGTTTAAATAAAAATTATAGATATCATTGGGTTACAATATTTTGTAAGATGAGTTCTATCAACGTAAGAACAGTTTTGCTTTGACAGGCTGCTTTGAGCGAATTGCAGACCTACACTTTCTCCGAAAAATAACGCCGTCTTCCCACCGTGCTTTTGGGTGGGATCTCCTAACGCAAACTGTGACTAAAACAGAATTAAAGGAGCTCTTTATATAAGTCATTCCATTGGGAGTTTG
>CALJHL010000003.1 GCA_938075435.1 uncultured Thalassotalea sp. | reverse complement strand
GTTACCGCACTAACTAAACTTATGTGTAATTGTCCAGGCCGAAAACAGCCAGATCCTAGCACCTCGCAGGCTTTGTCTGCCGCGCATGCAATAACAGCGATGTTTTTAGGTAACCTTAATTGATGGCGGCTTTTTTCTGCTAATAAACCAATATCCGTCCCCGGCGCAACGAGCTCTGGTAACCAATGTTCTTTAACCGCTAATGCCTGAAATTGCCAGGCGGTAGGAGAATGCCAACAAGCATTTTTAAAATCAAAAGGCAAAAAACCAATAATATTTGCGAACGAGTCACATAGTCTGCCCGTTAATCGATATTGCAAATACCCCGAAAGTAATAACAAACTGTGAGTCTTTTGCCACGCCGGTTGATCATGCTCTGCAATGTAATTGATAAAAGCGCTTGCCTGCATATTTTTCAGGATAGTATTAACCGGTTTTAAACAGTTAAACAGTATTCGCCAATACCATTGCAGTGTTGGCAAGGATGTCGCTTTGCGGTTATCGCTCCAATGAATCGCATTTCGTAATGCGACGCCCTCCTTATCAAGATTGATTAGGGTATTGCGCATTGTGGTGATACCAAGGGCACTAATTTCTCGCAGATCAATGCCTTGCTTTTCAGCTTTGGTCATCATATTTTGACAAGCAATGCGCAATTGTTGATAAAACCAATCGGGTAGCTGCTCGACCAAGCCAATTTGAGGGTGTAAATAGCTGAAATTTGCCAGCTGTTCTTGCAGCACAACGTCGCCATGCTTGTTATAAATAATAACTCGAACCGATTGGCTACCAAAATCGACAGCCAAAAATAAAGGGGTGAGTGCAGTTAACAAGGTAAGGATTCTCTCTTAATCGGATTTTTATATTATTATTACTTAGACCGGCATTGGTATTTAGTTTAGCGCTTATAGCTATCCATAGTAGATACTTTGACCGGATTAAACTGCGGTCTTAATTTCCATTTAGGTCTGATTGGCGTTAAAGGATGGACCCGTTTTTTGGCAATAATAATATAAACAGAACCTAATGTCGGTAGATATTTGCTAGCAAAATTTTGCCAATGGCTACGCCACCAACTATTCACAATGACTTGAGAATGTAAACTGGTATGTAAAAAACGTTGATCTTCGATAATTTCATAACCAAGTAAATTCAACCAATCTTTTACCCGCATCGGCGTAAAAAATCGGCCTTGCCATGGCAGCTCTTGTCTTCTAAATGGCAGTAATTTATTTAAACCCGCTAAACTAAATGGATTGAAACCGCTGATGATAATATGACCGTTAGGTATAAGCACCCGATCGGCCTCTCTTAAAATATGATGCGGATCCACTGAAAATTCTAAACAATGATTCAATAAACAAACATCAATACTATGCTCTAAAAAAGGCAAGTCATCTATTTCGGCTACCACATTTGCTTGGTCGGCATTTGCAGAAACCTTAACTTGATGCTTTATCATGGCTTGCGAGCTATCGATGTAACCACTCAAATTTCCGAGTTTTAATAAATGATAGCCAAATAATCTAGACCACCAGGGTAAAAGTTGCTGTTCAATACTGGACGCAATTAACTGGCCATTTGGCAAGTCTTGCCAGGATTCAGGTTCAGTGGGTTCATTATAAGCTAGTGCTGGTTTCATAGTTTATGAGTACAATATTAGTAAAAGCATTTGAGTTAAAATTAAATTTATAAACCCGCAGCATACTTAACCGGGTTTTAAATGACCATTATTGCTTAATAGTATATTGGCAACAACAAATTAGCCAATTTGTATTAACCACTTAAAGAGCTATCGACTTCTAAGATCAGCAATAACATTAACAGACTCTGTTAATGGCAACAATAAACCTGCTACTTGTACTATATATAATAATAAAATCTCCTATTTGCTAGATCCTAATTTTAAATCAGCATTGAAAAAGGTTATACTTAATCAAACCAAAATGAGTGAACCTATGCTTAACATACACGCAATAAAAGCTTTTAATGATAACTATATTTGGTTAATCATAAACGAGTCCAATAATCATTGTGCGCTGGTTGATCCAGGAGATGGGCAAGTTTGTTTAGATTATATAAACAGCCAAAATTTAATACTTGATGCAGTATTAATTACTCATCATCATAGTGATCATATTGGTGGCTTAGAATTAATTAAACAATTTGCGCAAAACCAAGGCCAGCCATTAAGTGTTTATGGTCCTGGCGCAGAAGCAATTGCTCTGCTTGATCATAAATTGGTTGAAGGTGATGCCATTACCTTACCTAATCTCGAACTTTGTTTACAAGTTATTGACTTACCTGGCCACACTTTTGGACATATCGCTTATTACGGTGATGATATGCTGTTTTGTGGTGACACTTTGTTTTCAGCTGGCTGTGGTCGTTTGTTTGAAGGGACTCCAGCACAAATGTTAAATTCATTAACTAAGCTGGCGAAATTGCCTGAACATACCAAGGTGTATTGTGCGCACGAGTATACTATCTCGAATTTAAATTTTGCTCGAACTATTGAGCCAGATAATGGTCAACTACAGAGTTACTATCAGAATGTTTTACAGTTAAGAGCCAATAATATAGCGACGATCCCAACAACAATCGGTTTAGAAAAAAAAATCAACCCATTTCTAAGAAGCCATATTGCTAGTGTCAAAACAATTGCGGAACAAAAGGCACAAAAATTATTACAAACTGATGAGCAAGTTTTTGCTATAATTCGAACATTAAAAGACAATTTTTAACGGCCGAGTAGCACGCCAACATCAATGTCTACATCAAAACCAATAAATAAGGATAAAGCGCAATTACAATTATTTCAGCGCTTGTAAAAAATCAACATTCATGAAGAAAATTTTATTACCAATGTCGTTAGCATTGTTGGTTGGATGCCAAAATATCACCACCAATAGCCCTAAAGATCCAGCTACGATTGATGTCGAGCAATTAGCCCAAAATGACGACATATTCAACGCGTTATTAGTGGATGAATCTGCCAACGTTATTCACCCCAAGGAAGATATTGATATTCCTTTATCTGATCAAGAAATATTAACGGTGACCGATAATATTTGGGATCGAGTACGTGGCCAACTAAACTTCCCTATTCCCGAGAACAAACAAGTTATTTCACAACGTAACTGGTATGCAAAACACAATACTTACTTAGACCGAGTTGCGAAACGATCTGAACCCTTTATTTATTATATCGTTGAAGAGTTAGAAAAAAACAACATGCCGATGGAATTGGTGCTATTGCCAATTGTTGAAAGTGCTTATGACCCCTTTGCTTATTCTCATGGCAGTGCCTCTGGTATGTGGCAATTTTTATCTGGAACCGGTAAACAGTTTGGTTTACAGCAAGACTGGTGGTACGACGGGCGCCGCGACGTTGCCGCATCGACTCAAGCCGCCATTTTATTTTTAAAATATTTGCACAAGCGTTTTGACGGCGATTGGTTGTTAGCATTAGCCGCCTACAACTCTGGCGAAGGTCGAGTTTCAAGAGCGGTTAAAGCCAATGCTCGGAAAGGCCTAGCCACCGATTTTTGGCATTTGAAATTACCGCGCGAAACCCGTGATTATGTTCCTAAATTATTGGCACTTGCCGATATTTTTAAACGCCCAAGTGATTTTAATGTCAGCTTATACGCCATTGCCAATCAGCCGGTGATCAGTAAAGTCGATATTGGTAGCCAACTTGATCTGGCACTAGCTGCCGACTTAGCGGACTTAACAATTAATGAACTGCATGGCTTAAATCCTGGCTTTAATCGCTGGGCTACTGCACCAAACGGCCCTCACAATTTGCTTATTCCTAATAATAAAGTTGATAGCTTTAAACTTGGTTTACAAAAATTAGATAAAGAAGACAGACTTTCTTGGCAACGTTACAAAATTAAAAATGGTGACAGCCTAAGCGTTATTGCCGGACGTTTTAATACCACGACTACGGTGATTAAAGAAGCCAATAGCATGGCGAATAATAACATTCGCGCGGGTAAATTCTTGTTGATCCCAACTGCAACCCAATCGTTAGACCGTTACAAGTCTTATGAACAAATACGACGCACTAAAATTGCCAGTAAAGGCCAAGGCAATAAAGTAAATTACACCGTTAAAAAAGGCGATACCCTTTGGGATATCGGCCAGCTATACAAAGTTTCAAGCAAAGAGATTGCTAAATGGAATGGTTTTGCCCCGAAAGATATGCTTCGTTTAGGCCAAAAATTAACTATTTGGACTGGCTCTAAAGTGGCATTAGCCAGTAATCAACCGGCAGCTACGGGTAACTCAATTATACGCAGCATTAACTATAAAGTGAGAAACGGCGATTCGTTAGATAGAATTGCCAATAAATTTAAGGTGAGTATTACCGATATTGAAAAATGGAATAATTTAAATCGTAAAAAATACCTGCAACCAGGGCAAATGCTTAAGTTGTCGGTAAATATCACCAGTATCTAATTTAGTAATATTCTAAAAACACCTAAAGAAAAGGGCAGCCCAGAATTAACTGAGCTGCCCTTTTTTTCTGCGAAAAAATAAAATCAGAGTCAGGTTAAATAACCTGACTCTGATCCTATGTTCTAAACAACAATAAATTAATCAATTAAATTGTATTGCTGACGTAAAATTTCGATAATTTCGGCTTTAGGATCATCTGAAATTACAATTTTTTCGCCAGTGATTTTTTCAGCAATACCGGTATAAGTATCAGAAACAGCCATTAATACTGACTCTGGTAAAGCGTTATCTCGTGCTAGAGCTTCCCGTTCAGCCATCCGAT
>CALJHL010000002.1 GCA_938075435.1 uncultured Thalassotalea sp. | reverse complement strand
GATTATGTTGAGTTGAAAGTACCACAGTATCTATGGCAACGGGCTTGTTGTCTTCATAAATAAAGGTTACTTGCGATTTTGCATCAGGACGTAACCAAGGCAATACTCCTGATTTACGAGCTTCAGCTTGGCGTTCAACTAAACGATGCGAATAATATAATGGTGCCGGCATTAACGTTTCGGTTTCATTGGTGGCATAACCAAACATTAACCCTTGATCTCCTGCACCTTGTTCTTCTGGACTGGTGCGATCGACACCTTGTGCGATTTCTGGAGATTGCTGACCAATTAAATTCATAATGCCACAGGTTTCACCATCAAAGCCAACATCAGAAGAGGTATAACCAATACTGCTGATCACGTTACGGGTAATTTTTTCTAAATCAACCCAAGCGGAAGTAGTAACCTCACCAGAAATTATAGCAACGCCAGTTTTCACCATAGTTTCACAAGCAACCCGAGCTTGTTTATCTTTGGCAATAATAGCATCAAGTACTGCATCCGAAATTTGGTCGGCAATTTTATCTGGATGACCTTCAGATACAGACTCTGAAGTAAAATAATGTTTAGTCATAAGGTGTTCTCTTAATCTTAGATAAATTCTTAATAAACAATATGCTACAGCGAAACAGTAAAAAATAATGTTTATTATATAATAATGGAGCGAATTCTACCTTGCTTTGCAAATTAAATCCAGAAATTTACGTCTAGACGTCCAAAACATTAAAAGTTAAGTATATTTACCCAAGTAATAGATATTAAAAACAATGTGACTAAACTTATTACATTAAGTTAATGCTAGGTTAAGGTGCAATGACCGCTTCTTTTATAAGGCTTAATTTAGCATTCGATTTTCTTTCATTTGCATAAAAACATGATACAGTTAACTAACTGTATTAGATAAATTTTTTAGTATCGAAAATAGCGATTACAATGACTTGTATTAGTTATTTTCCAATGATTAGATGGAGTTAACCGCGATGGCTTTATTACGTCAACATTTCGCTTTGGCATTTGTTGTAGGCACCTTACTTTCTTGCTCAGATGCCAATAACAAACAAGTTACTGAGGTGATACGGCCGGTTAATTTATTAGAAATTAATTTACTTAAACAAAAGAATTTTACTTTCCCTGGTGAGGTTGAAGCCAGTGACCAAGCAGAGTTAGCGTTTAGGGTACCTGGAGAAATCCTGCGTTTTCATGTGCAATCAGGGCAACATGTCAGCAAAGGTCAGTTGCTTATTGAATTAGATCCTAAAGATTATCAATTATCTAGCCAAGCACAACAGGCAAACTTTGATCTGGCGACAGTGCAACATCAACGTTCTGAAAAATTAATTATCGAACATTTGATTTCTCAAGAAGACTTTGACCAATCTAAAGCGGAATTACGTATTGCCGAATCAAATTACAAAACCTCTTTAGCGAATTTATCTTATACAAAAATATACGCCCCTTATGATGGCATTATCGCTAACACCTATAAAAGTAATTTTGAAAATGCTTTTGAACAAGAGCCTGTCATGTCAATTCAATCTGAGGATGCCATTGATGTGATTATTTCGGTGCCAGAGCGTTTGATATCACCGCTAAAAAAACTCTCCTTAGCAAATAATGCGAAAACAATTTCGGTGTTATTCCCAGTCAGTAGCGGTAGTGTTTTTACAGCATCATTCAAAAGTATTGCGACGGTTGCAGATCCTGATTCAGGCTCTTATAAAGTTAAGTTAACCTTGCCAAAACCTAGCAACATTAATGTACTGTCCGGGATGTCAGCCATAGCAACCCTTGAATTATCCTTGGGTGACTCTGAACTTATCACCAACATTGCAGAACCAGCATTAATGCGAGAGAACAATAATATTTTTGTGTGGAAATATGATCCGAACAGTCAAAAAATTTCAAAACATGCAATCACCCTAGATGACAATAATATTGTCCTGTCCGGCCTAAATGACAGTGACTTTATTGTGACGTCGGGCGTGCATGATCTTACCGATGGGCAATTGGTCAAACCTTGGTATAAAGAGCGAGGGCTTTAGAATGAAAAAAAATAATCTCATAGCTTACATCGGCTTACTAGTTGTCACGTTAGCAGGATGTAGTGAAAAATCGAAAGTAACCGTGGTCAAGCCGTTAGTTGAAACCTATATTATCCCTAAGAAAATCAGTGAAAATGTACAAAATTTTCCGGCCGTGGTCAGGGCCAGTGATTTAACGCATTTAAGTTTTAGAATCAATGGTGAGTTGATTGATGTGCCGGCATACAATGGTCAAAAAGTGCAAAAAGGTGATCTTATTGCGCGAATAGACCCGACGACGTTTGAGTTAACCGTTAAAGATCGAAGAGCGAAAGTAGAAATTGCTAAATTAACCATGGATCGATCCAAAAAAATGGTGGCGCTAGGAAATATGGCACAAAGTGTTTATGATGAACTTGAAGCTAAGTACCGTGTTGCCAAAGCCCAATATGAGTATGCTTTATTGCAATTAGGTTACGTTGAGTTAAGGGCGCCATTTGATGGCGTTATTGCCGATGTTATTGCCGATAATTTTCAAAATACCTCAACCGGTCAGCTTGTGGCAGTACTGCATCGCATCGATAAAATTGAAATAAAAGTAGACTTGCCCGATGCTATCCTAGCAACGGCAAAAAGAAATGCTGGCAATAGAGACAAGTTAAATTTTAATGTCGTGTTAGATGCCTATCCAGATCATACTTTTAATGCCGTCTACAAAGAGCATACTACAGAACAAACAGACAAAGAAAAAAAATACCTGCTGATCTTAGAAATGCCGGTCGATAACAAAAGGATCGCCTTACAAGGTATGCCTGGTAGTGTTGAAATAAGCTCTGATAAATTAAATACCCGAAAAGCCGGGATGAACAGTGTCCCGGTTACAGCGATAGTATTTTCTGATGAAATAATCAGTGAAGATAAAGAGCTCTATGTCTGGCGAGTTAGCAGCGATTCGACGGTGGAGTCAATACCAGTAACGACTGAGGGCTTTTCGAATTCTTCTTTTATCGATGTTGGTGGTTCCTTAAATGAGGGCGATGAAATCGTAGTCGCAGGAATGATGTACCTGCAAAATGGACTAGCCGTTGATGTACTTCGACCAGAAGGTAACACTAAATGAATATCGCAGAGTATTTTATAAAAAATAAAGTTATCAGTTGGATGTTTACCCTGATCTTATTAATTGGCGGCACGTTTTCCTATTTAGGCTTAGGGCAACTTGAAGATCCAGAGTTTACCATAAAAGATGCTTTGGTCATTACCGCTTACCCCGGTGCGACTCCGCTACAAGTCGAAGAAGAAGTTTCCTACTTGATAGAAAAGGAAATTAATACTTTGCCTTATATTGATGAAATAAAATCAATAAATAGCAGAGGACTTTCGCAAATAACGGTAACCATGAAGAACATTTATGGTAAAGAAGAGTTACCACAAATTTGGGATGAACTTCGTCGAAAAGTTAATGATTTAGCACCTAACCTGCCACCTGGCGTAGGCGATCCAAAAATCATTGATGACTTTGGCGATGTTTACGGCATTATGTGGGCAATAACTGGCGACGGTTATAATTATGATGATTTAAAAGACTATGTTGATTTTCTCAAAAGAGAAATCGAACTGGTTGATGGGGTATCAAGAGTATCTGTTGCAGGCGAACAACAAGAGGTGGTTTTTATAGAAGTTTCGGCTAATAAATTGGCTTCATTAGGTATAGCTCCATCCACTATTAATAACCTACTTGTTACTCAAAATACCGTACAACCCGCGGGCGCATTGCGCGCCGGTCCTGAATATATCTATATCCACCCAACTGGAGAATATACTTCCGTAAAGCAAATGGAAGACTTACTTATCGCCAAACAAGGCAGTAATAAGTTAATTTATTTAAAAGATGTTGCTAGCGTATCTAAAGGCTATGCCGAAGTGCCCACTAACCTTATTAAATTTGATCATAAAAATGCAATTAATGTGGCTATCTCATTCACCAGTGGCGTTAATGTGGTGAAAATCGGTAAGTTGATCGACCAAAAATTAATTGAGTTAGATGCAGAAAGACCGGCAGGCATAGATATTGGCGTTATTTATGACCAACCCAAAGAAGTTGATAATTCGGTTGCCTCTTTTATTTTAAACCTCGTTGAAGCGGTAGCGATAGTTGTTGTTGTGTTACTGATTTTTATGGGCGTAAAATCAGGTTTATTGATCGGTTTAATCTTGTTATTAACGGTATTGGGCACCTTTTTAGTGATGAAAGGCATGGCAATTGATTTACAGCGAATTTCGTTAGGGGCGTTAATTATTGCCTTAGGTATGCTGGTTGATAATGCCATTGTAGTAGTCGAAGGCATACTCATCGGCCAATCTAAAGGGCTCACTAAATTACAATCGGCAAAAGCAATTGTTAAACAAACCATTTGGCCACTTTTGGCTGCAACCATCATTGCGATAGCGGCTTTTGCGCCAATAGGTTTATCACCAGACTCTACTGGTGAATTTGCCAGTACCTTGTTTTGGGTATTATTTATATCGTTATTTATGAGTTGGATCACAGCCATCACCCTAACGCCATTTTTTGCCGATATGTTCTTTAAAGAAACTAGTGAAAATGCCGGGAACAATGATGAAAGTGAAGAGTCTGATCCATATCAGGGTGCCCTATTTACGGTTTTTAAAG
>CALJHL010000001.1 GCA_938075435.1 uncultured Thalassotalea sp. | reverse complement strand
TTGTTATCTGAAAATTTATTACAAAATAACGCCAGCGCCGCAACTTTTTTTAACTTAAAAAAATCTGTTGAGTTTGAACAAAACTTTCTTAATGAAATAACAGCACAAGCCAATGCACAAATATTGCCATTTGATGTTGTTATTCTGGGTATGGGTGAAGACGGGCATACGGCGTCAATTTTTCCTTGTAGTGCGCAAGTACACTTGGGGCTAGATGCTATCGCGCCACCAGCGTTAATTAAGGTGGTGCCGACCACGGCTCCGTTTGAACGAATTACTTTTAACTATAACGCATTAATTACCGCTACAAACCTGTATTTACACATCGTTGGGCAATCAAAACTCGATGTGCTTAATAAGGCTTTAGCAAATGAAAATGCAGTAGAAATGCCAATTCGGGCTTTTTTACATAATCACAGTAAAACCTGTGAAATTCTCTGGGCGGAATAATCTATGTCAACATTAAATCCTACAATAGCTGCCATTACCGATCGCATTATTGCGCGCAGCAAAAATTTAAGAAGTGATTATCTAACAAAAATTGATAATGCCAAATCATCTAAAGTTCACCGTTCGGTGCTTTCATGTGGCAATTTAGCTCATGGTTTCGCCGCGTGTGGTAAAGAAGATAAAGATATTTTAAAGCAATTAAATCACAGCGATGTGGCTATTGTTTCAGCTTATAACGATATGCTTTCAGCGCATCAGCCATACGAAACTTATCCGCAAATTATTAAACAAGCGGTTCGAGAAACAGGCGGCGTCGCCCAATTTGCCGGTGGCGTACCCGCGATGTGTGATGGTGTAACTCAAGGTCAACCAGGTATGGACCTTAGTTTAATGAGTCGCGATGTTATTGCCATGTCTTCTGCAGTCGCGCTGTCACATAATATGTTTGATGGTACTGTAATGTTGGGTATCTGCGATAAAATAGTCCCCGGACTACTTATTGCGGCGATGACTTTTGGCCATCTTCCTACCGTGTTTATCCCCGCCGGTCCTATGCCTTCAGGTCTGCCAAACAAAGAAAAAGCTCGAGTTAGACAACAATTTGCCCAAGGTGAAGTTGGTGAAGATGAGTTACTTGAAGCTGAATCTGCTTCTTACCACAGTGCTGGTACCTGTACTTTCTTTGGCACGGCCAATTCAAATCAGTTAGTGGTTGAAGTAATGGGTTTACATTTACCTGGTGCGTCTTTTGTTGCACCCAATACCCAACTTCGCGAAGAATTAACTAAAGCTGCGGCTCGGCAAGTAACCCGTTTGACTCAACAATCTGGAAACTATGTTCCAGTTGGCAAAATGGTCAATGAAAAATCAATTGTAAACGCAATTGTGGCGCTGCTTGCAACCGGTGGTTCCACTAATTTAACCATGCACATAATCGCTTTTGCGCGTGCTGCAGGTATTATTATTAATTGGGACGATTTTGCCGACTTATCCGATGCGGTACCGTTAATGACCCGCATTTACCCGAATGGTTTTGCCGATATTAACCAATTTCAAGAAGCGGGTGGAATGGCGTTATTGTTCCGCGAATTAATTGATGGTGGTTTTGTTCATGAAGACGTAGATACTATTTGTGGTCAAGGTCTTGAGCGTTATACACAAGTGCCAACTATGGTTAATGGCGAATTAGTTTGGGTCGATGGTCCTACTGAATCTGGTGATATCGATATTATTGCCGCACCAGGTGCGCCATTTAAAAGCGATGGTGGCTTAAAATTATTAAAAGGTAATTTAGGTCGTTCAGTGTTGAAAACCTCTTCATTACGCCCGGGCCAGGACGTTATTAGAGCCCCGGCGGTTGTTTTCGAAGATCAACATGAATTAGACGCGGCGTTTCAATCTGGCTCTTTAGACAAAGATTTTGTCGCGGTAGTGCGCTTTCAGGGCCCGAAAGCTCGCGGCATGCCTGAATGTCACAAATTAACACCACCACTTGGCGTGTTACAAGATAAAGGCTTTAATGTTGCTTTGGTTACCGATGGTCGTATGTCAGGCGCTTCAGGTAAAGTTCCAGCCGCGATTCACTTAGTACCAGAAGCCTTAGACGGTGGTTTGATCGCAAAAGTACAAACTGGCGATATGATCTTAGTCGATGGCATAAACGGTGAATTAACGTTGTTAGTTGATGACGCTGAATTAAATGCCCGTCCTCTGGCTAAATTTGCAGCCCAACATGAGCATCAAGGCATGGGTCGTGAAATGTTTGGTTTTATGCGAAGTAACTTAAGCGGTGCTGAGTTAGGCGCTTGTTCTTTGTTTTCAGAGGATTAATTAAGATGTCAGATAACACAATTAATATAGTTGCTGATATCGGCGGTACAAACCTTCGGCTGGCAATAATCGATGAAAACGGGAATTTACAGAGCTTAAAAAAATACCAATGTGCTGAATATTCAAGTTTACGCATTGTTATTGATGATTATCTCGAAGAGTTATCGATAAACAGCCACAACCAAAAAGTTAACGCCTGTTTCGCAATCGCTTGCCCTGTTGATCAAGACTTAATTGATATGACCAACTTGCCGTGGAGCTTTTCCAAAAGCAAATTACAAGCTGATCTAGGTTTGAAAGAGCTGCATATGATCAACGACTATACAGCGATAGCTTGGTCGATTAATAGTCTCGATGATTCACAAAAATATAAAGTGGGAGGTGGAGAGGTTGTCAAACATAAACCTATCGCTATTTGTGGCCCAGGCACCGGTTTAGGAGTTGCCAACGTAATTTGGGGCAATGACCAATGGATAAGTGTTGGTGGCGAAGGCGGTCACTCAGACTTTGCTCCAATCAACGATGTTGAAGTTGCAATTTTAAATTATTTAAAAGAAAAATATTCGCGTG